>NZ_JBFUBE010000013.1:0-115834 GCF_056405915.1 Flavobacterium sp. P1_E4
TTTAAGTATCGTCTGGATTCGAACTATATCTTTATCTAATTTTTTCTAAAAATTAAACAAAAAAAAACGGCTAAAATTGCTTTAGAGGTTTAAGTATCGTCCAGATTCGAACTATATCTTTATCTAATTTTTTCTAAAAATTAAACATAAAAAAAACCTCTAAATTGCTTTAGAGGTTTTAGAGGCATCGTCGGGATTCGAACAATATCTTTATCTAATTTTTTCTAAAAATTAAACATAAAAAAAACCTCTAAATTGCTTTAGAGGTTTTAGAGGCATCGTCCGGATTCGAACCGGAGTAGGAGCTTTTGCAGAGCCCAGCCTAGCCGCTCGGCCACGACGCCATTCTTGAACGGATGGCAAAAGTAACTTAAAATTTTAAAGTTTAAAAGTTTAAAGTTAACTTTTTTCTATTTTTATAACAATTGTTACAATTTGAAATAACGCTCTTCTTCCATTTCTATGGTAACCGCTTCTACATCACCACCTATAGGCGGATTAATTTTTGAAACAGCAACTTTAATTTTTGAAACAGTTTCCAGTTCTGCCAAGGCTCTATCAATGATTCTTTTAGTCACATGCTCCAATAAATTGGAACGAATAGCCATTTCTTCTATTACAATCTTGTTTAAATGCACATAATCTACTGTATCTTTTAAGTTATCGGATTCAGAAGAATGTTTCAAATTGGTTTTTATTTCCAAATCTACAGTATAATCAGAGCCTATTTTTCCTTCTTCTATCAAACATCCGTGGTATGAAAAAGTGCGGATGTTTTTTAATCTAATTGTTCCCATTTTTTGTTTTTCAGTAATTAATTCATGTTTATAATCGTAAAGATTTTAAACTTTAATAGTTATAGTAACATTCCTTTTCATCGATTTTCACATCTTGAAAAAGTCCTTCTTTTGTTATAAAAGATCAAGTATTTATACAAATGTATTAAAAATTGATAACTGTTTTTTCTTTAAAGTCTATTATCTTATTGGCTATTATCTATTATCTATTTTTTATCTTTGCTAAAATTTTTAAAAATGGCATCAGAAGAGAAATCACTTCATTTTATTGAACAAATTATAGAAGACAGTTTGACAAACGGTTTTCCTCAAGATAAATTACGCTTTCGTTTTCCCCCAGAACCTAATGGATATTTACACATTGGCCACGCCAAATCTATTTGCCTTAATTTTGGTTTAGGTCTAAAATACAATGCACCAGTAAACTTACGTTTTGATGATACGAATCCAGCCAAAGAAGAGCAGGAGTATGTTGATGCAATCAAGGAAGATCTAAAATGGTTAGGTTTTGATTGGTCTGAGGAATTGTATTCATCTGATTATTTCCAACAATTATACGAATGGGCAGTTACTATGATCAAAAATGGTAAAGCCTATGTTGACAGTCAATCTTCTGAAGATATGGCAATTCAAAAAGGAACGCCAACTCAACCAGGTGTAGATGGACCTTTTAGAAATCGTTCCATTGAAGAAAATTTAACTCTTTTTGAAGGAATGAAAAACGGTGATTTCCCAGAAGGAAGTCATGTTTTGAGAGCTAAAATTGATATGGCATCATCGAATATGTTGATGCGTGATCCATTGATGTACAGAATATTACATCGTCATCATCACCGTACAGGAAATGACTGGAATATTTATCCTATGTATGATTATGCTCATGGTGAAAGTGATTTTATTGAACAAATTTCTCACTCTATTTGTACCTTGGAATTTGTGATGCACCGTGAATTATATGATTGGTTTTTGGATCAAATTTATGATAAAAATCAAGTACGTCCACATCAATATGAGTTTGCTCGTTTGAATTTGAACTATACCGTTATGAGTAAGCGAAAGCTATTGCAATTGGTACAGGAAAACATTGTCAATGGTTGGGATGATCCTAGAATGCCTACTATTTCCGGTTTAAGGAGACGTGGTTATACCGCTGCTGCAATCCGTAAATTCTGTGAGGTAATTGGAGTTGCGAAACGTGAAAATATTATTGATGTATCTCTTTTGGATTTCTGTTTACGTGAAGATTTAAACAAAACTGCTCTTAGAGTTATGGCTGTTTTAGATCCTGTAAAAGTAGTTATTACAAATTATCCAGAAGGAGTAGAGGAGTGGCTTGAAGCTGAAAATAACCAAGAAGATGAATCTGCAGGATATAGAAAAGTGCCTTTTTCTCGTGAATTATATATTGAAAGAGATGATTTCCTTGAAGTCGCTCCAGCTAAATTTTTCCGTTTAAGTTTAGGAAATGAAGTGCGTCTAAAAAATGGTTATATCATTAAAGGAGAAAGTGTTACAAAAGATACTAACGGTACTATTACTGAAATTCAAGTAACTTATGATGAAGATTCCAGAAGTGGAAGTGGGAGTGAAGCTAGTCAAAGAAAAGTGGCTGGAACTTTGCATTGGGTTGCTGTAAAAACTGCTGTTGAAGCTGAAGTTCGTTTGTACGATCGTTTGTTTATTGACGAAGCTCCAGACAGTCATAAAGAGAAAAGTTTCTTGGAATTTATGAATGGAGAATCTTTACAAATTGTTAAAGGTTTTGTTGAACCAAGTTTATCAGATGCTAAAATTGGAGACCATTTTCAGTTTCAACGTTTGGGTTATTTTGTTGTTGATAAAGATGCAACTGATTCAAAATTAGTATTTAACAAAACAGTTGGTCTTAAGGATGCTTGGGAAGAGAAGGATAAGAAAGAAGCTAATCTTTTGATGAATACTCAAAAAGAGATCAATAAATATGTAAAAGAAAAAGATGAAAAGAATGCTTCTTTACTTTTAAACACCATTGTTGAAAACATTAAATCAATTGATAATTTTAGTTTGCTTTGTCAAACATTGGTCAAAAATGTGAAGAATGACAACAATTCTTTATTGTTTGCCAATTTGCTTTTACATTTTTCTGATAAAGTGAAAGCTAATGATATCGATTTAGAAATAGTACATAAATTATATACGATGTCTTTGAAAAGTCAATTGGCAACGGTACGTATTTTTGTATTATTAAATCTAAAAAGAGATTTAGTTAATAATTCGGTTTTCGAAACTCAAATTGCAGAATTAAGAAATACTGAAAAAAATGAAAAAGTTTTAGAAGTTTTAAATTCTATATAAATTCTAATTATAGTTTTTATCAATTAAAAGTGCTTTTTATAAAGCACTTTTTTATTATATATAATATTGATTATTTTTATAAAAATTATAAATTTTAATTATTAAAATCAACCCTCATAAATTATTTTTAAGACGATTTTAAATTTTGTCTATGTCAATTTATATTTTTAAAATTTTTATTCCTTAGAAGTTGTTATTTTAATTTTTTATAAAAAAACAGCTCTTTTTTATTTAGCAAGTCTGTTTTTATACTTTTTTATCAAAAAACAGCTTTTTACTTTATATAAATTATTTTGATTATTATTTAATAATAATAATTTTAAACTATTATTTATTTTATATATTAATTAAATATTTTTAATAGATATTTTTTATTAAAATTAGCTTTGATATATTATTTTTAATGGAATTTTATTTATTATCTATGTCAATATACATTTTTTAGTTTTTAGTTCGAATAAACGCTTTATTTTGACTTTTTGGCTAATGCTTTGCACTTTAACGGCTTGTTAACATTAGTTTGTTGATAAAGTTGTATTTTTATGAGTAGTAACATCTAAATTCAATTAATATGTCAAATAATACTGGGAATACAATTGTAGCTATTTTGGTTGGTGCGGCTATAGGCGCAGGTATTGGAATTTTGTTTGCACCAGATAAAGGATCCAAAACTAGAGAAAAACTTAAAGATGGTTTTGATGATGCAAAACATAATCTTCAGGATAAATTTCATGATGTATCCGAAAAGTTGGTTGGAAAAGCAAAGGATTTAATAGGTAAAGATGATATTGATGGTAATTATCAAAATATAGTTTCTTCATTAAGTCATAAAACTGAGGATGTTATTTCATTTTTAGAAAATAAATTAGCAGATCTTAAATTAAAAAATGCTAAATTTCAGAAATAAATTCAAGCATCTATGGCTTTTGACAAAATAAAAGAAAACACGGATAATATTCAGGAACAAGCTCATGCTTATTTTGAGAAGTCGGCTTCGTATTATAAATTGTGGGGTTTTAAGGTTGCAATGAAATCTACCACAATGATTTTGAAGTTTACTTTGATTTTATTGTGTTTTAGTATGGTCTTGTTATTTGGCTCATTAGCTGCCGCTCTTGCTATTGGTACTTATTATGATAGCTATGCCATCGGGTTTTTGATTGTTGGAGCATTTTATTTAATTATCACTTTCCTTTTATTTTTAGTTAAGGAAAAAGTTATTGAAGGACCAATTTTAGAAAAATTCTCAGAAATCTTTTTTAACGACTAATTATGGAGGCTAAAAAATATTCATCATACGCATCTATTGATCGAGATCTTGAGATCTTAAAATTAGAAAAAGAGATTAGTTATCAAAAATTAGTTTTAAGTATTCAAAAAACTAAAGATGAAATAACTCCAGAAAATATAGTTAGTGGTTTTTTGGCACCATATAAAGAAGCAATTCCAAATCAATTGCTTTCAATAATTAAAGCAGTGGTTCCATATATTATCAGTTATTTTATAAATAGAAAAAGAGGCGATTAAGCCTCTTTTTTATTGTAAATCATTTTCTGTTTATGCTGGTTCTGTTGAATCTGAAGTATCAGATGGATTATAATCGATAGCTGTATTATCTGTTTTTTTGACTCTTTTTGGCTGTTTTTTCATTTCTTCTCCAATAATATTCGAAGCTGTAAAACTTGTCACCATACTGTTTAGCATATCGCTTGCTGCTTGTGGAGAGTTTGGTAGTAATATCAAGTTTGAATTTGTATCTGCTCCAATAGCCTGCAACGTATCATAATGCTGAGTAATTACAATTAAGGCTGATGCTTCTTGTGAGTTAATACCAACATTGTTTAAAACCTCTACGCTTTCTACTAAACCACGGGCTATTTCTCGACGTTGATCTGCAATACCTTGACCTTGCAGTTTTTTACTTTCTGCTTCGGCTTTGGCTTTGGCCACAATCCTTATTCTTTGTGCTTCAGATTCAAACATTGCTGCTGTTTTTTCTCTATCGGCAGCATTAATTCTATTCATTGCATTTTTCACTTGAATATCCGGATCTATATCAGTAACCAATGTGTTGATAATATCATATCCGTAAGTCAACATTGCTTCATTTAATTCGCGTTTTACACCTATTGCAATATCATCTTTTCTTTCGAATACATCATCTAAAATTAGTTTTGGAACTTCGGCACGCACTACGTCAAATACATAAGCCGTAATCTGATCGTGAGGATATTCTAATTTGTAAAATGCATTATAGACGTGTTCTTGAATCACTTTAAACTGGACAGAAACTTTCATTTTAATGAAAACATTGTCTTTGGTTTTAGTTTCAATCAAAACATCCAATTGTTGAATTCTTAAGTTTACACGACCTGCAATTCTATCAATCAATGGGATTTTAAATTGTAAACCTGAATTTCTCACGCTTAAAAATTTTCCAAAACGTTCCACGATAATACTCGTTTGTTGTTTAACTGTAAAAAAAGAAGAAAGTAAGATTATCAATCCGAAGATGATTATGAAAATAAATGCTGCATTCATAGTTTAAGTTTTTAAGTTCGTGTATGTTATACGTAAGAATATCTTTAAAGTTACAAAATAAAAAAGCTCCCTTTGTATTGGGAGCTTTTGTTTTTATAATGTTGCTATCGTATTTTGTAATCTTGAAATCGTTTCTTGTTTTCCAATGACTTCAACAATATCGAATAGGTGAGGGCCTTTGAGTGCTCCAACTAAACTCAAACGAAATGGTTGCATTACTTTTCCCATTCCAATTTCGTTTTTGGTCATCCAATCTTTCACTATCGTTTCAATATTTAGAGAAGTAAAATCACTTATTTCTTCGATTACTGATATCAATTCCTGCATTAAAGCTGGTGTCTCAGGTTTCCAATTTTTGCTTGCTTTTTCATCATAGCTTGTTGGTGCGATAAAAAAGAAATCACTCATTTCCCAAAACTCTGACACGAAGTGTGCTCTATCTTTAATCAAAGAAACAATTTTAGTCATTTCGATTAAGGAATAATATCTGTTCAAATGTTTTAATTCAATAATCTTTGAGAATTCTTCAGCTAAAACAGTATCATCTTTTTTCATCAAATATTGATGATTGAACCATTTGTTTTTTTCTGGATCAAATTTAGCTCCCGATTTGTGTACTCTTTTTAAATCAAAAGCTTCTGCTAATTCTTCTAATGTAAAAAGTTCTTTATCTGTTCCGTCATTCCAACCTAATAAAGACAAAAAGTTTACAACTGTTTCTGGGAAAAAACCTTTCTCTCTATATCCGGATGAAACACCTTCTTCGGTTTTCCATTCTAATGGGAATACAGGGAATCCCATTTTATCTCCGTCACGTTTTGATAATTTACCGTTACCAATTGGTTTTAAAATCAACGGTAAATGAGCAAATTCTGGTGCATCCCAACCAAATGCACGATACAACATTACGTGCAACGGCATAGATGGTAACCATTCTTCACCACGAATAACATGTGAAGTTTCCATTAAATGATCATCAACGATATTTGCCAAGTGATAAGTAGGCATTCCATCACTTTTGAATAATACTTTATCATCCAAAAGATTGGTTTCAAATTTTACATCTCCACGAATGATGTCCTGTAAATGTAAAGTTTCATTTACTGGAGTTTTAAAACGGATTACGTAATCTTCATTGTTGGCAATTCTTTTGGCTGTTTCTTCTTTGGAAATCACCAATGAAGTGTCTAACTTTTCACGGTTATGATGATTGTAGATGAATGTTTTCCCTTCCGCTTCGTGTTGTTTTCTATGTGCGTCCAATGCTTCGGCCGTGTCAAATGCATAATAGGCATTACCTGATTCTATTAATAAATCAGCATATTGTTTGTAAAGAGGCTTTCTTTCACTTTGTCTGTATGGTCCAAATTTTTCATTTTTCCCAACAGTTTCTGAGGGTGCTATTCCTAACCATTCCAAGGCTTCCATTATATATTCTTCTGCACCAGGAACAAATCTATTTTGGTCGGTATCTTCTATTCGTAAATAAAAGGTTCCTCCATTTTTTTTAGCAAACAAATAATTAAATAAAGCGGTACGTACTCCGCCAATATGTAAAGGTCCTGTTGGACTTGGTGCAAAACGCACGCGAACTGGTTTAGACATTATTTTAAATTTTTTGCAAATATACAATTTCAATTTGTCGTTTGGTATCTGTAAATAGTGTTTCTTCAACACTTTAATATTATGCTTTATTTACCTTTTAGTAAGCATTAAAATTATTACTTTTATTGGTTATTAAATTAATACGGTAATTTTGGAAAAGTCATATTCGATACATCAAAAGTTAGAAGCTTTTATAAAGAAGTATTATACAAATGAATTAATTCGCGGCATTATATTTTTTATTGGTCTTGGATTAATCTATTTCCTTTTTACACTCTTTATTGAGTATTTCCTTTGGTTAAAACCTAAGGGAAGGATTTTCTTGTTTTGGTTTTTTATTACAGTTGAATTGTTCTTGTTACTTCGCTTTATATTATTTCCAATTTTTAAAATATTAAAATTCCAAAAGGGAATTGATTATACACAGGCCTCAGTTATTATTGGAAGTCATTTCTCTGAGGTAAATGATACATTGACTAATTACTTACAGCTTTCAAAATCTGATACTTCAGTTTATAATTCAGAATTATTATTAGCTTCTATCGAACAAAAAGCAAATTCTCTGCGTCCTATTCCCTTTGGAAAAGCAATAGATTTTAGTACCAATAGAAAATATTTGCCATTGGCTATTTTACCAATTCTTTTTTTATTGTTCTTTTTTCTATCGGGAAATAGTAGAATTATTTCTCAAAGTTTGAATAGGGTAGTACATTTCAATTCGACATTTTCTCCTCCAGCTCCGTTTAAATTTACAGTTTTAAATTCAAGTTTGGTTACAGAACAAGGCAAAGATTTTGTTTTACAAATTAAATCAGACGGTGAAGTAGTTCCTGAAAATGTTATGATTTTTATAGGTGATGAAAGTTATTATCTTGAGACTATTCATCCAGGAGAATTTCAATTTAAAATAGCTAAACCAATTACTAATGTTTCTTTTCATATTGAAGCTAATTCCGTTGTTTCACCAGATTATGAATTGAAAGTGATTGCTGTTCCCACTATTTCAAATTTTGAAATGAAGTTTGTTTATCCAAGTTATCTGAATTTAAAGAGCACTATTGTTAAAGGAACAGGTAACGGTATTATTCCTGAAGGAACTCAAGTTACTTGGGTTATGAATACAAATGCTACACAAAATGTGGTCTGGAAAAATGATTTACAGGCTTTTCCATTCGTTAAGTCTGATAATACATTTAATTTGACTAAAAATATAGTTCAAAACACAGAATATCAAATAATTACTTCAAATAATGAAGTGAAAAACTTCGAAAAATTGAATTATCAGCTGAATGTCGTTAAAGATCAGTTTCCAACGATCAATATTACTAAAGCTCCAGATAGTTTAAGTGTAGAAAGTTCTTATTTTGTTGGTCAAGTGGGTGATGATTATGGATTATCTAGATTGCAGATTGTTTACTATGAATCTGGAAAACCTCTTAATGCCAAACGTGGAACAATTGTTGTTAAGCACGATACTTTTGACCAAATTGTTTTCAACTTTCCAAGTAATCTTGATGTTGAAAAAGGCGTGAACTATGATTTTTATTTTGAGGTTTTTGATAATGATGCGATTCATCATTTCAAAAGTTCTCGTTCAACTGTCTTTTCAAATAGAATTTTATCTGATGAAGAAAAGCAAAACAACACTCTTCAAGAGCAAAATAATGCTATAAACAGTTTGCAAAAAACATTATCTAAACAAGATAAACAGTTTTCTGAAATGGAAAAATTGCAACAAACCAATAAAGAAAAGGAAGGTTTAGATTTTAATGATCGTCAAAAGATTAATGATTTCATCAAGCAACAGCAGCAACAAAATGAATTGATGAAGCAGTTTTCTAATAAGATGAAAGATAATTTAGATAAATCAAATCCTCAACAGAAAGACGAAACCAAAGAATTATTGCAAAAACGTTTAGAGAACACAGATAAGGAATTGGATAAAAACAAAAAATTATTGGATGAACTTAATGATCTAAATAATAAAATTAAAGACGAAGATTTTGTTGAGAAACTTGAAAAGTTCAAACAAAATAGTAAAAGTCAAAACAAAAATTTAGCACAATTAGTAGAACTTACTAAGCGTTATTATGTAGAAAAAAAGGCTGAACAATTAGCTGATAAACTCGATAAATTATCTCAAAAAGAAGATAAATTATCTGAGAATGAAAAAGAAAATTCTGCTCAAGAGCAAAAGAAACTAAGTGATGAGTTTGAAAAAATTCAAGAAGAATTGAAACAGTTGGACAAGGATAATGAAGATTTAAAATCACCAATGGACATTCCTTCTGATTCGGATAAGGAAAAAAGTATTAAAGAAGATCTTAATAAAGCTAATTCTGAATTGCAGAATAACAATAAACCAAAGGCGAAACCGAACCAAAAAAGTGCTTCTAAAAAAATGAAAGAAATGTCCAAAGCTATGGAGATGGCAATGGAGGAATCCGACAAAGATCAGATTGAAGAAGATGTTAAGATGTTGCGTCAAATTCTTGACAATCTATTGGCTTATTCATTTTCACAAGAAGATGTTATGAATCAGTTTAAGGCAACTAAGTTGGGATCTCCATCTTTTAGTAAGTATATTAGAAACCAACAGAACTTGAAAACCCAGTTCAAACATATTGATGATAGTTTATTTGCTTTGTCTTTGCGTCAACCAAAGATTGCAGAACCTGTCACCAAAGAGGTAGCCAATGTTCAATATAATATTGATAAGTCACTTGAGAGTTTAACTGAATCGCAATTGCAAAGAGGTTTATCGCAACAGCAATATGCTATTTCATCTGCAAATAAATTGGCTGATTTATTGAGTGATTCTTTGAATAGTATGCAAATGCAGATGTCGGGTAGTAGTGCTGGAAAGCCAAAACCAGGTCAAGGTTCTGGTATGCAATTGCCAGACATTATTAAAAAGCAAGGTGAGTTAAGCGAGAAAATGAAGCAAGGAATGAAATCTGGTAATAAGCCTGGCGAAGGAAGTAAACCTGGTGATGGCAAAAACAAAGGTTCTCAGTCGGGAAAAGGACAAGGGGAAAATGGCGACTCTGATGGTGATGGAGAAGGAGATGCAAAAGCTACAATGGATATTTACAAAGAGCAAAAACAGTTACGTGAAGCATTGCAAGAAGAGTTGAATAAAAAGGGATTGGGTAATAGTGGACAAAATGCTTTGGAGCAAATGAAGCAGTTAGAAAAGCAATTATTAAACAAAGGATTTAATAATGAAACTTTACAAAGAACCAATAATATTAAACAAGAACTTTTAAAATTAGACACTGCTATCCGTTTGCAAGGGGAGGATCCAAAACGCCAATCTGAAACAAATACTAAGAATTTTACCAATCAAGCTAGTCCTTTGCCTAAGTCACTTTCAGATTATTTGAACAGCATCGAAATATTAAATAGACAATCGTTACCTTTGCGCTCGAATTTTAATCAAAAAGTTCAAGTTTATTTTAATAACAAATGATCAATTTTAATTACGAATCCGATTTTACACTAGATAACGAAGAAGCTATTGCAACTTGGTTAAGTGCTGTCATAGTATCGGAAAATAAAACAGAAGGAGAAATCAATTACATCTTTTGTGATGATGAGTACCTTCATAAGATTAATGTAGAGTATCTTAATCACGATACCTTAACAGATATTATCAGTTTTGATTACACGATGGGTAATGAAATAGGTGGTGATATTTTTGTATCCGTTGAAAGAGTTTTAGACAATTCGAAAGATTATAAAACTAGTTTTGAAGACGAATTAAAACGCGTATTGGTTCACGGTGTTTTACATTACTGTGGATATAAAGACAAAACTGAAGCTGATGAAGAATTAATGCGCAGCAAAGAAGATGAAAAAGTAGCAATGTTTCACGTGGAACAGTAGTTATAAATCTTTCAAAATTATATAAAAAAGCAATACGTTCCACGTGAAACATCGTAAAAATTTTTAATTTTTACGTCAATTGTTTCTTGTGGTTTTTTGTAAAAAGACAATGTGTTTCACGTGGAACATTGTTTTAAAGTTTTGAATTTTTTTAAAAAAAAATCAAAATGTTTCACGTGGAACGAAATTTTAAAATTTCATAATTCCTTTGAAAAGGATTAATATTTAAGAAAATGTTTTTAGAAGAGTATGATGTAATTGTGGTGGGAGCAGGTCACGCAGGTTCAGAGGCCGCGGCAGCGGCAGCAAATTTGGGATCCAAAACTTTGCTGGTAACGATGAGTTTGCAAAACATTGCGCAAATGTCTTGCAATCCTGCAATGGGTGGAATTGCAAAAGGGCAAATTGTTCGTGAGATTGATGCGCTTGGCGGTTACTCTGGAATTGTTTCTGATAGAACTGCGATTCAGTTCAAGATGTTGAACAAATCAAAAGGTCCTGCTATGTGGTCTCCAAGAGTTCAAAGTGACCGTATGCGTTTTGCTGAAGAATGGAGAATGATGTTGGAAGGAACTCCTAATCTTGATTTCTATCAAGAGATGGTGAAAGGGTTGATAATTGAAAATGGAAAAATAAAAGGAATTAAGACTTCGTTGGGAGTAGAGATTCGTTCCAAGTCTGTTGTTTTGACAAATGGTACTTTTTTGAATGGTTTAATCCATATTGGTGAAAAACAATTCGGAGGTGGACGCGCTGGAGAAAGTGCAGCGTTTGGAATAACCGAAGATTTAATTAAAGCTGGTTTTGAAGCTGGGCGTATGAAAACAGGGACGCCTCCAAGAGTTGATGGAAGGTCTTTGGATTATTCTAAAATGAATGAAGAAAAAGGAGATGCTAAACCGGATAAGTTTTCATATTCTGATTTGACGAAACCATTGGCAATTCAAAAATCCTGTCATATGACATACACCTCAAATGAGGTGCATAATATTTTGAGAGAAGGATTTGATCGTTCTCCAATGTTTAATGGAAGAATAAAAAGTATAGGTCCAAGGTACTGTCCTTCTATCGAAGACAAAATTAATCGTTTTGCAGATAAAGAACGTCACCAATTATTTGTTGAGCCGGAAGGTTGGAATACTTGTGAGGTTTATGTAAATGGTTTTTCAACTTCTTTGCCAGAGGATATTCAATTTAAAGCATTGCGTACTGTTGTAGGTTTTGAGAATGTGAAATTCTTTCGACCTGGTTACGCAATCGAATATGATTATTTCCCGCCGACACAATTAAAGCACACATTGGAAACCAAATTGGTTGAAGGATTATATTTTGCTGGACAAATAAATGGAACGACCGGGTATGAAGAAGCGGCTTCTCAAGGTTTGATGGCAGGAATAAATGCGCATTTGAAAGTGCACGAGCAAGCTCCGTTAATTTTGAAAAGAGATGAGGCTTATATTGGTGTTTTGATTGATGACTTGATTACAAAAGGAACAGAAGAACCATACCGTATGTTTACTTCAAGAGCGGAGTATAGAACTTTGTTGCGTCAAGATAATGCCGATTTTAGGTTAACACCACTTTCATATGAAATTGGTTTGGCTTCTGAAGCCAGATTACGTCGAATGGAAACTAAATTAAAGGAATCTGAAAAAATGGTTGCTTTTTTCAAAGAGACAAGTGTTTCTGTTGCGGAAACGAATCCTATTTTGGAAGCGAAAGAAACAGCGTTGATTACTCAAGGCGATAAAATGTTTAAAGTGTTTTCTAGGCCGCAAATCGATTTGGATGATATTATGAAATTTGAGAAAGTAAAAGAATATATTGCTGAGAATAATTTAGATCAAGAAATTTTAGAACAAGCCGAAATTCAAGTTAAATATTCTGGATATATCGAAAAGGAGAGAAATAATGCTGATAAGCTTACTCGTTTGGAAGATGTAAAGATCCCAGAAAATTTTGATTACAATAAAATCAAATCCATGTCAATTGAGGCAAAACAAAAATTGAGTAAAATTCGCCCTGTAACTATTTCACAAGCTTCAAGAATAAGTGGAGTTTCTCCAAGTGATGTTTCGGTGCTTTTGATTTATATGGGAAGATAGATAATTTTAAATTTAGATTTTTAGAGCTTGGAGTTTTACCTCTTTAGTTCTAAAAATCTTTTTTTGATTAAAAATGCAGTTTTTTACGAATTTTAAATTCATCAATGTATTTGAAGTTTTACTTTAAGTAATTTTTTGAATTAAATAATTAGTCGATTTTTTCTTTTCATAGTTTTAAGTTTAAAAATGTTTTTTAATCATTTTCTAAAATCTAAAATCTAAGCCTTTAAATAAAAAAATAATTTGTTCCACGTGAAACTACGGCTGTAAGTCCTATATTTGTTGAATAAATCTAATTTTATTTTTTAGAATGAAAATTATTCAAACACACGTTTTAAATTTAGTACAAAAAAAAACATTGTTTGAACTTTGGAACGCAGAATATCCTGAAAGAATCTGTTATAAAGATTTATCTGAATTTGAGAATTATCTAGATGGAGTTTCAAGCATAAAACATTATTTACTTGTAAATGATTTGAATCAAATTTCTGGCTGGGCTTTTACTTTTGTTCGTGAAGAAGAAGATTGGTTTGGAATTATTATTGATTCCAAAATGCAAGGAAGAAAATTTGGAACGCTTTTCCTCGATGAATTAAAAAGAAACACATCGGTTTTGAATGGATGGGTAACAGATCATCAAAATGATGTGAAAAGAAATAAGGAACCCTATTTGTCGCCTTTGGATTTTTATTCGAAGAATGGGTTTATCGTTGACCAAAATATGCGAATGGAAAATGATAAGATTTCCGCAGTAAAAATAAGATGGGAAAAGGGTACTGTAGGCTAGTATATTTCTTTCCCAATAGAATTATTAAAAAAATTTCTTTTCAGCTTTTTAATTAGGGCTGAAATTATTTATTTAAAACACAAATGGACATTACAAACAAAAAACATTTTCTTACTGTTAAAGATTTTTCCGTCTCTCAAGAGATTTTTGAACTTTTTTATGATGAAACACTAGATATGCTAATCACACATCCACAACCGAGTTCGGATGTTTTGGGTAAATACTATGAAAGTGCAGATTATATTTCGCATACCGACTCAAAAAGATCCATTTTTGAAAAGGCTTATCATTTTGTAAAAAATATTGCATTAAAAAATAAATTAAATTTAATCAACTCCTATCAGCCTTCTAAAGGATTGATTTTAGATATTGGTGCTGGAACCGGAGATTTTTTGAACGTTGCCCAAAATGATGGATGGAAAACAGTAGGCGTAGAGCCTAGTGATAAGGCCAAAGCAATTGCAAAAAACAAAGGCGTTTCTTTTGTTGAGAATACTTCCGAATTGGAAAATCATACTTTTGACGTGATTTCGATGTGGCACGTTTTGGAACACGTTCCTAATTTGGAGGAACAAATCAAAGAATTAAAGCGATTATTGAAACCGAGTGGTACTTTGATTGTAGCTGTTCCAAATTTCAAATCTTTCGATGCAAAACATTATGGAAACTTTTGGGCGGCTTATGATGTTCCAATCCATTTCTGGCATTTTTCAAAAACGGCTATTCAAAAATTGTTTGCTAAAGAAAATATGAAACTAGAGAAAGTGCTTCCAATGAAATTTGATTCATTTTATGTGAGTTTGCTTTCTGAAAAATACAAAACAGGTAAAATGAATTATTTTAAAGCCTTTTTCATCGGTTTGCAGTCGAATTGGAAAGCCAAGCAAAAAATGGAATATTCATCGCATATTTACATCCTAAAAAACAACTAAAAGTTATTTTAAACGATTTTAAGAAGCTTATTGTGGTTTTAATAGGGAAAAGGGTCGGATATTTTAATTTATTCATCTAAAAGCTTCTGTTAAATCCAGTTTTTATAATAATTTATTATCGTTTTTAAATTTTTAATAATTTTAATTTATAGTAATAAAAAAGTAGCATTTTTGAAAGTTTTTATCAATACTATCTATTTTTTTATATTTTTGTCATCCATACATAAAAAAACTTGAAATACACCAAAATGAAGAAAGCATTATTACTTATCGCAATTTCAATATCACTTGTAGCTTGTGATAAAAAAGAAGAAGTTAAAGGAAAGGAATTCAAAACGGCTTATGTTGATACAGCTGAGTTGATGAAAGAATATACAGAAACTAAAGATTTAGAGGCAA
Organism: Flavobacterium sp. P1_E4; assembly: GCF_056405915.1. Lineage (NCBI taxonomy): Bacteria > Pseudomonadati > Bacteroidota > Flavobacteriia > Flavobacteriales > Flavobacteriaceae > Flavobacterium > Flavobacterium sp. P1_E4. Next base: position 15,389 of record NZ_JBFUBE010000013.1, read on the forward strand.
AATATAAAGGTGTTGCTGCTGAAAAAGGAAGACAATTAGAAGCTGAAATCAATAGATTCAAACAAGATGCTGCTAATTTTCAACGTAATGCTCAAGCAAACGGTCAAGAATGGGCTCAAAAAAATGGTGCTGAACTACAAAGAAGAGAGCAACAATTGGCTCAAGCTCAACAAGGTTTGCAAATGCAATTGCAACAAGAGAGTGGAAAAGAAATGGATTCTCTTGTAAAAGGTGTTAAAAAATTCATCAAAGATTACGGTAAAGAGAAAGGCTATGCTTATATCTACGGAACTGGTGATGCTGCATCTATTTTGTATGCTGAAGAGAAATATGACATTACAAAAGATATCGTAAAACTTTTGAATGAAAAATACAAATCGACTGCTAAAACAGAAGAAGCTAAAAAGTAATTTTTCGTTTACATAAATTTATAAAACCTTCATCTTGAATAAGATTGAAGGTTTTTTTATTTTCATTTTTATACTATTTTAGCTTTTTAAAACTATACGCCAAATGCAATCCATATCTGAAGCCGCAGCTTATGCACTCCGTTTTATAAATCAAACCCATCAATCAGTTTTTCTAACTGGAAAGGCAGGAACTGGAAAAACAACCCTTTTGAAGGAAATTATTGCAACTACTCACAAGAATACCGTGGTAGTGGCACCTACAGGAATTGCTGCGTTGAATGCTGGTGGAGTTACGATTCACTCTATGTTTCAGTTGCCTTTTGGCGGATTTATTCCGGACAATTCTGCTCCGCAATTTTCGGATACTACCAAGTTTGAAACGAAGGCCACTTTGCGTAGGCATTTCAAAATGAGTGGACAAAAAAGGGCTGTTATCAGGAATATGGAATTGCTCATTATTGACGAAGTCAGTATGTTACGTGCTGATTTGCTGGATGCCATGGATTATATGATGCAAACGGTTCGGAAGAAATCAGCCCCATTTGGCGGTGTTCAAGTATTATTTATTGGAGATTTATTACAACTTCCACCCATCATTAGAGACGAAGAATGGAGGACTTTAAGGAATTATTACAAAGGAAAATTCTTTTTTCATGCACATGTGATTCAGCAGTATCCTCCCTTGTACATAGAATTGTCTAAGATTTATCGTCAAACAGATGACCGATTCATTTCGGTTTTGAATAATCTGCGAAACAATGAGATTACGCCTAGTGATATTCAGACGCTGAATGAATTCGTTAAACCCGATTTTGACCTGAAAGCCAATAAAGGTTTCATTACACTGACGACCCACAATGCCAAAGCAGATGTGATGAACGCCCAATCGCTTACAGATCTGGATGGGAAGCAAATGATGTTTATGCCTGACATCACAGGAGATTTTCCAGATAAAATCTATCCTGTCGATCCCTATTTGCAGTTGAAAGTTGGAGCACAGATTATGTTTGTCAAAAACGATTTGTCGATGGAAAAGAATTATTTCAACGGGAAAATGGGTATTGTAAAAACGATGACTTCCAAAGAAATCTGGGTTCATTTTCCGGATGAAGACAAAACCATTGAAGTAGACAAGTACGAATGGCAAAACATTCGCTACAAGGTAAACGAAATGACCAAGGAAATAGAGGAGGAGGTTTTAGGCTCGTTCGTGCATTATCCGATCAAATTGGCCTGGGCGATTACGGTACACAAAAGCCAAGGATTGACCTTTGACAAAGCTGCGCTTGATGTATCGCAAGTTTTTCTGCCTGGACAGGCATATGTAGCATTATCGCGTTTACGTTCCTTAAACGGGCTTGTTTTGCTTTCTCCGCTGCGAATGAATGGTATTTCAAACGATCAGGATGTGATGGATTATGCCGAGAACAAAGCTTCAGAAGAAGCTTTGGCGAATGCTCTAAAACGTGAAACCAAGAATTTTATCCTTAACTATTTGAAAAACAGTTTCGATTGGAATGAGTTGGCACAAGAGTGGCGCAACCATCAATTCAGTTACAATGAAGATGCCGAAAACTCGGCCAAATCGAAACACCGAGCTTGGGCAAATAACCAAGCGGGGGTAATTTGGCAATTGCTTGACCCATCATCCAAGTTTTTGGTGCAACTGGACAAATTGTTCCACAGTGAACAGTTAGAATTCAATCATATTTCAGATCGTATTAACGCCGCTTTTAATTATTTCATGGAACCAATGGACAAGTTAGTCTATGAAATCTTGTGGAAACTTGAGGAAGTTAAGCGTCTCAAAAAAGCCAAAGCCTTTTATGATGAGTTAATTGTCCTTGATGATCTGCAAACTAAGGCTGTGCTTCAATTGATGAAAGCCAAATTGATGGTAGGCACTTTGGTAAAAGGAGAAACTATTTCGAAAGAAAAGCTGACTTCCCCAGAAATAAAACAATACAAAACCACCAAGGTTGAACGCGTAATTGAAGATTTCAAGAAAGCCAACATCACCCTGATCGAGGACGAAAAAGATGCCGAACGATACGGATCCAAGAAAACAGCGACTAAAGAACCAAAAAAATCGACAATTGAGGAAACTTATGAGCTTTGGTTACAAAAGAAAACGGTACAGGAAATTGGCACCATTCGCAAGTTCACCCAGGAAACTATTTTGGGGCATCTGACCAAGCTGATACAGTCCAGAAGAATCACTGTCGGTGAAGTTTTTTCGGAAGATAAATTAGCAGCTCTCACCGAAGCATTTGCAGGCTACAAAGAAGAATCGGTTTCTCCCTTAAAAGAAAAATATGGTGACGCCTTCAGTTGGGAAGAACTCCGAATGTTTAAGGCCAGTTTGAATCTCAATTAGACCAAAGTAAATCAAAATATTTTGGACGTGCCACCGTAAAACAAAGTAGCCAACTCATCTTAGTGGTGAGTTGGCTACTTTGCTTTATGCTGTCGGGCTATTCGCGCTACTTCGGTAGCTAGCTGCTATCCCTCACGCAACTTACAAGCTATTTAGTGATATCTTTTTATATTTCACAAACGCTTTTTTTTTAATCAATCATTAGAAACCTAAAGATGATTATGTTTTCCGTGGGTGCTGTGTGTTTTTTTGTAATAGTAAAATGAAATAAATACTCCCATGTTTAAAACAATTAGTATTGCTACAATGGGATTGAAATATAAGGCCTTTTCAAGACTTTTAGTGACTTTACTTATTGCCATCAACAAAAAGGCAGAAATGCTTACATAAGAATAGATTAGGTATAAAGATTCTCTGATTGTAATTTGGTTGTTTTCCATTTTTGATCGTTTTAAGTTAATTAGTTGGTTTTTAAACATCAAAAATTTAGGGTGATATAAAATTAAGATAATTGTATTCTAACAAAAAAAAAATCTGCCCAATAGCATGATTTTCCGATTAAAACGCAAAAAGGAATGAGGCTCAATTAGATTTTTTTTGATTTTAAATTTATTAAAAGTGTAAAAACAAAAATCCTTTTAAAAAAACATTCTTCAAAAATTCATAGAGGCTTATTTTTATTTAATTTTAAATACAATAAAATCAATTGTTTATTTTTATAACTTAAATTATTCAAGGATATGTGCGCAAAAAAGACGGAAAATCTTAAAAGATTAAGTCACGAAGAATGGGAAGAAGCTTGGCAAAAACATTGGAAAAAAGCACAATTGGACTATGAGTTGCCAATAATTGATTCGGAGGAATATAATTTTTTAAGTGAACAGAGAACAGCTGAAAAGGAAAAGGAACGGTTGGAAAGAATTACCGCTGAGTTTGAAATGGGGTTTACTAAACTTAGTCAGCTCGGTCCGGCAGTGACTATTTTTGGATCAGCGAGATTTAAGCCTGGTGAGCCATACTACGAACTTTCACGTGAAACAGGTGGAGCCTTTGCCAAAGCAGGTTTTACTGTTTTGACCGGCGGTGGCCCTGGAGCTATGGAGGCGGCTAATAGAGGTGCAAAGGAAGCTGGAGGACCAACTTATGGTTTGAATATAATCTTGCCAAAAGAACAGGAACCAAATCCATATGTAAATGATAGTTTTGAGTTTAAATATTTCTTCGTTAGAAAGGTTATGTTAGTTAAGTATTCTTGTGCGTTCATTGTGATGCCTGGAGGTTTAGGAACTTTGGACGAATTGTTTGAGGCTGCAACTTTGATACAATGCCATAAAATTGGTCCGTTTCCACTTATCTTGGTTGGAGGAAAATTTTGGAAAGGCCTTCGTGATTTTGTGGGATTCATGGCGGAACAAGGTGTATTTTCTCCTGAAGAAATAGGTTTTTCGCGAATTGTTGAAACTCCCGAAGAAGCAATTGAAATGGTACTATCCAGTTTGCCTATTGATTTTAAAAACTTATTAAAGCCTTTGTAAATAAGCCTTGATCATTTTTTTGGTGTTGTTATGAAATTATATTAATTTTGTGACTGATTAGTCAATCTTAAATAAATGGATAAAAAACAACTTATTCTAGGAACAGCCTTAAGACTGTTCGTTGAAAACGGATTTCATGGAACGGCGACCAGTAAAATTGCCTTAGAAGCAAATGTGGCCAACGGAACTCTGTTTAATTATTTTAGGACGAAAGAGGAGTTAATCCTAACTTTATTTCATTCCGTTGTAAAAGAAATGGACGATTTTATGCTTGAAAGAATGGAGTCACATTCAATTTCCAAAGAATCATTTCGATCATTGTTTTTGGCCTCTGTATCTTGGAGTTTGGAAAATCCTTTACATTATCAATATTTGCAACAATTCATACATTCTCCTTATTCTAAAGTTGTAAACCAAACTAATGCTGATCTTGAAGAGCACCCACTTTTCGTTCTAATTAAAAATGCTATTGATATTGTTCTTATCAAACAAATGCCGGTTTTGTTTATTTATTCTTTGTTTACAGCACAAATTAAGGGTTTGAATTATTATATTATTTCTAATAAACTGAGTAATGACAAGCAATTGGAACTTATTCAGGATGCATTTGAAATGTTATGGGAAATGATTGAAGATTAAGTAAACAACAATTGACTGATTAGTCAGTTATGCTTTTTTATCCTTTGTTTTTGTAAAAAGTTGTATTGAAGATATATCTAAATGAAAACTGTAGTTTCACATCGTTTCCGCTATTTCCTTTTGCTGCAGGCAAATTAAATTGAGGATCTCCAGCGAAATCATTGTTTTGTCGCATTCCCCATTGTAACTCTGGTCCCAAAATGCAATTTTTGACTGGGGAATACAAAAGATTGGCACTTGCATATTGTCCCGCCTCATAAGCGGTTGATAATTGGGCTTCGGTGGTGGTGTTCTTCAGAACTGAGTAGCCTATTGCCGAACTAAATTTTTGGCTCCAATTAATGTCAAAGTAGGTAACAACTCCCAGCATTGGGATGGCAATTCCCTTTATTGGAGTGTCTAAGTTACCATACTGTCTTTTGATTCCAACATCTGCATCCGCATCATTCATATAGTTTTGAATTCCGGCACCTGTTGTAACTGCTCCATGAAAAACAACGCTATTTCCAACTTTTAAACGAGTGCTGAAACTCAATCCCCAACCTACGGCACTGCCTGATAGATTGTATTGATCGGTGTTGAGATCTTCCCATTTTATGCTTCGAATGATACCTGACAATTCCAAATAACCCCATGTGTCGCTATATCGGTATTCTGCAGTTAAATCGGGTACTGAAAATCTTGGTTTTACATTTTCAAGAATAGATGCATAGACGAAATCCTGTCCATATTGCCCTTGATCTGCAGTTGCTCCAGGTCGCTCTAATGCGACCGCCAAGGAATGATTTGCATTCATAATTGGGGTATAACGGATTTGTATGTTCCGAAGGAAGGGCATCGCATTAGGTCCCATAAATTCCACTATGTTTGGATAGACATCCGAATCGGTAAATAAACTATTCGTTTGACCTACTCCAAATTTGCCTAATTCGACATAAGCGTGTTTAAGTCGAAAGGCGGTGTTTCCAACTTCTTTTCCCATTCCGAATAAATCAAATTCAAAATGTGTTTTTACTTGACCTATTGGGGTATCAACATAGTTTTTTATTCCAAAGGAGGTTTGTCTAACACTCATAAAATACGTGCCTTGGGTTTGATATTCGTTTCCTTCTTTATCTAAAATTTGGGTTGGTCGCATGGTATCATACCAATCAGGATTCATTCTTCCAAAATCATATCCGGAATCCATCTGAACGAAACCAAAGATTTCCATATTTTTTTCGGGTTCCGCGTTTTGGGCTGTAAGGCTGTAGGTGAACAATAGAATAATCAGCAAGGAGTTTGTTGTTTTTATCATATTCTTTGATTTAAATGGAAGAAGGAAAACAGTCTGTGTTTTGTAAAGCGTTAAAAGAAGAGTAAAAAAAGTGGTTTTTACTTACCAAATTTAATAAAATTTTCATAACTACATTAATTACAGTAGTTTATATTTTTATTATTAGATTTAGTCTATTTTTCTTTTTACGATAGAGGTTTTCTTTTAAATGATTTCAAAAATACTGAATGTCAACCTTTAGCCCCGATAGAAATGGAAATCCTTATAAGCCGGGGTTCGGCTTATTAAGATTGCAACGGATAGCGGGACTGTGTTTAAAAAGTGGCCAAATGTTTCCGCTTCTAAATCTTTTCAGGTTGATTTAAAAAGGCATTTTGTTCGATTTAAAGAGATTTTTAGGCAAAAACACCTTCTTGCTTCTTTTTGGGAAAAAGTTTGTTTAAAAGCATTAAAAGAGGTTTTATTTTTAAGCTGTAAGGATTTCAACATCCTTGAAAATGAAAAATCACGAACAATACCGTTTTTGACTTGGGTTTGTTCGTGATTTTGATGTAGAAATTTTGACTTTTCTATAAAGATTGAATCAAGATCCAAGCTTCAGGATTATCAGTTTCTGTTATGGAGTCTTTTTCTTTTTCTGCTTCCGCAAAAGTAGAGTAGCTTCCGTATAAAACTGGATAAAGTCCGTTTTTGTTAATGCCCAAAACTCGGGCTTTAAAACCTTTGGCAATTAATTGGTTGAATCTTTTTTGGGCGTTGGCTTCACTTCTAAATGCGCCGGCCATAATGTGATAAGGCATTTTTGCTTCTACTTCTTTCTCGGATTTTAAAGAAAGTGTTACGGCAGGAATTGGCGTTTGGATAAAGAAAGTCGCTTCCTGAATTTTATGTTGTACTTGTTTTTGAACGGCTGTTTCAACCAAAACAGTTTCTGATGCTATTTGATTTTGGTACATTGGGTAACCAATAGAACCGGCAACAGCCAATCCGATAACAAAAACAGCGGCATATTTAAGATAAGGGCTTCTTTCTCTGGTTTCTGGAATGAAATTGAAAATAGGTTTTTCTTCCTCGATTACTGCTTTTTCTGCGGTTAGTACTGTTGATTTTTCAAAAACAATTTCAGGTTTTGGAAGTTCCACTTCTCTTTTCACTGCTGGTGAAACAAAAGAAGTCAATCCAAAAGATTGTGCCAAATAATTGGTTTGCTCGTTTGGTGTGAAATAGATATTGTTTTCGGCATTTAAACTTAGAACACCAATATTTTTTATAGTAAAGCTACGGTTTTCCTGTAGCGTTTTTTTCCAACTCAAAACCTCATATTCGATAGCACTTACGGCATAGTCGTATGATGTTTTCTCCGCTTGTGCAATATGATTGGCCAATAATCCATCATTGTTTTTGATGTGTGTATTAAAGGAAATCACCTTTTTTGGAGGGAAAAAAGAATGGGAGTTTTCAAGCAGTTGAGCCGATTGGATTTCGGTCAGGAAAGCTCCAAAACCTGGAACGGTTACACATTGATAACGGTATAAAAGTTGCGCGATGTAAAGTTCTATTTTCATAGTAACAAAGTTATACAACGGGAATAGTTATCAAAATTTTATTCACAATTTTTATTAACAATCTGCATGTATTACACAATCAGTAGATTACTGTTTTATTTTTTGAAGAATCTTTTTTTAAAATCGTTTTTTGCTTTCATTTTTTTAAAATTTAGATTCTAGTTTTTTCACAAATGAACTGGATTTTAATTTTTAATCCTTTTTATGATTCGAAAATTTGTCTTATAATTGTAAGATATGTCACAAGAAAATTTATATTACGAATTGGCTTTACTGCGGGTTGAAGGAGTGGGGGATATTATGGCCAAAAAACTGCTCACCCATTTTGGTACTGCCGAAAATGTTTTGAATGCAAAATCCTCCCAGCTTTCCGCTATTGATGGGGTTGGTACTGTTTTGTTGAAAAATTTCAAGGACAAATCCATTTTTGAAAAGGCCAAACAAGAGATGGATTTTATTCAAAATAATGAAATTGAGGTACTGGGTTTTAAGGACTACAACTACCCAGAACGTTTAAAGCACTGTATTGATGGACCCGTTTTGCTGTTTTCATCAGGAAATATCGACTTGAAAAGCCGAAAAATTATCAGCATTGTCGGTACGCGCCAAATAACCTCTTATGGCACGGAATTTTGTAGAAAACTAATAGAAGATTTGGCACCTTTGGATCCGATAATCGTTAGCGGTTTTGCGTATGGCGTTGACATTGTGGCGCATCAGTTGGCTATGGATCATAATTTGCAGACGATTGGTGTTGTTGCCCATGGACTGAATCAAATTTATCCTAAACCGCATAAAAAGTACGTTGCCAAAATGGAGCTAAACGGTGGTTTTATGACCGAATTCTGGAGTACGTCAAATCCTGATAAAGAGAACTTCGTTCGGCGAAACCGTATCGTTGCTGGAATGACCGAAGCCACGATTGTCATAGAATCTGCTGATAGAGGAGGTTCGCTCATCACAGCCAATATGGCCAATGATTACAATCGGGATGTTTTTGCAGTTCCGGGACGCGTCACCGATAAATACAGTCAAGGCTGTAATAATTTGATTAAAACCCAAAAGGCTAACGTACTCACTAGCGCCGCCGATTTGATTTATAATCTGAATTGGGATATAAAGGAAGAGACTAAATCCATTCAAAAACAACTGTTTGTCACTCTTGATGATGACGAACAAAAAGTGTATGACTACCTTTTGAAAACAGGAAAAGAATTGATGGATATCATTGCCTTGCATTGTGATTTCCCCATTTATCGAATTTCGGGTTTACTGCTCAATATGGAATTAAAGGGAGTGATACGGCCTTTGCCAGGGAAAATGTTTGAGGCTATTTAAACGTTCTTATGTATTTAGAATAGTTGCAGGAGTAGGATCATTTTCTTTAATCCTATTTCTGCAAATTTTTTCAATTTCCAGAACATTGGTAACTCCCGAAATGTACAGAATATCGGGTACATATTCGTCGGGTTTGTTTTTTCGGCTTACCATTTTACCAGTTCGTAGTTCCATTGAAATGTCTTCTTTTTGACTATTTATTTCCATATTCCCAGAGAATTGTTCCCAGTCATAGGTGTTAATAGTTCCTTTGCGATAGTGAATGAGCCTGTTTTCTGTGCCTACAAAATATCCGCCTTTTTGAAATAAAGAGTAAAATCCGCTACACAAAATGACAATTCCTACTACAACAAAAAGACCAATAACTAAAGATGGAACAAGCATTGGTTCAAAATTATCCCAACTAGCAGTTGTCGGTTCATCGTTTACTTTAAAATGAACTTCTTCGCCTTTAAATAGAGGGCCTAAAAAAGAAACAACAAAAATACTGATGAAGGCAGACCATACAATCCCAAAACCAATAATTCCTAAGGATTTATTTAAAGGTTCTTTTCTCTTGGCAAGGATTGAAAAATCAATTTTTTCTGTTCCAATAACTGATCGTAAATCTGTAGGTAATGATTGAATATTGTCCAATTGCTAAATTAGTTAGGTTTGTAAATTTATAAGCAGAATGCTTTTATTGTTTTAAGTTAATTGATATCAAAATAAAATATTTATACAGCAATTATAACAAAAAAATTCAAGCAAAAAAATGCAGCCATTAAAAACAGCTGCATCCTTTATAAAAAACTAATTGTACTTATTTTAAAGCCTTAAAAAGGATTTCAACAGGGTGAAATGCTTTTCGGCTTGTTCCATCGCTAATTTGGTGCCTGCAGCTCGTTCCTGAGGCAGAAATCAACGTGGCTTGTTCTTCTGAACGGATCGTTGGGAATAAAACCAATTCTCCAATTTTCATCGAAATGTCATAATGTTCTTTTTCATATCCAAAAGATCCCGCCATACCGCAACATCCGCTTGGGATATTGAGCACAGTATAATTTTGTGGCAGCATCAGGATTTTCTTTAATGGAACCAATGAAGACAATGCTTTTTGGAAACAGTGACCATGCATACGAACTCTTTCAGTGTTTTCCGTAAAAGAATCAGATGTGATGCGACCTTCGTCCAATTCTTTGGCCAAAAATTCTTCGATTAGCATTGCTCTGCTGGAGAATGCTTTCGCTTTTTCTTTCAAATCGCCACGACATAAATCCGGATATTCATCACGGAATGATAATATGGCTGATGGTTCGATTCCAATTAAAATTGCATTTTCAGGTATTTCTTTGGCGAATGCCTGAGTGTTTTTTTCTGCTAATTCTCGGGCTTCTTTCAGCATTCCTTTCGAAAGATATGTTCTTCCACTTATGCCGATTTCAGGAACCACAACTTCATAACCCAAACGGTTAAAGAGTTTCACGGCAGTTTGTCCTATTTCAACATCATAGAAATTCAAGAATTCATCGTTGTACAAATAGACTTTCCCCTGTTTGAAATTCCCAGTTTGTTTGTAATTTTTGATCCATTTGGCAAAAGTGATCTTGTGCATTAAAGGCAACGATCTTTCGGTTGCAAAACCGGTTGAACGTTTCATAATGTTTCCTAAGATTCCTTTGGAACCAAAATTATACAACCAAGGCAACGAGGCGAATAATTGATTGATTTTTGGTGTGTTCCCAATTAATTTTGAACGGAATTTCACTCCGTTTTTATCGTGGTATTGTTGTAGGGTTTCAGCCTTTAACTTCGCCATATCCACATTTGAAGGGCATTCGGATTTACACCCTTTGCAACTCAAACATAAATCAAGGACTTCCAACAAACCTTCATCGTCAAACTTATTTTCTTTGGTAGAATTGGTAATGGTTTCTCTCAATATGTTTGCTCTGGCGCGAGTGGTGTGTTTTTCATCACGGGTTGCCATATAGCTTGGGCACATAGTACCACCGCTTTTTTCTGTTTTTCTACAGTCACCAGATCCGTTGCACATTTCGGCAGCACGAACGATTCCGTTATGTTCAGAGAAATCAAAATAGGTTTCCGGCATAGGAGTGTCCTGCCCTGGAGTGTATCTCAGGCTGGTATCCATCGGAGGTGTATTTACCACTTTTCCAGGATTGAAAATTCCCCAAGGATCCCAAGTGTTTTTTACTTGGATAAACATTTGGTAGATTTCTTCTCCCAACATCAGCGGAATAAATTCGCCGCGAAGTCTTCCATCTCCGTGTTCTCCGCTCAATGAACCTTTGTATTTTTTGACCAAATGGGCAATATCGGTAGCGATAGTTCTGAAAAGTGCAGCTCCTTCTTTGGTTTTTAGATCAATTATTGGGCGAAGGTGCAATTCTCCAGTAGCTGCGTGGGCATAATGCACACAACTTAGATTTCGCTCTTTTAGAATCGCATTAAAATCTTCGATAAAATCAGGCAAATCATTCACGTCAACCGCAGTGTCTTCAATAACGGCAACGGCTTTCGCATCCCCAGGAATATTAGACAATAAGCCCAATCCTGCTTTTCTCAAATTCCAAACTTTATTGGTGTCTTCGCCCCAAACAATCGGGAAGTGGTAACCAAGGTTTTTGGAACGCATCACCTCTTCCATTTCTTTGGCGATTTCGACAATTTCTTCTTTCGAGTCCCTTAAAAATTCAACAACTAAAATCGCCTGTGGATCGCCTTCCACAAAGAATCTATTTTTGCTTTGCTCGATATTTTCTTTGGTACATTCAAGGATATAATGATCGATTAACTCAACACTGTCCGGCTTGAATTTCAAGGCTTCCAAGTTGGCTTTCAACGATTCGTTGATGCTATTGTGGTGTACGCAAACCAAACCAGCGAAAGGTTTTAGTGCATCAACCAAATTCAATTTTATGGCAGTAGAGAAGAACAAAGTCCCTTCTGAACCGGCGATTAATTTGCAGAAATTAAATTTCTCGGTCGGATCGCCAAAAGGCTGACTGTCGGCCAATAAATCCAATGCATATCCCGTGTTTCTTCTCGGAATTGACTTTTTAGGATAATTTTCGTCGAATAAAGCTCTGTTAGCTGGAGATGACAATAATTCTTTGGTTTGAACATAAATATTTTGTTCCAAAGGGCTTACTACATTTATTCCGTTGCATTTGTCCTCAAATTCGGCATTGGTTAAAGCACCAAAAGTTACTTCATTTCCATCAGCCAAAAATCCTTTGATCTCAAGTAAATGCTCACGAGTTGAGCCATATATCACGGATCTTGCACCACATGCATTGTTACCCACCATTCCGCCAATCATACAACGATTACTGGTCGAGGTTTCCGGTCCAAAGAATAATTTATAGGATTTTAAATGTAAATTTAGTTCGTCACGAATCACTCCAGGTTCTACCCAAGCCGATTTTTCGACAGGGTCAACCGAAAGGATTTTGGTAAATTCTTGTGAAATATCAACCACGATTCCATTCCCGACTACTTGTCCAGCAAGAGAAGTTCCGGCTGCACGAGGAATTACGCTGCTTTTGTTTTCTCTGGCAAAAGCAATGATTTTCTGAATATCTTCCTTCGTTTTTGGAATGGCCACTGCCAATGGCATTTCTTTGTAAGCACTTGCATCAGTGGCATAAAGTGTACGCATGGTGTGATCGTACAATAATTTTCCATCTAATTGCTTTTCAAGACTTTCAAGGTTCATTTTGGTGATTTTTTATTTAAAAAATTTCAGCTTATGGATTTCGGTAATTTGAAATCTATAAGCTGAAATCTAAAATTATTTAGTATAGAATTCTATATCTGATTGTATTTGGAATCTTTTTCAGTTTTTTCTCCAAATCTTTATTGTGGAAATTATCAATATCGGTAATTACATACCCCAAAGTTTCATTGGTTTTTAGATATTGACCCAAAATATTATTGTCGTATTCTAAAAGTATATTATTGATTTGTGCCAAAATACCTTTCACATTTTCGTGAATATGCATGATTCTGTGCGCACTTTGAAGTTCAGGAAGCTGAATTTCAGGAAGGTTTACGCTTCCGTAAGTCGTACCTGTATTGATGTAATTGATTATTTTGTTGGCAACATAATGTCCGATGTCTTCTTGAGCTTCTTCGGTACTTCCTCCAATATGTGGAGTCAATATTACATTTGGCAATCCTTGTAATTCAGATACAAATGGCTCGTCATTGTTTTTTGGTTCGTATGGGAAAACATCGACAGCAGCACCGTGAATTTTACCGCTTTTCAAATTGGCTACAAGTGCTTCAATATCAACAACGTGACCTCTTGAAAGGTTCAAAAATACAACACCAGGCTTCATGTAATCAAAAGCATCTGCATCGATTAAATTTTTATTGCTTGCGCGACCGTCAACGTGTAACGAAACAACATCCGAAAGCGATAATAATTCTTTCAAAGAAGAACATTTTTTGGCATTTCCAAGAGCCAATCTGTCAACAGCATCGTAGAAATATACTTTCATACCCAATGCTTCGGCTACGATAGAAAGTTGTGATCCAATACTTCCGTATCCAACCAAACCTAATTTTTTACCACGAATTTCAACACTGTTTGTGGCCGATTTGTCCCAAACACCTTCGTGCATCAATTTGCTTTTTTCGAAAGTATTACGAACCAACATTATGATTTGTCCCAAAGCCAATTCCACAACAGATCTAGTGTTGCTGTACGGCGCATTGAAAACTGAAATTCCTTTCATACTACAAGCAGTTAAATCCACTTGATTGGTTCCGATACAAAACGTTCCAACAGCGTGAAGCTTATTGGCATGTTCCAAAACTTTAGCCGTAACGTGAGTTTTTGAACGGATTCCAAGTATTGAAACTCCTTTTATTTTTTCGATCAATTCGTCTTCAGATAATGATCCTTTGATAGTTTCTACATTATAGCCTTCATGTTCAAAGATTTTAACAGCATCTTCGTGAACGTTTTCCAATAACAAAACATTAATTCTGTTTTTTGGATAAGAAACCGAAGCTTTATATGACAATTCATAAAGAATTTCATCCAATGAAGGTGCTATTTGACTGGCTTTTTCAACCACTATTTTACGGGTTACGTTTTCGGTGAAAGCAAAAAACTTACTCACTGCTCCGCCCTCAAGAGTTTCATAATCAGTATAACCGTCACCAATCATTATCGCCTCTCCTTGAAGGTTTAATGATTTGATTTTTTTTACTTTTCCTTGGTTTTCACACAATTCGTCTTTTTCGTCAAAACCAATAATGTTTCCTTCATGATCAAATTTGAACGTATTGGCCAAAACATGTTCTGGTTTGATGCCATATTCCTGAACGATTGGGATAATAATTTCCTTAAAACCGTTTGAAATGATATAAATATTTTCAGAATGTTGTTTAAAAAAAGTTCTATTTCTAATTACCGAAGCGGTCACTTTCTTTTTTAATTCTTCAATTACATTACCAATGTGATCTCTATTGGCCTGTAATAATTGGATTCTTTGAGTCAAAGATTCTTTCAAGGACAATTTACCTTCCATTCCTAGGTCGGTTAATCGTTGAATTTCACTTAATATTTGAACGCCTGCAGCACTATCTTGGTAAATTACTTCACATAATACATCTAGTGCTTCGACTTTCATAAAAGTACTGTCAAAATCGAATATAAATGTTTCCTTATTTTCTGTCATCTTTTTTGTGTTTGTCACAAATAAAAATTATTTGTAAATTTTTTGCACAAAGATAAACCCTCGATTGTTATTCTGAAAATATATTGGTATAATACTAGCCCGTTTAACGATAATTGAGGTTATTGTTATAAATAGTCTTTTTGACGGGTCATTATTAAATTTAATCCTCAAAAAGCAATTTTAAATTTTATTTTATTTATTTAAAAATAAGTTTTTCAATGTGGATTTATACAATTTGGGATTGATATTTCTTAAAAATGACAATAACTTGTCATAATCCAATCCAAAAAATGGCGAATATGACAAGTTATTGAATTATTTTTTGCTTCTAATTTTGCAATTTCACATCAGTGCTTTCAAAAATTTTATCGGCAGATGAAGCCACAAATCCTTGGTACAAATTACCGTCAGGCATAGCGTATCGCAAGGCAAATTCGTAATAGCAAGATGGGATTTCAATCGAACCTTCTTCAAAAGTGATGGTGTATAAATCAGCTAGTGTACTAGATTGCTCTAAAAATTGCTCAGGAGTTCCTTTTATTTTTCCTCCAGAAGCGTTTAATTTCCAACCGTTTTCTTCCAAAAAGGTGTTCAATTCTTCCAGCTTTTCAAAATTCTTAAGCGCATTTACGTTAATTGTAAAATGATTGGCTCTAAAACCGTAGATATACATCCAAGCGGCATATTCTGATTCTTCCAAGAGTGATTTGTATATCGCTTGTGAATCTGATTTCCAAAAAGTACTGTTCAAAGCCAATTGTGGGTGATTAAACTCATTTGGATCGCAATCGTCCAATAATTTTTTAACCGTGTTTTGTAACGATTCGGAACATTTTTCTAACTCTAATTCGGAGATAAAAATTCTCGGTGCATCTTTGTCTGTAGTATGTTCGTAATGTTTTGCAAATAACTTTTTAGATTCAAAAACATACTCTCCACGGGCTTCATATCCAACGTTTACGAAAATTTTTTCTAAGACAGAGATGTTGACTCTTTTGTCATTAAATGTTCTAATGGCAATATGATCATTTAGAATGGTTTCACCTTTTTCTTCTAGTAAGGTGTGTATTTTTTTTGCAGATGGGGTTATTTCAGCATATTGTTCCCATAGTTTCGAAAGCAGTTGATTTTTGTCCATTTCTGTTTGTGTTTTTTGAGTTGTAATAATGACACAAAACTAGATATAAATATGTCTAACTAACATATTTTAGATTCGATTATTTATAAATTGATATTTTTTGATGTAAATTGTGTAATTTTGACATATTTTTAAAAGCTTTCTGCTTTAGAACTGTCAATGTTATAGTTTTCAACCAAATAAAGAAGCAATGTTAAATCCTAAAAACAACGAAAATACTGATTATTTGGATCAAGAAATTATCAGAAAACTAAGTGAGAATGGAAGAATTCCATATTCAGAATTGGCCAAAGAATTAAAAGTGTCCAATTCATTAGTGCATTTGCGTGTGCGAAAATTGCAGGAATCGGGTTTGATTGCTGGGTTTTCGGTAAAATTAAATGCGAAAGCCTATGGTTTTGAAACGATCACCTATACTGGAATCACCACCAAAGAAGCTCGTTTCGCATACTCAATAGCAGAGCAACTCAAATTGATTCCAGAGATTGTGGAATGTCATTGGGTTTCGGGTAAATACGCTTTATTTATCAAGATTGTGGCGGCCAATAACGAAGAGTTACGCAAAATCATCTACGAACAAATCCACATTATTGAAGGAGTGGGAGGAACGGATTCCTTTATTTCTTTTGGTTCTGCTTTCGAGAAAAACTTGCCGATACAGTAATAACCGCAAAGACACAAAGTCGCAAAATAAAGTCCTGAAATTTTCTTTGCGACTTTGTGTCTTTGCGGTATAAAATTTTTGTGTTTGTGGTCAGTTAAACCTCAAATCCCAATTTCTCCCTTACTCTCGCCAAAACACCATTAGCAACAATACTGGCTTTTGCAGCTCCTTTTTTCAATAAAGCATCTACTTCTGGAAGATTGTTGATGTAGTAGTTGTATTTTTCTCTTTCGGTTTTGAATTTTTCAACGATCAATTCAAACAATGCTTGTTTGGCGTGACCATATCCGTAATTACCACCTAAATAATTGGCTCTCATCGCTTCGATTTGACTTTCGTCTGCCAATAATTTATACAAAGTAAAACAGTTACAGGTATCAGGGTTTTTTGGAGCTTCAAGTGGAGTACTATCGGTTTCAATACTCATGATTTGTTTGCGCAAGGCTTTGTCATCCAAGAAAATATTGATAAAGTTATTCGCCGATTTACTCATTTTTCCACCGTTCGTACCAGGAATCAGCATGCTGTCTTCTTGAATTTTGGCTTCAGGTATCACAAAAGTTTCTCCCATTTGGTGGTTGAAACGAGACGCTACGTCACGGGTAATTTCCAAGTGTTGCAATTGGTCTTTTCCAACGGGAACAAATTGAGCATCATATAATAAAATATCCGCAGCCATTAACATTGGATAAGAAAACAAACCGGCATTAACATCATCCAATCGGTCTGATTTGTCTTTGAAAGAGTGTGCCAATGTCAAACGCTGAAAAGGGAAAAAACAGCTCAAATACCAAGATAATTCCGCTGTTTGTGCCACATCTGACTGACGATAAAAAACAACTTTTTCTATGTCCAAACCGCAAGCTAACCAAGCGCAAGCAGTACTATAGGTGTTACCTCTCAGTGTGTCGCCATCTTTTATTTGTGTAATTGAATGCAAATCGGCTATAAAAAGGAAAGATTCGTTTTCTGGTTTATTCGACAGTTCGATTGCAGGTATAATTGCGCCCAATAGGTTTCCTAAATGCGGAGTTCCTGTACTTTGAACGCCTGTAAGTATTTTTGCCATTTTTATTTATTTAAATCTCGTATGATTGTATGGTGATGTAATATTTGACCGCAAAGTTAATTCTTTTGCTAAATTTTCCGCAAGTTTCCTTACTTTTGACTTTATGAAAAGTATAAAAAAGATATTTTGGGCCGTTTGGCGGGTATGGTTTTATGTGGTTATGCTCATACCCATCCTGATTATGCTTCCTTTTTTGGTGGCTTCCATATTGACTGAAAGAGGTTATCCTTATTTCTTTAAAATGTCCCGTATTTGGGCCAAATGTGTGCTTTTTGGAATGGGTTTCTATTATAAAATTGAGAAAGTCCAAAAATTGGACCGCAAGAAAAGTTATATGTTTGTGGCAAACCATACTTCCATGTCGGATATTATGCTAATGCTTGCTTCAGTGGACAATCCTTTTGTTTTTGTTGGGAAAATGTCGCTGGCAAAAATTCCATTGTTTGGTTTTTTCTATAAAAGAACCAGTATTCTAGTGGACAGAAGCTGTTCAAAAAGCAGAATGGAAGTGTTTAATGAAGCTCAAAAAAGAATTGATAGAGGATTAAGTATCTGCATTTTTCCAGAAGGGGGAGTGCCACATGATGAGACTATCTTTTTGGATCATTTCAAGGACGGCGCTTTCCGTTTGGCGGTAGAACATCATTTACCCATCGTTCCTCTCGTTTTTCCGGATAATAAGAAGAGATTGTCGTACACATTCTATAGCGGTAGTCCAGGTCTAATGCGCGTTAAGATTTTGCCTTTGGTTGAAACAGTTTCGGATAAAGGAGAACCATTGGATAGAAAGGAAGTTCGCGAACATGTTCGAAACTTAATTTACAATGAATTATTAGAGTTTAAAAAACTGGATGAATCAAAAAACAAATAAATAAAAAAGACCGTCTCGTTTTTTGGAACTAGACGGTCTTTTCTGTTTTTATGCTTCAGCTAATTCCTTGATGTGACTTTTAATTTTCACTTCAAGTTCATCTGCCAATTCCGGATTATCTTTAATCAATGATTTAACTGCATCACGGCCTTGTCCAAGCTTGGTTTCACCGTAACTGAACCAAGAACCTGCTTTTTTGATAATTTCAAACTCTACGGCAAGGTCAAGTATCTCACCTGTTTTCGAGATTCCTTCACCATACATGATGTCAAATTCTGCTATTTTAAATGGTGGTGCCACTTTGTTTTTAACAACTTTTACTTTAGTTCTGTTACCCAAAACGTTTTCACCATCTTTAATTTGTGTAGAACGACGAATATCCAAACGTACCGAAGCGTAAAACTTCAAGGCGTTACCACCAGTAGTAGTTTCTGGATTTCCAAACATTACACCGATTTTCTCTCTCAACTGGTTGATGAAAAACACAGTACAATTCGTTTTACTGATCGTTCCCGTTAATTTTCTCAATGCTTGAGACATTAATCGTGCATGAAGACCCATTTTAGAATCTCCCATTTCACCTTCAATTTCACTCTTAGGCGTCAATGCAGCAACCGAGTCAATAACCACGATGTCAATCGCTCCAGAACGAATCAGGTTTTCGGCAATTTCTAGTGCTTGTTCCCCGTTATCCGGTTGCGAAATGATTAGGTTTTCGATATCAACTCCTAATTTCTCAGCATAATTTCTATCAAAAGCATGCTCCGCATCAATAAAAGCAGCAATTCCTCCCGCTTTTTGAGCTTCTGCAATTGCATGAAGTGTCAAAGTCGTTTTACCAGATGATTCTGGTCCGTAAATTTCTATAATTCTTCCTTTTGGATAACCACCAACTCCCAAAGCCAAATCAACTCCCAAAGACCCAGATGAAATAGTTTCCACTTCCTCTATGGCTTTGTCGCCCATTTTCATTACAGTTCCTTTTCCGTAGGTTTTGTCTAATTTGTCAAGTGTAAGCTGTAACGCTTTCAACTTAGCTTCTTTCTCTGAACTGCTTTTTTCTTTCATCTCTATTTCTTTTGTTTATTCGGTTTTCCCTTATTTTCTTCAAAATAAGGGATCGTTTTTATATAATTTTCGTAAAAATACTTCTTTTTTTCGAAGTAGCAAAAGTTGTTTTTTTTATCATTTGGGCGTGCCCCCGTTGCGTAAAGGAGGCTACTTATCGGAGCGGTTATTCGCCTCCTTTACGCAACAGGGTCGGGCTATACGCGCTACTTTGGTAGCTTGCTGCTATCCCTCACGCAACTCGTATTGGGGCTTTAAAACAGCAAATTTCAATTTCAATGATAATTTCAAAATCAATAAAAAAGAACAATGCATTAAATAACTATTTTCCAGTAAAAACAGCTTTTCTTTTCTCCAAAAACGCTTTGGTTCCTTCGTTGAAATCGTCAGTTCCAAAACACTTTCCAAAGTTTTTAATTTCGGTCTCATAACCATTCTTTCCTTCGGTATAATTTGCATTGATTGCTTTTATGGCTCTACCAATGGCAAAAGGTGAATTTTTTATGATTTTTTGGGCAATTCCAGTACAAAATTCGATTAACTCGGCTTGTGGAACTACATGATTTACCAATCCGTATTGTTTGGCTTCATCGGCAGTAATCATTCCAGCGGTCATAATCATTTCCATTGCTTGACCTTTACCAACCAATTGTGGCAAACGCTGCGTACCTCCATATCCTGGAATTACTCCTAGCGAAACTTCTGGAAGTCCCATTTTTGCATTGTCTGAGGCTACTCTAAAATGACAGGCCATAGCCAATTCCAATCCACCTCCCAAAGCAAATCCATTAACGGCTGCTATAACTGGAGTTTTTAGGTTTTCAATAAAATTAAAAAGCAATTCTTGCCCCTGGAAAGCCAATTGTGTTCCTTCTTCAATGGTGAAATGGGCAAATTCTGAAATGTCTGCACCAGCAACAAATGCTTTTTCGCCACTACCTGTAAGTATGATAACTTGAATTTCTTTGTTTTTACCCAATACTTTTATGGCTTTGTGCAAGTCATTGATCGTTTCAATATTCAAAGCATTTAGTTTGGTTGGTCTGTTGATAACAACGGTTGCAATGTTGTTTTCCAGTGTAATTAAAAGATTGTCGTAGTTCATTGTGTTATAGTTATGAGTTAATGATTGGTAGGGTAACGGTAAATATGGTACCTCTTCCAAATTTAGATTCAAAGGTAATTGTTCCGTTGTAGTTTTCGATGATGTTTTTTATAATTCCAAGACCTAAACCCATTCCGCTGTTTTTGGTAGTGAATTTGGGTTCAAAGATGTTGTCGATATGTTCAGGACTTATTCCTGTTCCATTGTCTTTTATCGAAATAATGACTTCTTTTTTTATTCTTTCTATGGTAACCAATATCATTTTGGTTTCTTGGTTTTCAGGAATGGCTTGCATGGCATTTTTAACCAAATTGGTAATTACCCGAATGAGTTGTGTACGGTCAATTTTGGAAATAATCTCTTTTTCGGAACATTCAAAAACAATATAATCTTCATGAAAAATATCCAAGGTGAGTTCTACCACTTCGACTACATTCAGGATTTCGTTTTGTTGGGCAGGCATGGAAGCAAAATCAGAAAACGCAGATGCAACAGCACTCATCGTATCTATTTGCTGAATTAAGGATTCCGAGAAATCGTTTAATTTCTGTCTGATATTTGGATCTTCAGGATGAAATTTTCGCTGAAAACTCTGAATAGTTAGCCGCATTGGGGTTAACGGATTTTTGATTTCGTGAGCCACCTGCTTGGCCATTTCCCTCCAAGCGAGATCTCGTTCGTTTTGGGCCAGTTTTATGGCGTTTCTTTCGAGTTCTTCAATCATCCTGTTGTAAGCATGCAACAGCATATTAATCTCCTTAATTTTGGCTGGAAAAGGTATTTTTTCATTCTTTTGGTTCAAACTGGTTTCCCTTAATTTTTCCGCAAAATCATAAATTGGTTTGGTGATAAAAGAAGAAAGCAAATAAGCCAATCCAAAAGCCAAGGCAATCATAAGAGCATATACCTGTGTTAAGCTAACCAAGAAATTGTTTAATTTTTTTTCATAATAGCCATCATCGGGAACATTGGGTAATTTTAGGATTCCGATGGGTTTAAATTTTTTATTTTTTATGAGGCTATAAGAGGAGCGATATTTTATACCATTGATGGTTTTGACTTCTACAAACCTTTTGTCAATAGAGGCATTGACTAAGCGCACGATGAATTTTGATATTATTGGCGATTGTATTGCCACCGAAAAGGATTCTTTGGAGGATTTCAGTAATTTTCCATCCAAGGAATAGATCTGTATTTCAGTATTTTGAATGTCGGATATTTCGTGAATTTTATCTTTGAAGATTAATTTTATATTGTCATCTGTCAGAGGATATGTAGTATTGGAAAGCATATAATTGATATGCTTTTTTACATAAAATTCCATGTTTTCAATTCGCTTTTGATTGTATTCTTTGGCGACAGTTTTGTATTGAAAGATGGAAATGGTTATGAGCAAAAGGGAAGTTGCAATGATTAATACAATCATTGAAAGAAAGATTCTAACACGTAATGAAATTATAGGAATCTTAAAATTTCTAAGCATAATTACGATTTATTTCGCTCCCTAATCCTTTTATAAAATTTAAAACCAAGCATAATAGTAATCGAAAACAGGAAAATACCGATTACTCCATAAATCCAATTCACTGCATTTTTTAATACAACCAAAAACACAACCGCGAATAAAATTATGGTGGCAATCTCATTCCACAAACGCATGAAATTTGTGGTGTATTTTACTTCATCCCTTTGCAATTGACTGAAAATTTGCTGACATTTTAAATGATATAAATATAGCACAAAAACGAAGCCAAGTTTTACGTGCATCCAAGGCATTTGCAACCAAGCACTTCCCAAATCAGTAAAAAACAGCATCCAAAATGCAAAAATGCTAGCCAATATGGCCGATGGCCAAGTAATGATATACCACAATCGGTATGCCATAATTTTATACTGTTTTTGAAGAATTTCCTTTTCGGGTGAAGGTTTATCAGCGGCTTCAATTTGGTAAACAAATAATCGGACGATATAGAATAAACCGGCAAACCAAGTGATTACAAAGATGAGATGTAGGGATTTGAGGTAATTGTAAATTTCCATAGAATATTATTTTGCCCAATCATTAATCCAATTGCTTACCGTGGTACACCATTCGTCATCATCATTCAAGCAAGGAATTGCCAAGAAGTTTTCTCCTCCTTTTGCTTCAAAATCTTCTTTAGCGCGCATGGCAATTTCTTCTAATGTTTCAAGACAATCCGAAACAAAAGCTGGAGTTACAACTGCAAGATTTTTGATTCCTTTTTCAGGCATTTTGTCAATTTCAATATCGGTATAAGGTTCCAACCATTTGTCGCCAGCCAGTCTTGACTGAAAAGTCAGGCTGTATTTATCCTTTGGAAGGCCTAATTTCTCAATTACTAATCTCGTCGTTTCATAACATTGATGGCGATAGCAAAAATCGTGTGCTGGAGACGGTGTGTTACAACAAGAACCATCAATTTTACAATGTGATTTTGTAATGTCAGTTTTACGAATATGACGTTCTGGAATTCCGTGATACGAAAATAACAAATGATCGTATTCAAAGCCCTCTAAATGCTTTTTCATCGAATCAGCAAGATTTTGAATGTAATCTGGTTTGTTGTAAAAAGCAGGAACATCGGTAATCTTCATATTTGGAAATTTCTTCTTACGAATTTCTTCAGCTTTTACCAAAATCGTCAGCGTAGATGCCATTGCATATTGTGGATACAAAGGAAAAAGTAATACTTCATCTACTCCTTTGTCGTGCAATTCCTGTAGTCCTTTTTCAATATTCATTGAGCCATAACGCATGGATAATGCCACTGGAACACCTACTAAAGGCTGTACTTTTTTATGCATTCTTTCTGAAAGCACAACTAAAGGAGAACCTTCCTCCCACCAAATTTTTGCGTAAGCGTGTGCTGATTCTTCAGGTCTTTTTCTTAGGATAATGCCGCGAACCAATAAAGCTCTCAACAAATACGGAACATCAATAACGTATTTGTCCATTAAAAATTCGTCTAAATAAGGTTTTACATCTTTTGGTTGTGGACTTTCTGGTGAGCCTAAATTTACTAATAATACGCCTTTCATATATAGGTTTGATTTTTTGCCAAAAGTATAGAAAGCAACTTTTTGGAAATATGATAAATGTTATTTTTTTGTTATGTTTAAATATCTAAAAGCAATGGTATTTTAGGTATTGGTATTTATGGACATCAAATATTTCTTTGGAGTCGTTGCAAACTTCTTTTTAAATGCCGCTATAAAATGGCTTCCAGTGCTGTACCCGATTTTTAATCCCACTTCATTGACATTATAGGAACCGCTGTCCAGCAATTGACGGGCGTAATCCATTTTGTAATCAAAAAGGTAGCCATAAACGGTGTCACCATAAATTTGCTTAAAACCCATTTTGAGTTTCTTTAAAGTCAAACCGATTTCATCTGCCAATTCTTGTAAACCTGGCGGTTCAGCCATATTGGCAATGATGATTTCTTTGGCTTTTTTAATTTTGTACACGTTTTCTTCATCGATCAAAAACGGGCACTGTTCCGCATTAGGATCTTCAGAACGATTGAAATACAAACTTAATAGCTCATATCCTTTGCCTTTATAATATAGATTCTTGATTGAAGGATTTAAATTATAATGGAACAATTGGCTTAATACAATTGCCATTGAAGGACTGATGTCTCCTTCTTTATAATACTTTTTGTCTTTATTCTCTTCGCTCAAAAACGGAATATGTCCCGAATCATTTGAAAATAATCGGTGAAATTTTTGAATCGAAATTAAAATTGATATCACCCAAGTATTTGGTGCCAATTCTAAATTGAGCGGTAATTCTTTTTGCGGATTGTAGAACAGATATGACTTCTCCTCATTCAAATCCAATATATAGCTCCCTTGATTAAAGTTGAATTTAGCTTTTCCTTTTAATCCAAAATGAAATTGAATCAAGCCATTACTCACTTCGTGTTTGGCTTGAAAAGTTTCTAAACTATCATTTTGAAAACGAATTAATGTAAAATCATCTTCGATAGTTATTATTTCCTGTGAACCCATAGCGATATTTTTTAAATAAAAAAATGACTTTTATCGAAAGTATTTATTTAGAATCACTCTAAATAAATCAAAAATAAACCCTCGATAGCGCTACAAAAATAGCAGTTTTTATTAGAAAACAACGAATTAAATCTAAAAAAGCATACAGCGACACAAATAGAACTTTTAGCGTTACTTTTATAGAAACGATAGTAATAGTTTTGTAGTACTTTATATGAAAGGGAATATATGGAAAATCATAACGGTTCAAAGCATCACTATTTTTACTCAATCGGGCTTAGCTATAAAAAAGCCGATGCCGAAATAAGAGGCAAATTTAGTTTAGACACTTTAGCTAAAACTCGTTTGCTCGAACAAGCCAAAACTGAGGGAATACAAAGTTTATTTGTGACTTCGACCTGTAATAGAACTGAAATCTACGGCTATGCCGAACACCCTTTTCAATTAATAAAATTACTTTGCGAGAACAGCAACGGTACTGTTGAAGATTTTCAAAAAGTTGCATATGTTTTCAAAAACCAGGAAGCTATTTCTCATTTATTCCGAGTAGGAACAGGTTTGGATAGCCAAATTCTAGGCGATTTTGAAATCATCAGCCAGATTCGTAATGGTTTCGCCGAAGCCAAAGCATTGGGTTTAGCCAACGCTTTTATGGAACGATTGGTGAATGCAGTAATACAATCCAGTAAAAAAATCAAAAATGAAACCGAAATCAGTTCAGGAGCCACTTCGGTGTCTTTTGCATCGGTTCAATACATTATCAAGAACGTTCCAGACATTGGAAACAAGAATATTTTACTTTTTGGAACAGGGAAAATCGGAAGAAATACCTGCGAAAATTTAGTGAAACACACCAAAAACGAACACATCACTTTAATCAACAGAACCAAAGACAAAGCGGAAAAATTGGCCGGAAAATTGAATCTGATTGTTAAAGATTACTCGGAATTGCATCTTGAGTTGCAAAAAGCCGATGTGGTGGTGGTTGCTACAGGAGCCCAAAACCCTACTATCGACAAGGCTATTTTGAATTTGAAAAAACCATTGTTGATTTTGGATTTATCAATTCCAAAAAATGTCAATGAAAACGTCAAAGATCTTGAAGGAGTTACTTTAATTCATATGGATCATTTGTCGCAAATGACAGACGAGACGTTGGAAAACAGAAAAGCCCATATCCCAGCAGCAGAGGCTATTATTGAAGAAATAAAGGACGAATTTATCGCCTGGACGAAAGTAAGAAAGTTTGCTCCGACTATCAATGCCTTGAAAGAGAAGCTAAACACGATTAAAAATTCGGAATTGGATTTTCAAAGTAAAAAAATGTCCAATTTCAACGAAGAACAAGCCGAAATTATCAGCTCCAGAATCATCCAAAAGATTACTACTCATTTTGCCAATCATCTTAAAAATGAAGACACAATGGTAGATGAAAGCATCGATTGGATCGAAAAAGTTTTTCAAATAGCAGCTACAAATAAAATTTAACCATTAAGATATTAAGAAAATTAAGCTTTGTGTTTTAAAAAACTTAATGGTAAAAAAAGAAAAAAGTTCTATGACAAAAAAAGAGGTTACACAATTAGCTTATGAAATTACAGGTTTTGCTATAAAAGTGCATAAAGCATTAGGACCTGGACTTTTAGAAAGCATTTATGAGCAATGCCTTAAATATGAATTAGAACAAAATGGATACGATGTTAAACAACAATTAGTTGTTAAAATAGATTATTATGACCTTGAATTAGAATCTGATCTAAGAATTGATTTACTTGTGAATGATTGTGTAGTAGTTGAGTTAAAAGCGATAGAAAACCTTTTGCCAATTCATGAAGCACAATTACTTACGTATATGAAATTATTCCAAAGACCTCAAGGTTTATTAATTAATTTTAACACTTTAAACATAACAAAATCAATGAAACCACTTGTAAATGATTATTTTGCAAGATTAATAGATTAAACATAAACATTGCCGTAAAGAAATTGAACCATTAAGAGATTAAGAAAATTAAGTTAAACGTTTTAAAACTTAATTAACTTACATTCAACACAAAGCTTAATGTTCCTTAATATCTTAATGGTAAAAAAACTAAAAATGGCAGAAAAAACAATACATATTGGAACCCGTGATAGCGAACTCGCGTTATGGCAAGCCCACACGGTAGAAAAAAAACTAAACGATTTAGGCTATAAAACCGAAATCATTGCCGTAAAATCACAAGGAGATATTATTCTTGACAAACCCCTTTACGAACTAGGAATCACCGGAATTTTTACCAAAACACTTGATATTGCCATGATAAATGGTCAAATCGATATTGCGGTGCATTCTATGAAAGACGTTCCAACAACTTTGCCAATTGGCATTGTTCAAGGGGCGGTTCTCGAAAGAGCCAATACTTTGGACATTTTGGTTCACAAAGGAAATCTTGATTTTTTAGACGAAAAAGGAACTATTGCCACAGGAAGTTTGCGTCGCCAAGCCCAATGGTGGAATAAATATCCGAATCACAATGTAGTCGATTTACGCGGAAACGTGAATACCCGTATGCAAAAACTACAGGAAAATGATTGGAACGGAGCCGTTTTTGCCGCTGCAGGATTGGAGCGCATTAACCTGAAACCCGAAAATTATATCAATCTTGATTGGATGATTCCAGCGCCTGCGCAAGGGGCAATGGTTGTAGTGGCTATGGTCAACGACGATTTTTGCCGTGATGCAGTTGCGCAACTCAACGATATTGAAACCGAAGTGTGTACCCATATCGAAAGACAATTTCTAAAAACTCTCGAAGGCGGTTGCACGGCACCAATTGGCGCTTTGGCAAAATACAACGAAATCGAAGATACTATCCATTTCAATGGAGTGCTATTTTCTATTGACGGAAAACAAAAAATCGAAGTCAAAAAAATAGTTCCCATCGAAGAATGGAAAAAACTGGGTTATAACTCAGCTCAAGAAATCTTCGAGAACGGTGGAACTGAATTGATGGCAACGATAAAAGAAAGCTTGAAAAAATAAGGAGCGAAAGATTTGGCATTTTTGGAAAGATGGGTTCCCGCTCTCATTCCAATCCTTACTCGTCGAAAAGACGAGACGGGATTTTCCCTTCGATCGGGGCTAAAAGAGAAAGAATAGGCTTTTTCAGAATGATTCAAAGACAAAAAATGAGTAAAACAGTTATATTATCTACCAAAACGCTGTCGGATAATCAGCGACGGGAACTTCTAAGTGCTGGATTTGAAGTATTCGAAGAGGATTTCATTTCGACTAAGAAGCAAGAATTCGAACTCAATGCCATCAACGACAATTTGATTTTTACCAGTCAAAATGCGGCACAAAGTGTTTTAGAAAATTCAGATGTTGACAATTTGAAAACCAAAAATGTTT
Organism: Flavobacterium sp. P1_E4; assembly: GCF_056405915.1. Taxonomy (NCBI): domain Bacteria; kingdom Pseudomonadati; phylum Bacteroidota; class Flavobacteriia; order Flavobacteriales; family Flavobacteriaceae; genus Flavobacterium; species Flavobacterium sp. P1_E4. Next base: position 43,569 of record NZ_JBFUBE010000013.1, read on the forward strand.
TTTGCGTTGGACTAAAAACGAAAATTCTATTATCTGAAGCTGGGTTCAATGTGGTTGCCTACACTGGTTATGCCGCCGACTTAGCCGAGATTATTGCTTTGATTTATAGCCAAGAAAGCTATACTTTCTTTAGTGGAAATCTTCGTAAAGAAACACTGCCAAAAGCGTTGAAAGATGCAGGGATAAAATTCAATGAGATTCAGGTTTATGAAACACTATTGACTCCGATAAAGATTAAGGAGAAAATAGATGCAATTTTGTTTTTCAGTCCTTCCGGCGTGGAAAGTTATTTGAAAGATAATGTTATAAAGAAAGAAAACTGTTTCTGCATTGGCGAAACTACCGCAAGCGCATTAGAAAAAATAACAAAAAACATCATCGTTGCAGATCAGCCTAGTGTTGAAGACGTAATTGAGGATGTAATAGCAGAATATAAATAAGCAAGTGTATATTCCTGCAAGGTTTTTTTCGAACCTTGTAGCTATGATTTGGCAAAGTAAAATTAAATAATGTATACCTACAAGGTTCGAAAAAAACCTTGCAGGATAAAACAAACAAAATGATAAAGAACGACCTATTTTTAAAAGCTTTAAAAGGAGAAACAGTACAACGCCCACCAGTTTGGATGATGCGTCAAGCCGGAAGATATTTACCGGAATTTAGAGCTTTGCGTGACAAATACGATTTTTTCACCCGTTGCGAAACTCCAGAATTGGCAGCTGAAATCACAGTTCAGCCTATTCGCCGGATTGCTCCAGATGCAGCGATTTTATTTTCAGATATTTTGGTAGTGCCAAGAGCAATGGGAATTCACGTGGAATTGAAAGACAATTTGGGGCCAATTATTCCAAATCCAATTCGTACGATGGAACAAGTAAATCAGGTTTATGTTCCAGATGTTAATGAAACTTTAGGTTATGTTTTTGATGCCATAAAATTAACCAAAGAAATGCTGAATGATGAGGTGCCATTGATTGGTTTCGCAGGTTCGCCTTGGACAATTTTCTGTTACGCTGTTGAAGGAAAAGGTTCTAAAAGTTTTGATACTGCCAAAGGATTTTGTTTTTCAAACCCTGTAGCAGCACACACTTTATTGCAAAAAATCACCGATACAACCATTTTATACCTAAAAGAAAAAGTAAAATCGGGGGTAAACGCTGTTCAAATTTTTGATTCTTGGGGAGGAATGCTTTCACCAGTAGATTACCAGGAATTCTCTTGGAATTACATTAATCAAATCATTGAGGCATTGGCTGAGGTTACTCCAGTTATTGTTTTCGGAAAAGGATGTTGGTTTGCTTTAGGTGAAATGGGGAAAAGTAAAGCTTCGGCTCTTGGAGTAGATTGGACTTGTTCAGCTAGAAATGCCCGTTATTTGTCAGGTGGCAACGTTACTTTACAAGGAAATTTTGACCCTTCAAGATTACTTTCACCAATTCCGACCATCAAGAAAATGGTTCACGAAATGATCGACGAATTTGGAAAAGACAAATACATTGTGAACTTAGGCCACGGAATTTTACCAAATATCCCTGTAGATCACGCCAAAGCATTTATTGATGCGGTGAAAGAGTACGGGAATTAATTCTCAGTTTCCACTGAATCTCCTGCAAGGTTTTTTCAAACCTTGTAGGTATGTTAGATAACGTCGTCCTAAAAGAAATACCTACAAGGTTTGAAAAAAACCTTGCAGGATTGTAATAATAAAGGCTATGATATGAAATTAGAAGTTTTAGAAAAAGATGGTTATTATTATATTTATAACAGAGGTATAAATGGGTGTTTAATTTTCCAAAATGACGAAAACAAAAGCTTCTTTTTAAAACAACTTTCGAAATATTTAGTTGATAAAATCTCAATATTTGGATATTGTTTAATGGATAATCATTTTCATTTGGTTGTTCAATTAAATGAAGAAGAAAAAGTAGTAACGCAGGCATTTTCTAATTTTTTTAATTCCTATGTAAAAGCTTTTAATAAAGATATTGATAGGACTGGAAGTCTTTTTGAAAAACATTTCAAGAGAATAAAGCTCAATGATGAAGAGTATTTGAAACAATTGATACTGTATGTCCATTTGAATCCAAAGCATCATTTAGATTTAAAATTTGACAATTATAAGTATTCATCTTATCAAGCTTTTGTTTCAAATAAGGACACAAAAATTGAGAGAGAAGAGGTCTTAAGATTATTTGGAGGTCTTGAAAATTTTATTTTTTGTCATAATTAAAGAAATGATTTTCTAACTGAAAAATTTACATTTGAGTAAAGCGGGGGAGGGTTTCTCCTGCAAGGTTTTTTTCCAAACCTTGTAGGTATGTTTGAGAATGTCGCCCAAAAGTAATACCTACAAGGTTTGGAAAAAAACCTTGCAGTATGATCAAAATATATAGACTATGCTAAACAAAGGCTTAAGAGACCAGGAAAGTATTCGGATTGACAACGTGCTCAAAAAGCTGATGTCATTGGTTTATGTGCCTAAGTTTTGGAATTTAGAAGATCTTCTTTTCTTAGAAAATGAATTAAAAGACTTGGCAATGAATGTCGAAAGTCTCAATAACTTTGAGGAAGAAGAATTGATTGTTCATTTGCAACACCTTAATTTAGATTGGAATCAGTTGGAGTTATTTGCTGATTTTTTGGTTGCTTTTTCCAAAGAAGTTCAGTTTGATTTTTCACAAAAAGCCATTGCCATTTACAAATATATTCAAGAGGAAAGCAAGACATTTTCGTTCGATATTTTTAACAAAATAACTGCCGCGAAGGCCAATTTATAATGGAAATGATAATCATTGAAAACGTTTGTATTGATAAATTGAAACCGACGGATGCCAATCAGCTGCATCAGTTTATTATTGAGAATACGGAACGATTAAGTAAATTTTTCCCACTTACACTTTCTAGTAATAAGACATTTGAAAAATCAGTAGAATATATTGAAAGTAAAGAGAGAGAAATTCAACAGAAAGTAAATTTCACTTTTGCAATTAGGGAAATCGATACTCAAAAAATCATTGGATTAATTATCATTAAAAAAATTGATTGGACAAATAGAATTGGTGAATTTGCCTATTGTATTGGAAATGATTTTGAAGGGAAAGGTATGATTTCTAAAGCAGTTAAAGCTCTTTCAAGTTTTGCTTGCGATGAATTAGAATTAAAAACTCTCCAAATTATTGCTCACAAAACTAATTTTGGAAGCATTAAAGTGGCTGAAAATAATGGTTTTATTTGGAAAAGAACATTAATCGATGAGTTCACGCCAACGAATGAACTTCCATTAGATATGGAATTATATGAATTAACAAAATGAAAGATAAATTTTTCTCTTATATACAAAGCCTTCAAGACACAATCGTTGCAGGATTAGAAGCCGTTGACGATCAAGCTAAATTCCGTGAAGACTTGTGGGAACGTCCGGAAGGTGGCGGCGGAAGAACCCGTGTAATCGAAAACGGAGCTGTTTTCGAAAAAGGTGGTGTCAATATTTCGGCAGTGCACGGAAAATTGCCAGATTCAATGCAAAAACTATTCAACGTGGGTGAAGCTGATTTTTTTGCCTGCGGATTGAGTTTGGTTTTGCATCCAAAAAACCCAATGGTACCAACAGTTCACGCGAATTGGCGCTATTTTGAAATGTATGATGACAACGGAAACGTGATTCAGCAATGGTTTGGCGGTGGACAGGATTTAACCCCTTATTATTTGTTTGAGGAAGATGCTATTCATTTTCATCAAACCTGTAAAACGGCCTGCGACAAACACAATCCTGAGTTTTACCCAAAATATAAAAAGCAATGTGATGCCTATTTTTGGAATGCACATCGCAACGAAGCCCGTGGAATTGGAGGTTTGTTCTTTGATTATTGTAAGGCAAATGATGAAATGTCAATGGAAAATTGGTTTAACTTTGTTACAGAAGTTGGAAATAGCTTCCTAGAAGCCTACGTTCCTATAGTTGAAAGAAGAAAAAACCTTCCATATACTTCCGAAAACAGAACGTGGCAAGAAATAAGAAGAGGACGTTATGTCGAATTCAACTTGGTGCACGATAAAGGCACTTTATTTGGATTAAAAACGAACGGAAGGATAGAAAGTATCCTGATGAGCTTACCGCCGAATGTGCAATGGGTTTACGATCATCATCCGGAAGCGGGAAGCGACGAAGAGAAATTATTACAAGTATTAGAAAATCCAAAAGAATGGTTGTAAAAACGTTTTGTTTGACACTGATTGGTGGTATTCTTGGCAGTTTTGCCCAAGAAAAAACAGCTTCCAATCCGTATTTCAAAACGTATGATGACAAAGTGATAGCCAGTTTGTATTTTTTGGACGTTTCCAATAATTTTCAGATTGTTAGTCCCAATTCAGATGGGACAAAAAGAATTTTTGACTTGATTCCGAATCGCAGAGAACAAATCGGGGCAAGTGTTTCATTTAAAATAGCCGATTTTTCATTTGGATTTTCACCACAGTTTTTTGATGTCAATAAAGACAATGAAGGTTCAAAACTGTTTAATTTCAGTACACGGTTTATTCATAAAAAATGGATGCAAACGCTTAGTTTTATCAATCAAACAGGATTTTATGCCAGCGAAGGAGGGACAACAGTCCCTTTACCAGATTTAAGATCCACCAAAATTGGAGGAGTTACATCGTATGTTTTCAATCCCAATTTTTCTTTTAAGGCAATAGCGAATCAAAAAGAATGGCAAACCAAAAGTTCAGGTAGTTTTATTCCAAGCTTTTCATTCTTTTATACTAATCTTGATTTGAATGATGGTAGCCAAGATCCAGAAAGTGATCTTTTTGAAATGACAATATCTCCGTCTTATTATTATAATTTTGTAATTAATAATCGAGTTTTACTGTCGACAGGATTGGGCATAGGAGGTGGAATTAGCGATATGGATGGCAATATTTCGGGTATTTACAATTTTAGCGGGAGTTTAAAGTTGGGTTACAATACCGATAAGTTTTTTTCATTTGTTAACTTAAATTTCATTGCATTTGCGCAAGACAGTAACACCAGAGTGCAATTGAATGATAATGTTTCGAGTTTAAATATTGCTGTAGGGTACCGCTTTGATCCTCCCAAAAAAGTAAAAGATGCATTTGAAAATATTCATCAGAAAACAGGACTTTAATAAATAAATCATATAATCTGCAATCATAAATTTGCAATCTAAAATCTAAAATCATTATGTTTCCATTACACAGAAACCGCCGTTTAAGAGTTAACGAATCCATTCGTTCTTTAGTTCGTGAAACCACTTTGAGCCCAACCGATTTTATGTTTCCTATGTTCATAGCCGAAGGTGAAAACGTAAATGTTGAGATACCATCTATGCCTGGAATCTTCCGTCGTTCGATTGATTTAACTGTTGCTGAGGTTAAAGAAATTTATGCTTTAGGAATTCGTGCGGTCAATATTTACGTAAAAGTAAGCGAGGATTTAAAAGACAATACGGGAAAAGAAGCCTGGAATCCCAACGGATTGATGCAACAAGCCATTCGTGCGATCAAATCGGCTTGTCCCGAGATGATTGTAATGCCGGATGTGGCTTTGGATCCGTATTCGATTTATGGTCACGATGGAATCATTGCCAATGGCGATGTCGAAAACGACTCTACCGTTGCCGCTTTGGTAAAAATGGCTGTCTCTCACGCACAAGCTGGAGCCGATTTTGTAGCACCATCCGATATGATGGACGGACGCGTTTTGCGTTTGCGCGAAGGATTGGACGCCGCAGGATTTCACCACGTGGGGATTATGAGTTATTCGGCTAAGTATGCATCTGCGTTTTACGGGCCTTTCCGTGATGCATTGGACAGTGCGCCCAGAGAAGCGGATATTGCCGTTCCAAAAGACAAAAAAACGTACCAAATGGACTATGCCAATCGCATCGAAGCCATCAAAGAAGCCTTGTCTGATGTTGAAGAAGGCGCCGATATGGTGATGGTAAAACCCGGAATTGCCTATTTGGATATCGTTCGTGAAGTTAAAAACGCAGTGAATGTTCCCGTAACGGTTTTTCACGTTTCGGGTGAATATGCGATGATCAAAGCAGCGGCCGAAAGAGGTTGGTTGGATAATGATAAAATCATGATGGAGCAATTAATGTGTATCAAAAGAGCGGGAGCAAGTTTGATTTCGACCTATTTTGCCAAAGAAGCAGCTATACTTTTAAATAAATAAAATATGAAAAAGCTATTAATTATTGTTACGCTCTTAGTTTTGGTTAGCTGTAAAAAAGAAAGCCAGGAACCCTTCGGAAAACCGGAAGTAACTTCAGATTCAGCAACAGTAAAATCACCGGAAGTCCTAGGAAAAGAAATTTTTGAGACTAAGGGGAATTGTGTTGCCTGTCATTTACCGGACAAAAAACTCATCGGTCCTAGTTTACACGAAATTGCCAAAATCTACAAAGAGAAAAATGCAAGTATCGTAACATTTTTAAAAGGCGACGGAGAACCTCTTGTAGATCCAAGCCAGTTTGAAGTGATGAAAACCAACTTTGCTATAACCGAAGAAATGTCAGACGAAGAATTACAAGCATTGGAAGTTTATATCTATTCTACATTAAAATAATTTTTAGGAGCTAATCCCGCTATCCGCTGCAATCTTTTACTTTTTAAAGAAAAAAGTAAAAGGATTTCCACTTCTATCGGGGCTAAAAAAAAGAACCATTTGTATCAAACGAATGGTTTTTTTATTTTTCATCATTTCTAAATTCTTTGCGAACTTTGCAATAACTTTGTGTTCAAATCTATTCAAAATTATGGAAACAGTCTACATCAAAACACCTTTGGGAATCGCAACAATTATAGGCGATGAAAATGGCGTATCGGAAATTTCAGTTTCCGATGAGGGAACTGTTTCGGTAGAAATTCCGGCTGCTTTGCAGGAAGTTGTTTCTCAACTCAATGATTATTTTGAAGGAAAACGAACCGATTTTGATTTCAAACTCAATCCACAAGGAACCGAATTTCAGAAAAAAGTGTGGAAAGCATTGTTAGAGATTCCGTACGGAAAAACCAGAACGTATCTTGAACAGTCAAAAGTTTTAGGTGATGCCAAAGCCATTCGTGCTGTCGCTTCCGCCAATGGGAAAAACCCACTTTGGATTGTTGTTCCTTGTCACAGAGTCATTGGTACCGATGGTTCACTTACTGGTTATGCTGGTGGTTTGTGGCGAAAAAAGTGGCTGTTGGAACACGAAAACCCTACAACCCAACAAAGTTTGTTCTAAAGCATTTGTAGAATAAATTTCTTATATTCGTTTTAGATAACTTGTAAAATGATTGAAAAAATAAACCTCAACAATATCCTTTTCCTTGACATTGAAACAGTTCCTGAAGTTGCTGATTACAATACTTTGGACGATGAAATGAAAGGACTTTGGGAACTCAAAACGCAATATCAACGTAAAGACGAATTTTCGGGAGAGGAGTTCTATGACCGCGCCGGAATTTGGGCCGAGTTCGGGAAAATTGTCTGTATTTCGGTGGGGTATTTTGTTGTTAAAGGAGATATTCGGAACTTTAGGGTGACTTCCTTTTTTGGTGAAGAATCAAAACTTTTGAAAGATTTCAATAATCTACTGAATAATCATTTCAACGGACCACAGCATGTTTTATGTGGGCATAATGCAAAAGAATTTGACATTCCTTTCCTTGCCCGCCGAATGATTATCAATCAAATTCCAATTCCCAACAAACTCAATTTATTTGGTAAAAAGCCATGGGAAATTGCGCATTTGGATACTTTGGAGTTATGGAAATTTGGTGATTACAAACATTTCACTTCTTTGAAATTAATGTGCAAAGTGCTTGGAATTCCATCTCCAAAAGGCGATATTGACGGTAGTCAGGTGGGACACGTTTTTTATGTAGACAAAGACATTGACCGAATTGTCACCTATTGTGAAAAAGACACTATCGCCGTAGCGCAAATTTTTCTTCGATTGAGACGCGAAGATTTGTTGATTGAGGAAGAGATTATTCATGTTTAGTTTCAAATGATTGCAATAGAATAAAAAAGCCAGCTTCTTGAAAGCTGGGTATTACTTCCCGATTATTTCCCTGAATGCTTCTAATTGTATTTCCATCTTTTGGATCAGGGCATCTTTCTCTGCTAGTTCTTCCTTGAGCGCTTTTTCGCGGATGGTTTCAAAACGATAGGGTAGGTATTCACCCAATTGGGCAACAAAATTATGTTTTAGCGCCAGGCTCAATTTCCACAAAACGGCAAACTGAAGTGTATCCTGTTTGCAATACGTGAGCAATCCATTGGGGCGTATGCCCAAAGCTCTAGCCACCCCGGCTTTTGTGAGTCCCTGCTGCGCGATATGGTAATTGATAAAATTCCCCACTATAGGGTATTGCTCACCTCTATCTGCGCTGTGTTTTCTATTGTTACTTTTCATTGTTTTTCTATTTATTGTAGGATAATAAATTCAAATATAGTTTTATATTGTCAAAAACAACGTATTAGTACTACAAATACGTAGCGGAACTACTATTAAGTGATAGTCTGACTACTGTAAATCAGTATCTTTGCTATTGAAAATGGGTAGGTTAGCTACTATAAAGCGGTAGTAATACTACTTAAAAACAGTAGTACTACCCCTGAAAAGCAGTGGAATTAGTATTGAAAAACAGTACTATTACTACTACTAAGCAGTACTAGTACTACGTAAAAGCAGTAGCATGACTCTGTAAAAACAGTAGCATTATTATGTAAAAGCAGCAGTTATTCGCCCATTTATAAGCATTTTGACGTTTTCTAATGCAGCTATAGCCCAAGGTTTCAACCTTGGTAATTTGGCGATGGTCTCGTATTGATTGTCTCCAACGGTTGAAACCGTTGGTTATGGTATTGCGTTGCTGAGTAAAAACAAGGTTTGAATCTTTGGTAATTAAACGGTTTTCTCTTCTATATTTATAAAAGTATCAGCAACTGTCTGTTGCTGATTAGACTGTTATAAATCAGTACTCAGGCCAGCTTTCACCTACGATTTCTTCTAATGTTCTGAAGGCGATTATAATTTTCGTTCTTGTGAATCGTCTTAAAAGAGCAAAATTTACTCTTTTAGCCCAGATAGTAGTGGAAATCCTATTGTGCCGGATGGCGGGACAACTGTTGATGAAATAACAACTATTTCTGCTCCAAAATCATTAAACGAATGCCCTTGCGAAAACCTTTGTGTACTTTGCGGTTAAATATTTACATTTACAAAAATTATAAATTATGGTATTAAGTAGATTCTGGTTAGTCATTTTTATTTCATCGATTATCTTTATTGTTGTCAGTTTGTTTTCTGCCAATACGTACACCATTGATTATGTATTGAATGGAAAAAAAGACGATCCAGTTTTAATTTCTGAAAAATATATCGAACAAGTTCCTGCTTTTATCAAAGACAGTATCAAGAAAGCAACGGATCAAACCATGATTATCAATCGTGATACGCTAAATGCCGATACGACTTATGTTTATAAAAATAAAACTGTAAAAATCTACAGCGGTGTTCAAAAATCGGATGGTTTATTGCCAACGTGCAAAAGCACTTTGCTTGATTTGATTTTGCCGCTTATGGCTTATTTAGCATTTTTCTGCGGATTGATGGAGCTTTTAATCATTTCTGGAGCATCCGGAAAATTGGCTAAATTGTTGAGCCCGGTATTTGTAAAGGTGTTCCCGAGTATACCAAAAGATCATCCGTCGATTTCCTATATGACTTTAAACTTTGCTGCCAATTTCTTGGGATTGGATTCTGCTGCAACGCCATTTGGATTAAAAGCTATGGAAAGTTTACAAGAAATAAACCCCGAAAAAGACAAGGCGAGTGATGCTCAGATTATGTTTATGTGCCTCCATGCCTCAGGACTAACATTAATTGCAACTTCAATTATTGGTTATCGCGCTGCCGCTAATGCAACAAATCCTGCTGATGTTATGCTGCCTTGTATTATAACTTCTTTTATTGGTACAATTGCTGCTTTTTTAATTGTTGGAATCAGACAGAAAATTAATTTCAAGAGCGCATCTCTAGTTATTGCTTTAATGTCATTAATTGCTGCCATTGTTGGGTTATTGATGTATGTAAACCATTTGGATTTAATTGGAAAAAACTATTTCACTTCTAATCTTTCTGCATTGATATTAGTGGCGATTATTGCTTTTACTTTGATATTTTCATTTATTAAAGAGAAGAAATTTACAGAGGCTAAAACCACTGTTTTCGAAGCTTTTGTATCTGGAGCAAATAATGGAGTTAAAACAGGAGTTACCATTTTTCCTTATGTTTTGGGGATGTTAGTAGCGATTTCATTATTCAGAAACAGCGGATTGTTTGAAATTATTAGCAATTGGATTGCTTTTGCTTTTTCCAATATGGGAGTAAACAAAGAAATTACAGATGCTTTGCCGGTAGCCCTGCTTAGACCTTTTAGTTCTGCTGGATCAAGAGGATTTTTGATTGATTCAATGAATACTTTTGGTGCCGATTCCATGACAGGAAGATTGAGCAGTATTTTTCAATGTAGTGCCGAAAGTACTTTTTATGTGATTGCGGTTTACTTTGGTTCGGTAAATATCAAAAATACCCGTTACGCTCTTGGGACAATGCTTTTGGTTGATGTGATTTGTGTGATTACGGCCATTTTTGTGGCGAGTTGGTTTTTTTAAGAACGGACATTTTATATGCAACGGTTAATAGGTAAGTTGATTTTTTTGTGGGTTGGAAATATTTTTATGTGGATTTACTACGGAGGTAAAAAATCAATTGACGAAGTTGCTAAAGAGGATAATCAAATTGTCGGAATAATTGCAACGATAATTTTAGTGTCAATTTTTTATTCTTTATTCAAATAAATAAAAATGATATTCTAACTTTTTTGTGATTCTGGAATCTGGGTTAAAGTCAAAACCATCAAGAAGAAATGAAAACATTATAATTATATTTTTGGAGTTTTAATTTATTTTTCATTCTTTTGAATTCAACTCATTAAATAAATTAAAAAATGTCAAAATACACAAAATACATCGCCATAGGTCTGCTTCTTCTATTCTTAATTACAAGTTTATTAAAGTAAATCTATTCTTGCATTTAGAGTTTAGGTTTTAATCCAAGACAGTAATATAAAAGCCTCACATTTCTGTGAGGCTTTTTGCTTGTCTAAAAAGAAAAATTATTTCTTAATCAATATTTTAGTCATTGTTTTTTGACCATCATTCACTTCGACAAAATAGGTGCCGGTGCCTAATTTACTGATATTGATGTTGTTTTCGGACAATTTTCCTGCATCAACTTGCTGCCCCAAGTAATTAATAATTCTGTAAGAAGTTTTTCTGCTGTCTCCCATTTTTAGGTTTATGGAATTGGTAGCAGGGTTTGGATAAATTGAACAATCAAATATATTATTTTCATCACCCAATTCACTTGTGGAAGTATTAGCTACCAATCCTGCGATTGCGGCACCACCAATATTCACGGTATAATCTTCTACTTCACCATAAGAGAACGTTTCACAGGCCGTTGAAGCAGCATTGTATTTCATAGAAACTCTCATTCTTGTTGTTCCTGCCAAAGCGGTTGTTGGAACTGTAAAAGTATAGGATAGATTGGTGCTAAGTGAGGATGATCCTGCTACCATTTGTTCAGAAGTTTCAAAAGTTCCATTTTTATTGAAATCAATCCATACTCTCCAATATTCTGTGTAAGCCGAACCCGAAAAACCAGCACTTAATACTATTGTATTTGAACCATATGGAAGATTGGCAGTTAAGTTTGTGAAATCTCCATAACCTGCATTTGCTCCTGTTGTATTTGCAAGACCGCCAATAGAAACATAGTCTATAAATTCATCAGCTGCACTGTTTCCTTTAGAAGTACAATAAGTAAGAGCTGTTCCTGTTGTTGTTACATTTGCGACATTACTAGATGTAGAAATATTTGCTGCAGCATCTTTTGCTACTACATAAAAAGTATATGCTGTACTTGCCGTTAGACCAGTAACGGCATATGTAGTTCCTGTAACGGTAGCTTTTAAATTTGTTCCTTGGTATACGTCATATCCCGTTACACCTACATTATCTGTAGCCGCTGTCCAAGATAGATTTGTTGTTGTTGCAGTAGTTCCAGAAGCAGCAAGGTTTGTAGGTGCTGTTGGCGCCTGAGTATCTGTTGTACCTGCAATAAGGGTAACGGTGTAATCTTCAACCTCTCCATATGAAATTGCTTCACAGGAAGTTGGTATACCATTATATTTCATTGATACTCTCATTCTAGTTGTGTTTGCAGTTGCAGAAGTTGGAACTGTAAAAGAACCAGTCACTGGTGTTGTAGTAGAGGCGGCTTTACTCCATACTAATTCTCCTGCGTCTGCAAAATCTTTATCATCGTTCAAATCAATCCAAACTGCATAACCTTCAGCATACGCAGTTCCAGTCCATGTTGGTGTAATTGTGATGGTTGAAGCACTTCCTTTTGTTAAATTGGTCGAGATAGAAGTAAAATCACTATACCCAGTTCCTCCTGTAGATGTATTACTGATAGTGCCTAATTGTACTTTACTGATGTATTCATCTGTAACACTATTCCCTTTTGAGGCGCAGTAAGTTGCAGTAGCTGCTCCTGTTGTTATTGAAGCTGCATTACTGTCTGGAGATAAATTTCCGGCTGCATCTTTGGCTTTTACTGTAAAAGTATAGGCAGTGCTAGCTGTTAATCCAGTAACTGTATAAGTTAATCCTGTAACAGTAGTTACTAAAGTAGTCCCATTATAAACATTATATCCAGTAACGGCAACATTATCGGTTGCGGCTGTCCAAGACAAATTTGTTGTAGTTGAAGTAGTTCCAGCTGCTGCTAAATTTGTAGGAGTTGTAGGAGCTGTTGTGTCGGATGAACCGGAATATGCTGCTCCAACTCCCACTGCATAAAAAGCATTTGTTGTAGCGATAACCTCTGCAGATCCTGCTCCATAAAGATCAGTTGCTGCCTGTATTCCATAAGTGCGGGCGTTGGCATAAGTAGAGTTTGCTGACAAATAGACACTTTCCAAGCGATAGGCTATTTTTGCTGCTTTGTCTATTGTTATTCCAGTTACATTATAGGTACTGCCAATATCATTAGTGCCAGATTTACCAACAGATAAAATATAAAACCAATGATTTAGAACTCCAGAATTTCTATGTACACCACATTGATCGTTTGAACTTGATGGAGTGCAATTTATATTGTACCAATTAGTCCCTCCATAGGTATCTGGTTGTCCCTCAGTTTTTGGATTACTCATGGAACGTAAAGATAAATGTCCTGATCTTCTTTCTATATCTTCACCTATAAGCCAAGTTGATTTTGTAGGTGCAGCTCGATATTCAATACATGCCCCCCAAATATCGGAGAAGGCTTCGTTCATAGCCCCTGATTCTTTTTGATAAGCTAGATTTGCAGTATAGGTACAAACTGCGTGTCCTATTTCATGCCCGGCAACATCCATTGCAGTCAAAATATCAAATCCTCCTGTTCCGCTTCCGTCGCCGTAGGTCATTACGGTTCCGTTCCAAAAAGCATTGTTGTTGTCAGGGTAACCAGCAGCGATTAGATTATAATGTACATAACTTTTGATTTTTGCGCCAGCATTGTCATAACTATTCCTTCCATGCACGGCTGACCAATAATCGTAAGTCATTTCGGCTCCCCAATGAGCATCTAACGCCCCATTGTCTTTATTGGTATTATTATATTCAGTAGCAGTCCAGTTATTATCAGCATCTGAAAAATTTGTTGTTGGATATGTGGCAGTTCTGGCTGAATTATAGGTTTGAATACCATTTCCTCGGGTTGCATCCGATAATATATATGACGAACCACTTAATGTAGTTTGTATAGTTTGTGTTCCGCTATAACGAGTTGCGGCATTTGCTGCAACTAAAGCCAAGTTTGAATTATTACTTGTTTCCACATTTTTTGCTGTAGACATTCCAGATTTTCCATGACTGAATTCGCCCAGATGCTTAATTGTTGCATTATAAAACAAAGTTTGTCCTGTAGTTGCATCTATATAAATATCACCACGACTTATTGGATTTGTGGCATAAATGTCAAATTTGTAAGCTAAACGAACATTATCTTTTGTTCTTTTTTGGCCTTGATCTTCCATAGAGGGTAATAAAACGAGTTCTCCTTTTGGTTTTGAATAGTTCATTGCAGCTGCATCAGCTTGGTTTTCCCATAAATAGGTTTTAGCACCTATTTGGAGTAATGCTTTTTCAAAAGCTGCTTCTGGAGATAAAGAAGGTTTTGTGCTTACATTTTTTATTGTATAATACTCACCACTCATGGAAGCTAATTTTTCATTTTTTGAATGGAGGCTGTAAGTGGCAAATTCTACTTTAATTCCTTGATGGTATAATTGAAATTTTTCATGTGTAAATCCATCTCTGTCGGATTCTGTCTTGATTTTTGAAAACGATTGGTTTTCATCTAAATTCAATTGTTCTTTAAGAGCTTTTTGATCATCGGATCTTTTGTACTCCGATTTTTCGTTAAAACTGATTAAACTGGGAGATCCATTTTCTGATAAATTTTTCTGACTGATGCCTTTGTCTGTTTTTTGCGCAAACGCTGACAAAGAGAACATTGATGTAACAAATGTTAATGCAATGATTTTTTGTAATTTTCTTTTCATTTTGGTTAGTTTGGTTTATTATTAAATTGTTATTTTTATAACAAATGCAAATGTATTTGTTATGAAATAATTACAAATACGTATAAATACCTGATTATCTAGTGCTATTTTTTATAGTAGACTGTAAATTAGGATTTAGTTTTCTAAGGAAGAATGGATAGATACTTATACTAATTACAGAGAAAAGGGAGTTAAAACAGGACAAAAATTCAAATTTTGCTTTGTGAAGTCATTTGTACAATTTAAAAAGCGCTGTTTGTACTGAATTATTTAAATTTTGGAATAATTTAATTACGAAGGTGACATAAATCAGTTATGATTCCTTGAACAATTCTTATATTTGGCGTTCTTAAAAAAAATCAAATTATGGACTTTATATACCAGGATCCTTATCCAATTTTAAAAGACGATACTCAATACCGCAAAATCACTTCTGATTTTGTAAAAGTGGAACAATTAGGAGAACGAGAAATTCTTACTGTTGATCCAAAAGGGTTAGAATTGTTAGCGCAGGAAGCATTGAAAGATGTTTCTTTTATGTTGCGAACTTCACATTTGGAAAAACTAAGAGCTATTCTCGATGATCCAGAAGCGACGGATAACGACCGATTTGTGGCTTATAATTTATTGCAGAATGCAGTTGTAGCTATCGATGGGGAATTGCCTTCTTGTCAGGATACCGGAACAGCGATTGTAATGGCCAAAAAAGGCGAAAATGTATATACAGGTGTTGATGACGCCGAATGGCTCTCAAAAGGGATTTTTAACACGTATCAGGAGAGAAACCTTCGTTATTCCCAAATTGTGCCAATAAGTATGTTTGAGGAGAAAAATTCGGGTTCGAATCTTCCGGCACAGATTGATATTTATGCTAAAAAAGGAGCTTCTTATGATTTCTTATTTTTGGCAAAAGGTGGAGGTTCTGCCAACAAAACGTATTTATACCAACAAACGAAATCTTTGTTGAATGAAAAATCTTTGGATGCTTTCATTCGCGCAAAAATAATGGACTTGGGAACTTCGGCTTGTCCGCCGTATCACTTAGCTTTAGTGATTGGAGGAACTTCTGCGGAAGCAAACTTAGCAGCGGTTAAAAAAGCATCTGCAGGATATTTTGACCATTTGCCAACAACTGGAAATATGGCCGGTCAGGCTTTCCGTGATTTGGAATGGGAGAAAAGAGTGCAGTTAATTTGCCAGGAAAGCCATATTGGAGCGCAATTTGGAGGTAAGTATTTCACTCACGATGTTCGTGTGATTCGCTTGCCACGCCACGCGGCTTCTTGTCCAGTTGGATTGGGAGTTTCTTGTTCGGCTGACAGAAATATCAAAGGGAAAATTACCAAAGACGGTGTTTTTGTAGAACAATTGGAAGTAAATCCAAAACGTTTATTGCCTGAAACGCCACCACATTTGGAAGAAGCAGTTGATATTGATTTGAATCAACCAATGGCTGATATTCTTAAAAAATTGTCGCAATACCCAATCAAAACGCGTTTGAAATTAAACGGAACCTTGATTGTGGCTCGTGATATTGCACACGCCAAAATTAAAGAATTATTGGATGCTGGTAAGCCAATGCCAGAATACTTTAAAAACCACCCAATCTATTATGCAGGTCCTGCAAAAACTCCAGAAGGAATGGCTTCAGGAAGTTTTGGACCAACTACTGCCGGTAGAATGGACGTTTATGTAGAAGAGTTCCAAAAGAATGGTGGAAGTATGGTGATGCTTGCAAAAGGTAACAGAACCAAAGACGTGATGAATGCTTGTAAAGCCTATGGAGGATTCTATTTGGGTTCAATCGGTGGTCCAGCGGCCATCTTAGCCAAAGAAAACATTCTTTCTGTTGAGGTTGTCGATTTTGAGGAACTGGGAATGGAAGCCGTTCGTAAAATCACTATTAAGGATTTCCCTGCTTTTATTATCACTGATGATAAAGGAAATGATTTCTTTGAGAATCTTTAGAAAGAAAAGAATTTATATAGAAAAAGACCGTCAGTTGTGGCGGTCTTTTTTGTTTTAAAAATAATCATGATAGGTGTTTTTTTGGTAATAACATATTGATAAATGAGGCTGTATGGGAAACATTAAGGTTTCCAATCCATTGATGAGTTCACAATTTTTTGAAACCAAATAATTACTTTCAATAATGTCTATCAATGTTAAAACTGGAGAGTAAAAAGTGATGCCTATTTTATGCTTTGATATGTCGGTGATGTCAGTATTGATAATATCTAACTGATAATTCACAAACGGAAAATAATTATTCCCAAGCACATCGGTAACCCTATGGAAATTTCCTTTTAACTGCTCCACATAGCCATTTGCGGCAATCCCAACCAAGTAATGTAATTGAATTGCTTTTTCATTTTCGGTCAATAATTCTCTAAAGGTGTTTTTTGGATTTTCTTTAGAATTAAATTGCTGGTTTTGCATTAAATATTCTTTGAACGTGTCTTCCCAAACATATTTATCCCACATAAAGGTCGAAGTGTTGTCAATCACAATTCGGTATGCTAATCGTATTTTGGCTTTATGCATAGGGTTTTATAAATTTTCTATTGGAACTTCAAACAGTAATAAAATAGCATTTTCTGAGAGCGCTTCCCATTCAATGGTCGTTATTTTTTTTAAACTCAAACCATCCTTTTCCTGTAATAATCTATTTTCTACTTCAAATGCTCCATTGATTACAAAAACAAATACACCGTTTAAATGATTTTTCATCGCATAAAAACCTTCTTTTCTTCCATCATAAATACCAATAAAGCCAAGAGTATTTGAAAACTCAAAAAGTGGATTCATTTTGTTTCTTTTAGAAAACCCAAAATGAAACCGATTGGAAGCGGCTTTAAAATTGCAGTTTTTTGCGGCAAACCAAATTTCCAAATAGCTTATATTCTCTAACTCATAGGGGTTGGAAAGTTCAATAGACATTCCTTTTTGAGCTGAAATGTGTTTTATTTGTTCGATTCTAATGAAATCCGAATTGCCCAAACTATCTTTATATTCCATTCCGCCAAAGAGAGGCAAAAAAACCACTTCGGTATCGGCATCAATGAACGTAAATGTTTTTTGTAATGGTGCCAATATTCCTTCGTTTAATACTTTTAAAGTGCCAAACGGTTTTCTGGACCAATCTTGGTATTCTCCAAAATTGAAAGTCGATAAGTTTTGAAAAGAATCTGATTCGGAAACAGCTCTTAAATCGGACCTATAAATTTGAGCTGGTGTTTGCTTAATCATTTTTAGAAACTATCGAATTAACAATTATTTAGCCGGCAACATTTATTGTATGCGTCAAAACAAAACCATCTGCAACACTTCCTGTAACCGTTGACATTTCATTCGCAGTAGAATCCGAAAACACATTGTCTGAGGAATTATAGGTATATCCAGAAAGCCCTTTGGTATAACCATTGGCGCTTGATGCGTTTACTAAGGCCACAGCACTATTTGAGCCTTCTGGGAACGCAATTTGGGTTACCAGCAACGATATCCCTGAAGCGTTGTAAATATGAACGTGTATATGTGTCGCTCTACCGCTATACCATCCTGGAAAAATGGACGTGAAATGAACCAATCCATTGGCATCTGTGGTTTGTCTTCCTCTCAAGAAATGTACTGATGTGAAATCGGCACTTTGCATAGATGTTCCGCCGTATTCAGAGTAATAACCATCTTTGTCACAATGCCAAATATCCACAATTGCACCTGCAAGTGCTGCACAGCTTGCGTTAGTATTTTTTATATTGATGTTTATGGTAAATCCAACACCAGTTCTGTCACTTACAATGTTTGAAGTAACCAATGATCCAGGTGTTTTTGTTGGAAATGGCCCCGCGGTTTCTGATGCGGTGACAGAACATGTTCCATTAGATGATGTTCCTCCTGTATCGGTTGCTTGAGTTGTATCGGATGATGAAGAAGCATTGTCATCATCACTGCTGCAAGCCTTAATTACAGGAATGGTCAACGCTCCTAATCCAACGAAACCTAATCCTCTTAAAAAATCTTTTCTTTCCATACTAAATACAATTTTAGGGTTACAATTGTAAAAGTATTTAAACTCATAAATGCATTAAAATTTATGAGGTAATGCATAGATTTTAAGAGGTAGATAGGTTAAAAATGTCCTTTTATAACGAAATGAGATAGGTTATTGTTTATTTAGTAAGGCAAAAAAGGTAGTTTCATAACTCGCACTCACTGGAATTTCCTCGCCGTTTATGTAGATTACTTTGTTTCTGACTTTTTCTATTTTGGACAGAGAAACAATGAATGAACGATGAACCCTTATGAATTCAGTCTCTGGCAGTTTTTGCAACAAGGCTTTCATGGTCATTCTGGCTACAATTGTTTTTTGGTTCTGGATATGAATTTTAAGATAATCATCAAGTCCTTCGATGAATAGAATGTCAGAGAGAAGGATTTTTATTAGACTATAATCGGCTCGAATAAAAAGGTATTGTTGTTCTGGATTTTGGTTTTGTTGTTTCCACTGTGCATATGCTTTTTCTACGGCTTGCTCAAAGCGAAGAAATGAAAAAGGCTTCAAAAGATAATCTGTAGCACTCAATGTAAATCCTTCTACCGCATATTCAGAATAGGCAGTCGTAAATATCACCATGGTTTTGTGTGGTAATTTTTTGTAGAAATCAATACCAGAAATAGCAGGCATGTTGATATCCAAAAACAACAAATCAACAGGATATTTTTTCAAATATTTGAGCGCATCCTCGGATTTAGTAAATGTTTTTTGCAAATCAATTGTGTCTATTTTATCACAAAAACTTTGTAAAACATCCAGTGCAGGTGGTTCATCATCCAGTGCAATTGCTTTTATCATCCCACTTTTAGAGTTAAGGTTATCAGATAGGTTTTGGGATTATCATCAATAGACAAAACATGATTGTTGGGATACAAGAGAGTGAGTCTTTCTATGGTGTTTTGTAAACCAATGCCACTGTCAGATTGAATGGATTGCACCTTATTGTTGGATACAAATAAAGTCAAATAATCTCCAACAATGGTAATTCGAATACAAATCTCGGAATTCTCATTTGGATTAACACCGTGTTTAAAGGCATTTTCAATAAATGATATTAAAATAAGCGGAGTAATGGCTTTCCCGAATGTAGTGCCCTCCATTGTGTAATCGACAGTTACTGTGTTTCCTAAGCGGGTTTTTTGGAGCTGTATGTAATTGTTGATGTAATTGATTTCTTTGTCCAAAGCAATGACATCATCGTTGGCATTAGTCATGATATACCGCATCAATTCAGATAATTGTATCACTGCGTCGGCGGTTTTGTCATCTTTTTTTATGGCCAATGAATAAATGCTGTTTAAGGTATTAAACAAAAAATGCGGATTGATTTGTGCTTTCAAAAAAGACAATTCTGATTTCATTTTGTCTTCTTCCACTTTTTGAAGACGAATTTTTATGGCAATGAATAAACTTGAAATAACACCGATTAAATAGACCAAAATCGTATGATTATACTGTGTTGGGGGTCCTCCAAAATGGGTTAGGCCATTTAATCCTGGGCGTGGCATTTTATACGGCATCGGACCATTTGGATGTTTGAAATCTCCAGGTTTTGGTGGGTGTATTTCTCCTAAAGGAAATGGTTTTGACGATCTGAAATCAAGAAAATTTCTATCTGGAGTATCAAAAACAGTTGAAATCCAAAGAAAAAATAATAGAAACAACACTAGGATTACAACATAGCGAATCTGTTTTTCTTTGAAATAAATCTTCGGAATTAAAATATAATAATTGAAGTAGAAGAATAATAGCAGTAAAAAATAAATGAAAAAGTATATCCTATCATGCGGGTTACTGGCTAAATTAGGTAAACTAAAAATACTGCCAGTAGAAGAAAACGCATACGGTAAAAATAGAAATATAAAGCACAGGCAAATGTGCATTACATAAAAGGAAATATTTTTTTTCATATGTCGATTTTTATTGTTTTTTATCGGTCATATGTAATTAGCATATATTCATTGGTTTTTGCGACAAATTTTAGGTTTGCTCATTTCATAATGTGATCAATTCCTCAAAAGTATGATTCTTAAGGCTCTCATTCAAATTATTGCGGTGAAAATGGTAATTATTGCGGTAGTTTTGGGTACTATTTGGTTCAAATAATCTCTAATTCTAGAATTATGATAATAAAAAAGCAACTCGATTGAGTTGCTTTTTTTAAGTATGTATGTTTGTTTCTCTTATTTAAAGTTGAAACCAAAGATAGCTCCTAAGCCAAATTGATAGGAGTAGGCATAATCCTGTACGGCAACAGGTCCCCAATATCCCCAATATGTATCCGTACCAGCTGCAGCAACAGTTGATATAAGATTAGCTTGAAGACTAATAGAAACAATAGAAGCAGTTTTTATTTTTACACCTCCTTTGATTTCCCATGCAAAGTTGGTATCACTTCCGCCATATGGACCTTCTGTAATGGCCACACCAAGTCCGCCACCTAAATAAGGAACTGCATTATTTCCACTATCAAAGTAGTGATTACCACCTATTAAGATATAGTTGAACGCTCCGTCACTATCAAGATCGTTAGCGTTAACAGGCACATCAACATTCATAGAGGTATCGAGCCTTAAATATTTAAGTTCTACAGATGTAGATTTTTGAGGAAAAAATTCAAATCCAGCACCATACGTAAGACCATCTCCAATTTTAAGGCTTCCATAATCAAAGTTAACGTTGTTTGAAAAAGTGTAACTTCCATAAAGATCAAGTACAACCGATCCTCTATCTTGAGCCATCATACTAGCTGAAAATAAAAACGCTATTAATAATAATCTGTAATTTTTCATAATTTTGTTTGTTTTGTTTGTTACTAACAAATATAAATAAAAATTTAAAAAGATTACAAATTATATGTTAAATGATAATTGTCTAATTAAAAAGTGAATTATCTATTAGAGAGTTATCTCAATTTTGCATTTTAAGCAAAAAAAAAACAATTCGTAAGAATTGTTTTTTAAGTAGATGGATTTTAATCAATTATCATTTCTGGAACTTCACCATCGATGATTAAATTGGCTTCTGTGGAAGCTATAATGTGTTCTACCGTAACTCCAGGTGCTCTTTCCAGTAGTTTAAAACCTTTTGGGGTGATTTCTAAAACTGCCAATTCGGTCACTACTTTTTTCACACAACCAACGCCGGTTAATGGTAAGGTACATTTTTTTAATATTTTGGATTCTCCTGCTTTGTTGACATGCATCATTGCGACTATAATATTCTCGGCAGAGGCTACAAGATCCATGGCTCCACCCATTCCTTTGACCATTTTTCCTGGGATTTTCCAGTTGGCAATGTCTCCATTTTCTGAAACTTCCATAGCGCCTAGGATTGTCAAGTCGACATGCTGTCCGCGGATCATTCCAAAGCTGGTTGCTGAGTCAAAAAAAGAAGCTCCAGGCAAAGTGGTGATGGTTTGTTTTCCCGCATTGATGATATCTGCATCTTCATCGCCTTCAAAAGGGAAAGGCCCCATGCCTAGAACACCATTTTCGCTTTGAAATTCGACGTCAATTCCTTTCGGGATATAATTGGCGACCAAAGTGGGTATTCCGATGCCTAGATTTACGAAATAACGGTCTTTTAGTTCTTTTGCAATTCGTTTTGCAATTCCTATTTTATCTAATGCCATGTGTTTTTATTTTTTTAAATCTAAAAAAAAGGAAAATATAAGATTGTCAATTCTTTAAAATTTGATATCTATTCTCTTTTTCTAGTTGTACGTTGCTCAATTCTTTTCTCATACTTTTCTCCTTGGAAGATACGTTGCACTAAAATCCCAGAGATGTGAATTTGGTTGGGATCCAATGTTCCCGCTTCGACTAATTCTTCTACTTCGGCCACGGTGATTTTGGCAGCACCGCACATGCATGGATTGAAGTTTCTGGCTGTTCCTTTGAAGATGAGGTTTCCTGCGGTATCTCCTTTCCAGGCTTTTACTATTGCAAAATCGGCTTTGAAAGCATGTTCCATAATGTGCATTTTGCCATTGAATTCACGAACTTCTTTGCCTTCGGCTACTTCGGTTCCATAACCGGCGGGCGTGAAAAAGGCTGGAATTCCAGCTTGTGCTGCACGACATCTTTCGGCCAAAGTTCCTTGTGGAATAAGGTCTACCTCAAGTTCACCAGAAAGCATTTGACGTTCGAATTCGGCATTTTCACCAACATAGGAAGAAATCATTTTTTTGATTTGTTTTTTTTGCAAAAGCAAACCAAGTCCAAAATCATCTACTCCAGCATTATTTGAAATGCAGGTTAGGTTTGTCGTTTCTTTTTGAACCAATTCGGCGATGGAGTTTTCGGGTATGCCACACAATCCGAAACCACCAAGCATGAGGGTCATTCCGTTTTCAATTCCTTGAAGCGCTTCTTGAACGGTATTTACTTTTTTGTTAATCATAATAATTCTTTTATAACTATATCGATTTCGTTTTTTCTTTTTAAAAATTAGAGCATTTCCGTTTTCTGTGAAGTATTATTATTTAATGTATTAAAAAAGCAACCTCAATTGAAAAAAACGAATTTATAAGGCAAATTTAGTAAAATAAACGCATTAATTTGTTTTCATGATTTTTATTAAAAGAGATAATATTTTTTTTAAATAGGTATGATTAATATATAGCTTGATGTTTAGCAGTAATTTCGGGTGAGGGATAGAAGCTGGCTACCGAAGTAGCGGATAGCCCGACAGCAGCAGGAGAAAAGGGCAATGAAGACAAAGTTGTTAGCCCTTTTCTCTTGCTGGTGGCACCCCCTCATTATTTTGCGTCGCACTAACTACCAAGTCGTCAACTGAGACTGCGCGACTGATGTGTCCCAATAGTACTTCTAGACCTTCGGCACGGAGACTGTCCCGAACTTCGGAGCGAGCTTCGGCAATTTTTAGAGAAACATTCTTGGCTTTTAAATCGACAAAAAGGTGTTTTAAAAAGCGGGCACCAGCAATATCAATTCGGGGAGAGGAATTAAGATCCAAAATAACCGTTTTTAGAGAGTCAGGTTCGCTATAGATTTTTCCCCAAATCTGCTCTTTGATGTATTCGGCATTAAAATAGAATATGGAAGATTCAATCCGAACAAGCAGTACGTCTTCGATTTTCTCATTGTCCGGATGCCTTACCATGTCGGTATAGCGTTTGGTTCCTGGTATTCTACCTAAGAAAGCCACAGTTGGTTTTGAGGCTGCTTTTATCAACAACAGTAAAGTTACCATTGCTGCTAGTAAAACGCCAGTTAAAATTCCCCAAATAAGTACGGCGACAAGTGCAATCATGGCAACGTAAAATTCCTGTTTGTTTATTTTATAGAGATGTTTGATTTCCTCTAAATCAAAAAGGCCTCTAATGGCTACCAAGACAATGGATGCCAAAATTACATTTGGTAAATTTTGAAGGAATCCCGTTAAAAACAATAAACAGACAGCTATAGTTATTGAGGCAAATAATAGTGACAATGGGGTTTTTGCACCGGCGGTATCATTTACGGCAGACTGTGATAATCCTCCGGCAACGGGGTAACCCTGTCCGAATGCTACAGCTGCATTGGCGACTCCAAGTGCCAGTAATTCTTGCCGTGGGTCAATGACATATCCATTTTTTTGAGCCAATGTTCTTCCTGCCGAAACACTTTCGATATAAGACAATAAAAAACAGGCCATTGCCAGTGGAAGTACGCCATCTACATCACTAATCTGAAGTGAAGGCAAATGGAATTTCGGTAAACCTGTGGGAATTACTCCAACTGTACTAAATCCATGAAGACCTAATGAAGTTGCCGATATGAGTAAAATGGATAAAATTACTATAAAGATTGCAATGGGTCGTCCTGGCGCTTTTTTTTCGCCAATTATTAGAATAATAATAGCGGCAACGCCAAAAATAAATACGGAGGTATTAGTGTCTGGGAGTTGGTAAAAAAGAGTGATAATGCGATCAATAAAATTTTCTCCTCCGCCTTTTACGCCAAATAATTTGGGTAATTGTGTCAAACCAATTGTTATAGCAGCACCGGCTTTGAATCCGACCAAAACGGTTTCGCTAATAAAATTGATAATTCCACTCAAACGTAAGAG
Organism: Flavobacterium sp. P1_E4; assembly: GCF_056405915.1. Taxonomy (NCBI): domain Bacteria; kingdom Pseudomonadati; phylum Bacteroidota; class Flavobacteriia; order Flavobacteriales; family Flavobacteriaceae; genus Flavobacterium; species Flavobacterium sp. P1_E4. Next base: position 68,398 of record NZ_JBFUBE010000013.1, read on the forward strand.
ATAAGCGAGTATTGCCATTCCTGCAAATACAAGGGCTGTGAGTGAGGCTATGTCTGCCCAACGTTGAAGATCTCCGTTGGCCATATCAGCAATTGTGGTGCCAATAAGTAAGGAGATTGCCGATGTGGGGCCTATGGCTAGTTGTTTACTGGTTCCCAATAAGGCATAAAACAAACCACCAATCAGGTAGCCGTAAATTCCGTATTGTGGAGGTAGTCCTGCAAGGGTTGCATAAGCAAGAGATACTGGAATTCCATAGGCAGCCAAAGTTATTCCGGCTACAAAGTCGCTTTTTAAGGTTTTAGTATCGTATTCTTTAATCCATTCCGAAGGTGGAAAAAGTTTAGAAGTCATATTTCAAATTTAAATAAAGGACATTAATCTTTCTCGTCCAATAATGCTTTTTTGACAGCATTTAATTCGGCTATTTTTTCGGCACTTACTTTTGGGTATTCTAAATCCATTTCATCTAGTGCTGTTATGATTGCTGATGCTATGGCGATACGGGCATAGGATTTATTGTCTGCAGGGATCACATACCAAGGGGATTTTTTGGTTGAGGTGTTTTTTATTAATTCCTGATAAGCATGCATATAATCGTCCCAATAGCCTCTTTCTTTTGCGTCTGCAGCACTAAATTTCCAGTTTTTGTCAGGATCGTCCACGCGCTCTATAAATCGCTTTTTTTGTTCCTTTTTGGAAACATTAAGGAAAAATTTGAGTACAATAGTTCCATTTCTGTTTAGGTATTTTTCGAAGTTTCGAATGTCCTGGAAACGCTCTTCCCAAATGTCTTTGGTAATTAGTTTCTCTGGAATTTTTTGGCCTTTTAAAATTGCTTCGTGAACACGTACCACCAAGACTTCTTCATAATAAGAACGGTTAAATATTCCTATGCGTCCACGTTCCGGTAAATGTTTTTGGCATCGCCATAAAAAATCATGGTCTAAATCCTCTGAACTGGGTGATTTGAATGAAGAAACCTGACATCCTTGTGGGTTGACTCCTGACATAACATGCTTGATAGCTCCATCTTTGCCGGCGGCATCCATTGCCTGAAAAACTAATAATAATGACCATTTGTCTTGGGCATATAATACATCTTGCATGGCGGACAGAGCTTCAACACCTATTTGCAAGGTTTGATTTACTAACGGTTTTCCTTCATCACCCAAATTGAAACTGGCTTTTGTCTCACAGTCTTTAAGCTTAAAACCATCTCCATCACCAACATTATATTGTTTTGAGAATTTTTTAGCTCGTTGAATTAGTTCTTTTTTGCTTAAAGCGTTTAGGTCAATAAGGTTTTCCTCATATTCATTCAGCTCTTTTTTATTTGACTTAGACATAGTTTTGAAATTTAATGTTAGTAAAAGGTGATGCAGATTAAAAAACAATTAATGTTTTTGCTATGTTGAGAATTATAGAATACAATCTACTAATTTAGTAAAAAAACAGTAACTGAGATATTTTCAGCAAAGAATGATTATAAGATTCTGAGTGATAATTCAAAACAACTATAAATTATTAATTTTTTTATTAATCATTGTAGATAATTCGCTTGTTTTTTGTAATTTATTCTTTATGATAAATATAAATCTGTATTTTTGTTTTTACTAATTTTAATAATAATTTTATGAATGCGCTGAAAAAGATTAAAATATTATTTTTTGTTATAGTTCTCTCTTCATTTTATACTTCCTGTAAAAAAGAAGTGGCACCAGAAGCAAAGCCGCTTGAAATTTCGGTTGTAAAAGTACTACAGCAAGATGTAAGACTCGAATCGGAATTCACAGGACAGACCTTTGGGCAATCTGATATACAGATTAACCCTAGAGTTGATGGTGTTATCGAAAGCCTCAATTTCAAAGAAGGTAGTCTGGTAACGAAAGGACAATTGTTATACACTATTGATCCGTTACCGTTTCAAGAAAACGTACATCAAGCTGAGGCAGATTTGGCAGAAATGCAAGCTAGATTGGCTAAAACCAAATCAGATTATGACATGATGGTGCCGCTTGCGAAGATGAACGCTGTCAGTCAAAGAGAATTAATAGCAGCAAAATCAGCGTATAATGCAGCTACTGCTTCCATAAAAGCAGCTACCGCCAAATTAGAAAATTCAAAAATAGAATTAGGGTATTGTACAATTCTTGCCCCAATTTCAGGATTGATAGGGATATCAAAAGTTAGGGTCGGAGATTATGTTCGCCCGGGTGCCGCATCTGTTTTAAATACGGTTTCGGATTTAGGGGATGTAAGAGTTCGATTTACAATGAGCGAGCAGGAATATCTTAGAATTTTTAGAGAAATAACCAAGAAAGATTCCAGTCTAAAAGGAGCCGGGAAATCAATTTCATTAGAATTGTCGGACGGTTCGATTTACTCCGAAAAAGGAAAAATCAGTTTTGCCGATAGACAAATTGATCCAACTACAGGGGCAGTAACTTTTGAGGCTGCATTTGCAAACCCCGACCAATTAATTCGACCTGGTCAATATGTGAAAATTCATGTGGTTACCGATGTTCGTAAAAATGCAATAGTTATTCCTCAACGTTCTGTTATTGAAATGCAAGGAATCTATCAGGTTTATGTGGTAGGTAATGACAATAAAGTTGATATGAAAATGGTACAAATTGGTCCGTCATACAAAGACTCTTATTTGGTTCTTGATGGATTAACGGCTAATGATAAAGTGGCTATGGGTGGAACCTCTCTATTGAAAAGCGGAAGTGTTATAACTCCGAAAATTGTAGACTGGGCTCCAGGAAAAGCAGAGAAATAATTAGGGCTAATAAATAATTTAGAAACATCATTATGGGAGAATTTTTTGTTAGAAGACCAATTGTAGCCATGGTAATCAGTATCATTATAGTGATACTCGGATTACTTGCATTACAAAAAACGCCAATATCGCAGTATCCAGATATCAATCCGCCTGTTGTAAAAATCACTACTACTTTCACAGGTGCAAATGCTTTGAATGTTGAGCAAGCTGTTGCTACACCAATCGAACAAAAGGTAAATGGAGTAGAACAGATGCTTTACATAAAATCGACAAACACCTCTGATGGAGCTTGTACAATTGAGGTAACATTTGACGTGGGTACGAATTTGGATAATGCCAATATGCTTACCCAAAACCGTCAAGCACAGTCGGCTCCTTTTATGCCTTCAAGTGTAAAACAACAAGGGGTCGTGGTGAAAAAATCATTATCGTTTCCGATGATGTTGTTTACACTTACTTCCACAAATCCTAAATACGATTCAAAATTTTTGAACAACTATGCCAATATCAACATTGTCGATCAATTGGCACGTATAAAAGGAGTTGGTGAGGTTTCCCTTTTTGGGGGAAGTGATTATTCCATGAGGGTTTGGCTTAAGGCCGATGTAATGAGTAAACTTGGGGTAACTGTCGAGGACGTAAAGAATGCCTTGAATGCTCAAAATATGATTAGTCCTGGAGGGAAATTTGGCGCTGAGCCTGCTGTTCCTGGAACGGATTTTACTTATGGCGTTACTCTTCAAGATCGTTTGGTTACCGAGAAAGAATTTGGCCAAATTGTAGTTAGAAGTAAATCAGATGGTTCACAAGTATTATTAAGCGATATCGCCAGAATTGAATTGGGGACGGAAAATTATAGTTCAAACGCTCGTAGAAACGGTAGTGCCACAGCAGCAATTACTATGTTTCAGATGCCGGGAAGTAACGCTCTGGAAGTAGCTACACTTGCCAAAGAAGCTATGAAAAAAATGTCTGAAAAATTTCCAAAAGACATTTCGTACCAAGAATCATTGGATACAACACTTGCCATTACTGCGGGTGTTGATGATATCGTTCATACTCTTTTTGAAGCCGTTTTACTGGTTATTCTAGTTGTGTTTATATTTCTTCAAAACTGGCGCGCCACTTTGATTCCTCTCATAACGGTACCTGTATCATTAATCGGTACCATTGCGGTTTTTCCAATGTTGGGCTTTTCAATAAACACCTTGTCTTTATTGGGATTGGTACTAGCGATTGGTATTGTTGTGGATGACGCAATTGTGGTTGTGGAAGCTGTGATGCATCATATTGAACATGGTAAATCTCCAAAAGATGCAACGATACAAGCAATGCGTGAAGTGTCTGGGCCAGTAATTGCTATTGCCCTTATTTTGATTGCGGTGTTTGTGCCTGTTGCGATGACACCTGGTATCACTGGCCGTTTTTACCAACAATTTGCCATAACGATCGCGGTCTCGGTGGCTTTCTCTGCGTTTAGTGCCTTGTCGCTCAGTCCCGCACTCTGTGCCATGCTGCTGAAACCCACAAAACCAGTTGATCAACAAAAAGGATGGTTGGCCAAATTTTTTGCTGGTTTCAATAGAATTTTTGAAAAAGTGACTGGAACTTATATAACTGGAGCTACTTTTTTTGCCAAAAAAGCGATGCGTATTGTTGTTTTACTAGGAGTAGTTATTGCAGCTGTAGTATTATTGGGTTTGAAAATTCCATCAGGTTTTATTCCTGAGGAGGATCAAGGCTATGTTTTAATTAATATTGCATTGCCACCTGCATCTTCACTTCAGCGAACAGATGAAATTTCAAGGAAGGTCGATGGGTTTTTAAAGGAGGAAAAATCAATATTGTCATATACCACAATCAATGGATTTAGTATGCTTACCAATTCCTATCAGCCGAATAATGCCTTTATTTTCATATCCTTAAAACCATGGGAAGAAAGGAGTGAAACTGCTAAACAGTTAGTGGATCGATTGAATAAAAGATTGTCAACACAAATTACAAATGCTACTGCTTTTGCATTTGGGCCACCAGCGATTCAAGGTTTGGGTGCTTCTGCCGGTTTTAGCTTAATGCTGCAGGATAGAGGTGGAAACACTCCACAGTATCTTGCTCAGCAGACACAGGCATTTATTGCTGCTGCACAAAAACGTCCCGAAATCAAAAGAATTTATACCACTTTTAATGCAGGCACACCTCAGATAAAATTGGATATCGATAATGAAAAAGCGATGAAATTGGGAGTCCCTGTTTCAAGGGTTACTGAAGTATTGGGTGCCTTTTTGGGAGGATCTTATGTGAATGACTTTAACCGTTTTGGGCGTCAGTACAAAGTGTATTTGCAAGGAGATGCTGTTGACAGACTAAAGCCTGAAAATCTTAATAAGATTTACGTAAGAAATGACAACGGTGATATGTTGCCTATATCCACTTTAGTTACGGCTACAAAAGTTGCTGGACCTGATTTTACCAACCGACTAAATTTATTTAGATCAGCTGAGATTGGAGGAAGTCCTAACGACGGCTACAGTAGTGCACAAGCTTTGGATGCATTGGAAGAAGTCGCCAAAGAAACTCTACCAGCCGATATGAGTTACGATTATATCAACTTGTCGTATCAAGAAAAACATTCTCCAAGTGGAGGTACTGTATTTCTAATGGCCTTAGTTTTTGTATTCTTAATTCTTGCGGCACAATACGAAAGTTGGAAGTTGCCTTTTAGTGTATTACTTGGAGCGCCTTTTGCAGTTTTTGGAGCATTTTTAGGATTGTTTTTGGCTAGAATTGGTAGTGATGCTTATGTGAATAATGTGTTTGCGCAAATTGGATTGGTATTGTTAATCGGACTGGTCGCCAAGAATGCGATTCTTATCGTTGAGTTTGCCAAAGAAGAATATGAAAAAGGAGTACCACTTTATGAGGCTGCAATGGTTGCTGCTAAACTTCGTTTTAGACCAATATTAATGACTGCTTTTGCCTTTATACTTGGGGTTGTTCCGTTACTTACAGCTACGGGCGCTGGTTCACAGGCTCGTATCGTAATGGGAATGGCAGTATTCAGTGGTATGTTGATAGCCACAGTCCTTGGAGTATTAATTGTTCCGGGTTTATTTGTAATGATTGAAAACATCGGAAAAAACAAGGATGAGGTTGTAGCAACTGAAAATAGTACGGATTCAAAAACTACAGATCATGATGAATAAATTTAAAATAGTTGTTGTTATTCTTACCCTTGCAGTACTTCCTGTAGGTTGTTTGGTAGGTCCTAAATACCAAAAGCCAGAAGACCCGAATACTGCTAATTTTCAGAATGGTCCCGCAAATGCAGATACGTTGGCTTCTGTAGTTAACGTAAAATGGTTTGATCTTTTTAATGATGATGTTTTAAAAGGACTAATAAGTAAGGGACTTGAAAATAATTATGATATGAGAATTGCGATGGCTCGTATTGAACGTACTAGAGCAGAATTGGGTTATACCAAAGCCGACTTATTGCCTGCAATTGGTTATAGTGCTACTGTAAACAGCAATGAGAAAGCATTTATGCCTTCTAGTGCGTCTGCTAATTTATCTTGGGAATTGGATTTTTGGGGTAAAGTTCGTCACGAAAACAGAGCGGTTCAAGATGAATTAATAGCTAGTGAAGAAGGCCGTAAAGTGATTCTTTCTAATTTGGTTAGTGATATTGCGGTTGCTTATTTTCAACTTCGTGATTTTGATAACCGACTACTTGTTGCACAAAAGACTTTGGAATCTAGACAAAAAGGATTTGATATTATTAATCAAAGGTTTTCGGCTGGTTACGTTTCTGAAGTAGATAAGGTTCAAATCGAACAACAAGTAGCAATTGCTGAAGCAGCTATTCCTGCTTTTAAGAGACAGATTACTATTCAAGAAAATATTATTTCAATATTGATTGGTCAAGCTCCTGGTCCAATTGAGCGTGGTAAAACCAACACAGAGCTTCAAGTAGCGAATAATTTACCCGTTTCTATTCCTTCTATTTTATTAAAAAATAGACCTGATGTAAATCAAGCTGAAAGAAATTATATGGCTGCTAATGAAAGAATAGGTGTTGCACAAGCGATGCGTTTTCCTTCTTTCAATATTGCTGCATTGGCTGGCTTCGCAAACAGTCAAGTAAGTTCTTTGTTTGATGGATCTTCCTATCTGCAAAACGCTAGCGCTTCAGTTGCTGGGCCGATTTTTAATTTTGGTAAAAACAGAAGAAGAGTAGAAATATACCGTCAAATTGCTGAAGAATCAAGACTTAATTACCAAAAGACTTGCCTTGTAGCCGTTGCTGAAGTAGAACAATCTTTGCAAAACGTGAAAACTTATAAAGAAGAATGGGCAGCTAGAAACAAGCAAGTTATTGCAGCTAGAAAAAACTTGGAATTATCGAGCGCCAGGTATTATAATGGCTATGTTTCTTACTTGGAAGTTATACAAGTAGAAGTAGATTTGTTTGATGCAGAATTAAGCCTTTCAGAGTTGACACAAAATCAATTGAGTTCAACAATACAATTGTACAGGGCTTTGGGTGGTGGCTGGAATTAGTTATTATTTTTTTAAAACAAAAAACCACGCAATTTGCGTGGTTTTTTGTTTTAAATACTTTGCGTTGAACAGAAATTTGATATGCTTTGTTGACTTTTAATTTTTGTAATATATAAATTGTAACTTTATGTCAATGAATGTGTTGTGTTTATTCCAAAATTGTTTTGAATTTAATTGTAAAAATTATGGGTAATATTATGTTTCTAAATTTGGCAATGTATTTAATTCCGTTTTTATGCGTTTTGATTCCAATTCTTTTGGGTCAACAATATGGATTTTATTTAAAAAGAAAAGCGGTTAAAGTTAGTGATGCTCCTGTGGGATCTGTCGTAGGCGCAGCACTCGGTTTGTTGGCTTTTATGTTGGCGTTTACCTTTCAAATTGTTGACAACCGTTATAACGAGCGCAAGAAACTTTTGCTGGATGAGGTAACGACTATCCGCACTACGTATTTAAGAGCCGGATTAATTCCGGAACCCTATAAATCAAGCACAAGGAAGCTTTTGATTGAGTATACTGATTTACGTGCGGCTATTGCCAATGATTTATCACCGCAAAAATTAGAGCACTTAAAAACTAGGTCTCAAGCAATTTTGGATTCTCTTTGGCATTATTCGGAAGCATTGGCGGCTTTTGATAGAAGTTCAGAAGCATTCTCACTTTATACGGGGTCAACAAACGATTTGAATGAAATATACAATCAGCGTGTAACTTTCACTTTTGAGTACCGAATCCCATTTGCCATCTTATTTATTTTGGGCATTATCACATTGTTTTCAATGTTTTTATTGGGATATCAGTTTGGAATTTCAGGAAAAAAAAATAACATTGTCGCGGTTATAATTTCCATAATTTTTGCTTCTTTGATGTGGTTGATTCTGGCACTTGACCGTCCCGAGCAAGGTTTTATTCGATTGAATCAAACACCAATTATCACGCTTTATAAACAACTACATGGAAAATAAGGAAGAACAAAATAGTTTTAAAATAAAAAAACCATTCGCTCAAGCGAATGGTTTTTTTATTTTAATGACTTTTAAAGCTTAACAATACTCGTTGAAAGCATCTTTTAAGTTTTCTGCAATAGTTTCTGCTGGACGTCCTTCAATGTGGTGACGCTCTAACATATGAACCAATTCACCGTCTTTAAACAAAGCAATACTTGGAGAAGATGGAGGGAATGGAAACATAAATCCTCTTGCAGCTTCTACCGCTTCGCGATCTACACCTGCAAAAACAGTTACTAGATTTGATGGTTTTTTTGCATTATCCAAACTCATTTTTGCTCCTGGGCGTGCATTTCTAGCTGCGCAACCACAAACAGAGTTTACTACTACAAGTGTTGTTCCTGCTGATTTTATTGCGCTTTCTACAGCATCAGCGGTATGTAATTCTTGAAAACCAGCAGACGTTAATTCAGCTTGCATTGGTTTTACCATTTCTTCTGGATACATATTTTTTATTTTAAGTTCAACTTTTAGAACTGCAAAGTTACAAAGTTTCAAACCAAGATATAAGTTTGAATTATAAAGTTTTGTTATAGTTTGATATTAGATTTTGAACCTAAAGGAATATCCTAATGAAACATAATATTTTGGTGAAATTTTGGAGAGCCCGAAACCTGCAGAAACATCCAGTTGATGGTTTGGGTTGAATAAATAAGTTAAGCCTCCGTCAAATCGATGATCTGGTTTTTCTATTTGTGGTATAAAACCAAAGAATTCTATGTATCCACCAATTTTTTCTGAAAAAGAGTATCCTGTTGTTAAAGTGTAAATGAATATAGGTTCCAGAGTTACTCCGCTCCATTCGGCACCCAAATTATAGCTTAAAGTTTGTCGATCGGAAATGGTATGTTGCATCGTAAAACGAAATTCAGGAGTATAGTATGTTGCTTTCAAATCAGATGAAGCCAATTTTGGAAGACCAAGATGGGCGATGAATGAGGTTGTCGGGATCAGTCCCTTTTCTTCAAATAGTCGGGTTTTGAAACCTATTAGTACCGGATTTATTCCCGAAATCTTATTTGAATTGCTTTCTTCTATTGAATACTCTGTGATTAATCGTAACTCAAAATGATCGTTGATTCCAAATTTGGTTAATATTGTTGGAGTAACAAAAGCTTTGGAATCACCATCGATTTTTTCATAAGACAAACCATTTTCAAACTGTAAATATCCTTTTGGTGTAATAAAAGGGCATTCGGTTTGGTCAGGTCTGTCTGTTTGTATGCTTGGTAAATCTTGTGATAAGGCATAATTCGATATTGACAGAAAGGATATTATTAGTATAAAATTTTTCATTTAGGGTGTTGTTAAATAATTTTTAGACAAAACTAAAAAATAATTTTAGTAATGTAAAGTTATTTTATACATTTGTTTTTTAAATGTTTAAATATGAGCAAATCACTTGAAGAAGTACACCAATCGGTGGCAACACAAAATAAAACTTCGGTATTCAGAAAAATATTAGCTTTTTTTGGCCCAGCCTATTTGGTTAGTGTTGGGTATATGGATCCAGGAAATTGGGCGACGGACATAGCTGGAGGGAGCCAGTTCGGGTATGCTTTATTGTGGGTATTATTGATGAGTAATTTGATGGCATTATTACTGCAAAGCTTAAGTGCCCGATTGGGAATCGTTACCCAGCGTGATTTGGCGCAAGCATCACGGGAAACCTATTCGAAATTTATTAATTATATTCTTTATTTTCTCGCCGAAATCGCCATTGCCGCCTGTGATCTTGCCGAAGTTTTAGGGATGGCTATCGGTATCAATTTATTGTTTGGAATCCCTTTGATAGAAGCGGTCTTGATTACGGTTTTAGATACATTTTTATTGCTTTTTCTAATTAATAAAGGCATTCGAAAAATGGAGGCGTTTATCATTGTATTGGTTATGATTATTGGGTTTTCCTTTATATTCGAAATGATATTTGCACAACCTGAAATGGGAAAAGTACTTTACGGTTTGATCCCTTCTTTGCCTAATGAGTCGGCACTTTATATTGCTATTGGGATTATTGGAGCCACAGTAATGCCACACAATTTGTATCTGCATTCTTCTTTGGTGCAAACCAGAAAATTTGACCGTAGTCCAGCAGGAATCAAACAAGCCATTAAATATAATTTTATAGATTCAACAATAGCCTTAAACTTGGCTTTCTTAGTAAATGCTGCTATTTTAATTTTGGCGGCAGCTACATTCTATAAAAACGGAATGTTCGAAGTGGCCGAAATTCAAGATGCTTACCGTTTTCTGCAACCGATATTAGGAACTAAGTGGGCGCCTATTTTATTTGCAGTAGCCTTAATAGCAGCGGGGCAAAGTTCGACGGTTACCGGAACATTAGCTGGGCAAATTGTAATGGAAGGCTATTTGAATTTACGGATTCAGCCTTGGGTTCGTAGAATTATTACTCGTTTAATCGCTATTGTGCCTGCAATGATTGTTATTTTTATTTTTGGCGAAAGCGTTACTGGAAAAATGTTGATTCTGAGTCAGGTAATTTTAAGTTTACAATTAGGGTTTGCTATCATTCCGCTCATTCATTTTGTGAGTGATAAAAGAAAAATGAAAGGATTTCATATTAGCAGAACAACACAAATTGCGTCGTGGATAGTGGCTTTGATTATTGTTTCGCTCAATGCTAAATTGGTTTTTTCGGAAATTCAAGGATGGTTAGAAACTTCAGAAAACCCATTAATTCTTTGGTTAACGGTAGTGCCCTTGGCAATTAGTTTCTTGATTTTGTTGCTTTATATTGTAATTAAACCTTTTGTAACAAAATCAAAACCGGATATTCAAAATCATTCTCCACATCTTTTGACTTTGAAATTTACTTCAACGGGGACATATTCTTATAAAAACATTGCAGTTTCGGTTGACTTTTCTTCTGCAGACGAAGCGGCCTTAAATCATGCTTTTGAATTAGGAGGAATGGACGCCAAATACACTTTGATGCATGTGGTAGAAACCGTTGGTGCCATGATGTACGGTGATGAAGCCGATGACCACGAAACCACAATAGATGAAACGTCATTGCTAGAGTATAAAGAAATGCTTTCGCAAAAAGGCTTTACAATTGAAACAGAATTAGGATTTGGAAATCCTACCAAGATTATTCCAACGATAATAAACAATGGTAATTTTGATATTTTGGTCATGGGAACTCATGGGCATGCTGGTTTGAAAGATCTAATTTTTGGCACTACAGTTGATAAACTACGCCATAAAATTTCAATACCTTTGTTTATTGTAAAAAATTAAAATAGTTGCTGAGACCCTGAGTTTCTAAGATTTTATAAAAATCCTTTAACTTATATACTCAGAGTCTTTTAACTTACAAACTTTAAAAAAATGACTTTCTCCGAAGAAAATTACCTAAAATCCATATATCACCTTACTACTAGTCTCGATAGTGAAGTAAGCACCAATGCAATTGCCGAAATGATGGAAACCAAAGCTTCCTCCGTAACGGATATGCTTAAAAAATTGGCCGAAAAAGATTTAGTTAATTATAAAAAATACCAAGGAGTTTCGTTAACTGAAAACGGGAAACATGCTGCCAAAATGATTGTGAGAAAACACCGTTTATGGGAAGTATTTTTGGTTGAGAAGCTTGATTTCTCTTGGGATGAAGTTCATGATATTGCCGAACAGCTTGAGCATATCAAATCTGAAAAACTCATTAATAAACTCGATGATTTTCTTGGAAATCCTACAGAAGATCCACATGGTGATCCGATTCCTGATGCTCAAGGCCGAATGATTGCGATAGAAAAGCAATTGTTATCTGAGTTATTGGCAAACCAATTAGGAATTTGCGTAGGAGTAAAAGACAATTCTTCTGATTTCTTGAAATATCTCGACAAACAGCAAATTGGATTGGGAACCAAAATTGAAGTGGTAACCAAGGAAGCTTTTGATTTGTCGTTGAAAATAAAAGTAAACGGCACAGAATTAACCATTTCTAATAAAATTGCGAGTAATTTATTTGTAAAATTAGTTTAGATTGAGTTGTTTGCCCTATTTAAAGTTTTAAATTTTCGATGTGGCACTCATGAATTTATATTCATTTGCTGCTTTAATTTTATTGAGGTGAATAAAAATAAAAGGATATGGATCAGTTTATTTGGCATAAATTTTGAGTTGTATGTTATATATTCCAAGGGGAGACATAATTTATTAAGTTATGTTTGTTATATTTACACTACAATTTTTTAAATCATAATAATATGAAAATAAGATTTTTATCGTTTTTAGTAATAGCAATGAGCTTTTCTGGTTTGACAGCTTTTTCTCAAACAAGTGATACTGGAGAACTAGGTTTACCGGGAGATAATCTGGATCTTTATGCTGTTTTGGATCTTTTTCAAAAGTCTAAAACTATTGAAGACTTCGAAAAGTCATTAAATGACGAAAAAAGTAAAATCAATAATTTGGATTTAAACGGCGATAAAAAAATAGATTTTATCAAAGTGGAAACTAAGAAAGATGGTGATGACTTTACATTCATCCTTAGAGATCCCATAAGCAAAACCGAAACTCAAGATGTTGCGGTCATTATGGTTTCAAAGGATAAAAATAAAAAGATAAACTTGCAAATTGTTGGTGACAAGGAATTGTATGGGAAGGATTATGTTGTTGAGCCTAGTCCAAAAGGAAGCGGAGGAGTTACATCCAATCCTGCCTATACTGGAGCTGATCCAGTTACTGTAAATGTGCCAGCCTCTACTACTACAGTTATTGTTGAGCAAGCACCAATCGTGCAATATGTTTATTCGCCTGCATATGTCCCTTATTATCCTCCGTATTATTATGGGTTTTATCCTCCATGGTTTGGATTTGCGACTGTTATGGCTGTTGGGATTTATCGTCATAACAATTATCATTATCATGGTGGAGGTTATGGTTATCATAATACAAATGTTATTGTTAATAATAATCGCTACAATAATTATAATAATAATAGCAGAAACACTGCGAATAATATATCGCACAATAACATAAACAGTAATAACAGGAACAATGTAAATAACGGTAATAGAAACAGTAATAATAGTAATAGAAATACTGCTTCTACAAGAGATGCAAATAGAAATTCAGCTTCTACAAGAGATGCTAGTAATAGAAATTCAGCTTCTACACGAGATGCAAATAGATCATCTTCATCATCGAGACCATCTTCATCCAATTCGATGAATTCTTCTCGTTCTAGTTCAGGTTCTAGCTTTAACAGAGGAAGTAGTGGTAGTAGTTATAGATCTGGCGGCGGCGGTGGCGGTTTTAGAGGTAGCGGCGGCGGATTTGGCGGCGGCGGCGGCGGAAGAAGACGTTAATGATCATCTAATAAATTTAAATGAAATCGATAATATAATAACCCTGATAAAGTGATTTGTCAGGGTTATTTTTTTGTTGTCTATACCAAAACAGATGTGACAAAAAGAGAATTGAATTATATTAATAGTCTTTGAGATAACTTATAAACCAAATAAAAAGAGCAGTTCGAAATTAATTTCAAACTGCTCTTTTAGTAAATTTTATGCTTTTTTATTTGTTTGGCAAATCAGATGTGCTCATATCTCTTAAGCTATAATATTTCCCGTCTTTTTTAACGAATAATGTCATATAATTTCCTGAATTCACAATAGTTTCTGTTGAGTCTACTACTTTATAATTTCCTGTTTCAACAACTTGGTCGCCATCTTTTGAAACAAAAACTTCATTAGTTGTAAATGAAATTTTCTTACTTTTTGAAATAGTGTCAACGTGGGCTTTCAAATATTCAATTATTGCTTCTTTGCCAGTTACAGGTTGATTATTTTGTGGATATGTAATGGCATCATCTGCAAAATATCCTATATTTTTCAGTACACCAGCATTGTATGTTTCAGCAAATTCATTTTCCTTGGCTTGAATTTCTTCTTTGATTGCGTTAGTGTCTATGGTTACTGCAGGTTCTTCTTTTTTGCAGGAAATTAGCAATAACAAAGCACTTGATAGAACTAATCCTCTAATAAACATTTTTTTCATAAGAATCTGTTTTTTAATTTAGAAATTAATGGGTTGAATATTAATGACATAAATTTAATATAAAAAAACGGAATGAAATGTTTTTTATATAAGAAATTAGCGTATTTCGTCTTGTTTTACTTATATTACTAAATATATATATGTTTTTTGGCAAAAAAAGTAAAGAAGGAAATTTATTTTAAAAAAAAGGAGTTTATTTTGATAAGAAGTGTTTCCTTATTTTTTAGTTCAAAATTCAATTAACTGCAACCACAATCACCGTTCCCACAGTTTTTATCCGATTTTTTTTTGAAGAAAAATTTTCGAATCAAAAAAGCAAATGCAATTCCAAGGACTATAAATGCTATTATTTCTTGAATCATAATGCGCTATTTTAGGATTTGAAAAGCGATCAATGCCACTAAGTATGCCAATGTACTCATAAAAACAAGCTGACCTGCAGGCCATTTCCAGGAGTTGGTTTCTTTTTTGGTAATCGCTAGGGTACTGGCACACTGCATGGCAAAAGCATAAAACATAAGTAATGATATTCCTGATGCAAAATTGAATATTTTCTCCCCAGTCACTGGGTTTACTTCAGCTGCCATTTTGTTTTTGATGGTATTTTCATTGTCTGTTCCGCCTACACTATAGATGGTTGCCAAGGTGCCCACAAATACTTCTCTAGCCGCAAATGAACTGATGATGGCAATACCTATTTTCCAGTCGTAACCCAATGGTGAAATAACAGGTTCTATACCTCGTCCCATTAACCCAATATAAGAGTTTTCTAGTTTTTGCGAAGCGACGGCATTATTGAATTCGGTTGTTGATAATGGATGTGCTTTGGTGTTCTCCAATATTATTTCTTCTGCGTTTTTAAACTGTTTTCCGGGACCATAAGAAGCCAAAAACCATAAGATGATAGATATTGCCAAAATGATTTTTCCGGCGCCAAAAACAAAGGCTTTCGTTTTTTCAATTACGTTGATGGCAACGTTCTTGAACATTGGTAATTTATAGTTAGGCATTTCTACCACAAAGAATGTTTTGCCTTTTACCTTTAGAATAATATTCAAAATGTAAGCCGATAATATCGCCATTCCAAAACCAATAACATATAAAAGCATTAAGGTCAATCCTTGTACATTTAATATCCCTAAAACATAAGTGTCTGGAATGACTAATCCAATAATAATGGCATAAACAGGTAGTCTGGCCGAACAAGTGGTGAAAGGTGTTACGAGTATGGTGATTAAACGTTCTTTCCAGTTTTCGATGTTTCGAGTTGCCATAATTGCTGGAATGGCACAGGCTGTTCCCGAAATTAAAGGAACTACACTCTTGCCCGATAATCCAAATCGGCGCATAATTTTATCCATCAAAAACACCACGCGACTCATATAGCCACTCTCTTCGAGTATGGAAATGAATAAAAACAAAAAGGCAATTTGTGGAATGAAAATTAAAATACCTCCAATTCCGGGGATTATTCCTTGTGAAATCAAATCAGTCAGCATTCCTGAAGGTAAATTTTCACTAGCCATTGTGCTTAAAGTGGCAAAAGTACTGTCAATAAAATCCATCGGAATTTTGGACCACTGAAAAATAGATTGAAAAATCACAAACAATATGATGAAGAAAATTACATATCCCCATACTTTGTGAGTAAGTATGCGGTCCAGCTTGCTTCGGAAATCCTTTGCAATGCTTGAGTCAACTTTCAAACCTTCTTTTAAAACTTCATTGATGAATTGGTAACGTTTGATAGTTTCTTTTTGTTGCAAGCGTTTCAAATCTGAATGGGACTTTGTAAACGAGCTTCGGATTTCATTACGTTCCAAGTTCAAAAAGTTAACATCTTGGGTAATTACTAACCATAATTTATACAATAACTGATTAGGAAATGCATGACGAAGACTGTTGAAATATTCGACATCAATAACCGATGCATTCAAGCAAGGTTCCGAAGAAATAGTTTTGTAACTAATAATTAAATTTTTCAATTCCTCAATTCCGTGCCCTTTTCTCGAACTAATCAGAGCAATTTTTGTCTTTAAGTGCTCTTCGAGATAAGGTATATCTAGACTAATACCTTTGTGTTCCATTCTGTCGGCCATGTTAATGACCAAAATGGTTGGAATTTCAAGGTCTTTTATTTGGGTATAAAGAAGTAAATTTCGTTTTAGATTCTCCACATCTGTAACCACAAGAGCTACATCTGGATAGAGACGGTCATTTTTGTTTAGTAAAAGTTCAATAACAACGCTTTCATCAATGGAGCTGGCATTTAAACTATAGGTTCCTGGTAAATCAAGAATATTGGCTTTGATATTGTTGGGTAATTTGCAAAAACCCATTTTTTTCTCGACAGTAATTCCCGGATAGTTTCCCACTTGCTGGTTCAAGCCCGTAAGCTGATTAAAAACCGAAGTTTTCCCTACGTTTGGATTTCCAATTAAAGCAACGTTGATGTTTTTTAAACTCATTTTTGTTTGTTTTTAATGAGTTCTACTCCAATTTGTTTTGCAGTTTCAATACGAATGGCAAGATGAGAACCGTTAATATTCAAATACAGGGGATCTCCAAAGGGAGCAATTTGAAGTAATTCGACTTCATTGCCAGGCAAACAACCCATTTCTAACAGTTTTAATGGGATAACATCGATATCAAAATCCAGTATGATGGCTTTTTGCCCTTTTTTGAGAGAATGTATCGTTGTTTGCAAAGCTTATTTAGATTGAATTAAGATTGCAAAAATACATTTTTTATTATAATTATAGCTGATTATTATCAGTTTTACTCATTTTTTTCATTCTCGCAAAGCCAATTAATATCTTCAATTAATCTCTGAATATCTTCTTTTTTGGTGCCGTCATAAAAACCGCGGACACGTCTTTTTTGGTCTACCAAAACAAAATTTTCGGTGTGTACCATATCATATAATTGTTCTGGTTTTCCAAGCTTTACGGCCAAATAGGATTTTCTGGCCATGGTGTAAATTTCTTTTTTGTCGCCTGTTACTAGATTCCACTTTCCGTCAATGACACCGTATTTCTTTGCGTACGCCTTTAATGCAGGAACACTGTCGGTCTCAGGAAAAACGGTATGGGAAAGTAACATTACTTTTGGATTGTTCTTGATTGCTTTTTGTACATCGACCAAATTGGTGGTCATTTTTGGGCAAATTGAACCGCAAGTGGTAAAGAAAAAGTCGGCTACATATACTTTGCCTTCATAATCTTTTTGGGTAATCGTTTTTCCGTTTTGGTTCACAAAAGAGAAATCGGCAATTGTGTGGTACTTGCTGATATATTGTACGGTACTGTCTACCAATTCTGGGTTTACATCCGAAGGGTTGTAGATTGGCAATGTTTTACTGGGTTTCAAAGCCGAATAAAACAAGTAAAGTGTTATGATGGAAAAAATTAATACAACACCAATATAGACTCTGTATTTTTTTAGAATAGATAACATAAAATTAATTTGGTGCAAAAATACAAAAATGAGTTTCTTTTTAGGATTATTTAACGTGATGTATTTTTCATTAAATATAACAAAACAATAATTTATTAATATGTTTGTAACAACTTTTAAAAGAATTAATATGAAAAAAGTATTGACTAAACATCTTCTTTTTGTGATACCTGCATTGATTTGTATCTCTGAAATTGAAGCTCAAACCACTGAAAAAAAAGCTGAGCCAGGGATTAATGTTTTGTGTATGGATAAAAACACAAAGCCCAATGAAAATTTTTTTCGCTTTGCAAATGGTACATGGCTTGATAAAACAGAAATTCCAAGTGATCGTACAACTTGGGGTAGCTTTAATGAGTTAAGGGAAAAAACCGACAAAGATGCTTTGGCAATTTTGAAAGAAGCCTCAACGAACCCAATTTTCAAATCGAATACGGATCAAGGCAAAGCTATCAGCCTTTTCAAATCGATTATTGATACCGTCGCTCGTAATAAACAAGGGGTTGCTCCTTTGAAACCTTATTTGGACAAAATTGATAAGGTTAAAAACATTCAGGATTTACAAAAAATTTTAGTAGAGACGGAACCAATCATTAATGTTGGTTTTTTTGGGTTACGAATTGCAGCAGACAAAAAGGACAGTAATAAAAATATCGTAAATATAGGAGTTGGTAGTTTAGGCTTGCCAGACAAAGATTATTACTCATCTGATGATAAGGATTCTAAAGAGAAAAGAGAAAAATATCAGCTTCATATTGCCAGAATGCTTCAGTTTATTGGGGAGAACCCAGAAGAGGCTAAAGTTAATGCTTCAAAAATAGTAGCATTTGAAATTACATTATCTAATCCTAGGTTGGATAGGGTAGAACGCCGAGACGGTCGTTTGCAATACAATCCGATGACTATTGCCGATTTACAAAAAATGACACCGGCAATTGAATGGAACTCTTATTTTTCAGATTTAGGTTTCAAAAAATTAGATACTATTAACGTTTTGCAGCCTAGATACATGAAAGCGTTACAGACTATTTTTGCCGAAAACAAAGTTGCCGACTGGAAAGAATATATGAAATGGACTATTCTTAATGGATCGGCAGGAGAATTATCCAATACGATTGAATTGGCCAATTTTGATTTTTATGGAAAAACCTTAACGGGTGCAATCAAACAAAGACCAAGAGAAGACAGGGCTTTGCAAATTATAAACACTACAATAGGAGAAACATTAGGTAAATTATATGTTGAAAAAATGTTTCCAGCTGAAGCTAAAGAGAAGGCAAATAAAATGATCAAGAATATAATTTTAGCCTATCAGTTTCGAATTGAGAATTTAACTTGGATGTCGCCAGAAACTAAGATTAAAGCAATTGAAAAATTGAAAAAAATCAATCCTAAAATAGGATATCCAGATAAATGGAAAGATTATTCTGCTTTAGTGATAAATGCTCCAGCAGAAGGCGGCAGTTATTTTGAAAACATGAGGAATTATAGCCGATGGAATTTCCAAAAGGATATGGATAAACTTTCAAAACCAGTTGATAAAACAGAATGGGGGATGTCACCTCAAACGGTGAATGCCTATTATAATCCTTCCTATAATGAAATTGTATTTCCAGCCGCTATTTTGCAGCCGCCATTTTACAATTACAAAGCGGATGAAGCAGTAAATTATGGCGGAATTGGAGCAGTAATTGGTCATGAAATTTCTCATGGGTTTGATGATTCAGGAGCACGTTATAACGCCGATGGAAATCTTGTGAATTGGTGGACCCCCGAAGACTTAAAACAATTTACTGCATTGGGAACTGCACTTGCCGATCAGTACAGTGCGTTGGAACCACTTCCGGGAATTCATGTTGACGGGAAATTTACTCTTGGTGAAAACATTGGGGATTTAGGAGGCGTAAATGCCGCTTATGATGGCCTGCAATTGTTTTTGAAAGCCAATGGTAATCCAGGATTATTAGACGGGTACACACCCGAGCAGCGTTTCTTTATTTCTTGGGCTACAATTTGGAGAACAAAAATGCGTGATGAGGCTATAAAAAGCCAAGTTAAAACGGATCCACATACTCCTGGAATGTATCGTAGCTATGTTCCAATTCAGAACGTTGATACTTTTTATCAAGCATTTAATATAAAATCTGGCGATGGAATGTATGTTGTTCCTGAGAAAAGAGTTAAGATTTGGTAATTTATTAAATGAACTTATAAAAAAATCCCATTTGTCAAAATCTTGACAAATGGGATTTTTTTATAAGTTTTAAATGTAAACTACTGCTGAAAACTACAAACTAGCTGGTTTCCAATATGGATTCGCTTTTGCTTTTCTTTTTCCTCATTGCATAATTAATCAGATACAATCCAATTAAGGTTATGCTTCCGCCAAAGATAATTGCCGTGGTTAATGGTTCCCCAAAAATAAATGCTCCCAAAATTACTGCGACTATTGGATTCACATAAGCATAAACGCTACTCAATTCGGTTGGGAGTTTTTGCAAGGCATAAATAAAAGCAATAAAGGTCAATACTGAACCAATAACGACTAAATACATAATTGACCACCAAGAATTGGCAGGAATTTCAGAAAGAGGAATGCTCGCTCCAGTTGCTCCAACAAAGGAAAAAAGAAAAATACTGGAAATAAACATTTGTAATCCCAAACTAAAATATGGATTGAAGCTCGCTGCTTTTTTCTTGGTATATAAAGTACCGAAAGCCCAAGTAATTGTTGCCGCTATCGAAAGGATTATTCCAAATTGAAAGTCGGGTTCTAAAAAGTCGAGTAAGTGTTCATAAAAAATAACACAAACCCCACCGAAGCAAACCAAAATTCCCAAAATGGCCAGTCTGGTAACTCTCTCACCTTTAAAAATACTGATAAAGACAATCCACAAAGGAACCATCGCACCAATGATTGCCCCCAATCCACTGCTGATGTATTTTACACCCCAAGTGCTGAGTCCATTGCTAAAAACAAAATTGAGTAAGCTGAGAATAATTATGGTTTTCCATTGTTTTCCTTTGGGCCAGGGTGTCTTTTTAAACAAAAAGAAGGCGAGATATAAAGAACCTCCAATAAATTGTCTAATGCCTGCGAGTTGTAAAGCTGGCATATGTTTAACCCCTTCTTTGGAAGCCAGCCAAGTGGTTCCCCAAAAAAAGCTAACCCAACACAATGCCAAAATTGGTAAACCAATAGCATTTACTCTAGATTTAAAAGCGTTTTTTATTTCTGTTTTCAACTTATAAATTGGTTTTAGTAAAGGAATAACCCAAAACAGTTTCTACTTTATCACTCAAAATTAGTTTTCCAATAGAAGGCTTTGAGTGGTCAAATTGTGGCAAAGGTAAAGTTAATTCGGTTGCTTTTTGTGTATAATAAGTTTCTCTTGTGGGATGAAACGGACTGACTCCATTATATATTTCGTCCCAAGAATGGGTAGTTATGATTTTAACAATAATACCAATGCAATCTTCTTGATGGATAAAATTGATGTAGGCATTTGGATTTTCAAGGTTTACTTTCCCTGCCAAAAACTTAACTGGATTTCGATCTTCGCCAATGAGCCCGCCAAAACGGAGAATCGTGGTTTTGAAGTTGGGATTATTCTGCAAAAGCAACTCAGCTTCCAGTAATTGTTTACCACTTTCGGTATCTGGTTTTGGTATGGCTTCTTCGGTTATCGTTCCATCGACTTCACCATAAACAGAAGTTGAGCTTACAAAAAGCACATTTTTAATCGCCGATTTTTCAATATATGGAATCAGTGTTTTTACTTTTTCGACAAATATCTTTTCATTTGAAGTTGAAGAATCATTGTTCTTTCCTCTCAATTGTGGTGGAATGTCAATAATCAAAGTTTCACTTTCATCGAGAAACTCTTCGATGGCACCAGTCACACTTTTGCTATCAAGCGAAACCAAAAAAGGATCAATGCCTAATGATTTTAATGTAGAAAGTTTACCTTCGGATGTAGTCGAACCATTTATTGAAAATCCATTTATTAGTAAGGCTTTCGCCAAAGGAAAACCCAACCAGCCACAGCCCAATATGCTTATTTGTCTCATTTTATATTTTTTATAATCCATTATAAATCTAGAAAAAAACGTACTTTGTCTTTCCCTGTCCCACCAATGCGATGGTAAAATTTGATAGCTTTTTCATTGAATTTAGGAGTATGCCATTGTATGTTGATACACTTTTTATCCGATGCAATATGCTTTAATTTTTCGATTATGGCCTCACCAATTCCAAAACCGCGAACGTCTTCCTCTAGATACAAACAATCCAAATACATAAAAGTGGCAGCATCCCAAGTTGAAAAATCAAATGTATAACTCGCATATCCAACTATCGTTTCATTGACTTCCACAACCAAACAGAATAATTGAGGATGTTCGCGAAACAAGGCATTTTTTAGTTTTTCTTCTTTTCCAGTCGGATTGAAAGTTGCTCTTTCATAGTCCGCGTGTTTTTGGAACAAATCAACCACTTTATATATATCTATTGGCTGGCAATCTCGAATTAAATACTTCATTGAAGATTGATTTCGGTTTGCAAAAAACCTATAAAATGGTTGAAATAATCTGGATATTGTTTTTCAGCTCTAATGGCTATGAAATGTTTTCTTCTCAGTCCATTTTTACCAATTTTTATGGCTTTGATCGGACTGTTTTTTAAATAAGGTTGTAACGCCCATCTTGCCATAGACATCACGCCCATATCAGCTTTGACCATTTCGATGGAGGCTTCGGTGAGGGGCAATGGCGTTATTTTTTTAGGTGTTACTTGGGCTGGCGCCAAAACCATTTGATGAATCGTAACCGTTTCCATCGGCAGGGAATGAATGATTAAATGTTCATCTGCAAAATCTTCGGCAACCACATATTTTTTATTAGCCCAAGGATGATTTTCAGAAACTGCCATCACTACTTCATCCTGAAAAAGTTCTAGATATTTTATTCTGTCATCCTTGATTTGATCACTGACTATTCCAATGTCGATTACATTATCCAGTAATTTTTGTAGTGGATAGTGGGTGGCTTCTGTAACAATTTTCAATTCAACATTTGGGTACAAATGATGGAATTGCTTTAAAACGGAGGGCAACCAATGGTAACTGGAAAAGCATTCGGTACTGATGCGGATTTCGCCAAATTCTCCGAAAACCATCTCTTTGATTTGGAGTTCTGTTTCCGAAAGTTTGTCGAGAATCTCATTTGCAATTTCATATAATTTCTCGCCCGCTTTGGTCAGAACCAGTTTTTTGTTAGTTCTCAAAAACAGCTGCGTACCCAATTGGTATTCGGCTTCTTTGAGTTGATGACTTAAGGCCGATTGTGTCAAATGCAGTTTGTCAATCGCCTTTGTGATGCTTCCTTCTTCGACAATTGCCTTAATCAATCTTAGATGTCTGATTTCCATTTTTGAAAATTGTTTTCACAAAGGAACAAAATTTATGCTTGGATTTGTATGAAAAGAATTGATGGGATGGATGAATTCTTTTCGTTTTTATGGTAAATTTAGTTGTCCTAATTTTGGATTATTAATCAATCTAAAAAACAATATTAATGGAAGCACAAATAAAACATTATGAAAACAAATTAGCGTTCGAAATGGATCCGTCCGATTTGTTTGATGCGTTGAACAATGGTGAAAAAGTAATTGCTATCGATGCGCGAAAAGCTTTTGGATTTGAGGCAGAACATATTCCGAACGCGATTAACATTCCACATCGCGAAATGAATGTAGAAACTACCGCTCACTTGGACAAAGAAGTGCTGTATGTAACCTATTGTGATGGAATTGGCTGTAATGCTTCCACAAAAGGCGCTTTAAATATGACCAAACTAGGATTTAAAGTAAAAGAATTAATAGGTGGAATCGAGTGGTGGAAATTTGACGGATATGCGACCGAAGGTACTCAAGGAAATAATGATGGAGCGAAATTTGAATGTGCTTGTTGATGGGATAAGATTTTCAAATTCTTTAAGGTCATAAATTTATGACCTTAAAGATAATCCATTCAGTATGCAATATGTTTTAAACCCAATCCTCTTTTCGAATATGATACTCAATGTAAGGAACTTCGCTATTGTTAAAATCTACTACACCTATTTTAGTTGCACCAATTTTTGCAATAGCTTTTTGAGATATAATATTTGTTTCACCAATATGAAAAAGTATCGTATTAATGTATTGGAATGCATAATTAATCAGCAATTTTTTCATCGCTTTGTTATGGCCAGTACCCCAGTATTTTTTGGCTAAAAAAGTATAACCAATGGCAATAGCAGAATTTGTAGTGTCCAAATTATAAAAACGAGTACTTCCTATTAACTCATTAGTTGCGACATCATAAACTAGAAATGCACTTTTGGATGCCACTGCAGTATCCAAAAAAATCTGAAACTCTTCCCTTTTATACCGGTTTTTTGATGGGTGATTCTCCCATATTTCTGGGTCAGATGCTACTTTGTACAACATTTCAAGATCACTTTCTTGGAGCGGTATCAATTTTATTTGATCGTTTTCAAGCGTTTCAGGTTGTAAATTAAAATCTAAATTTGACATAATTGATTTGCTTTTCTTAATACTATTTATTTAACCCTCAAGCTATCTTTCACCGCCTTTAAACTATCCGTAATTACTGGTTGCACTGCGACAGGTTTCACAACAGGCGCAACGAATTTTTGATGTCGTCTTATTTTTTGAGTAATGATTACCGCATCATTCAATACAAAAGGTGTTGGCATCATCCAGCTTTCTCTTGGAGTCATCGAAAATAGTGGATTAACCATTAAATCAAAGGAACTTTCCATTACATCCATATCCAGTATTGTCGATTTGTTTATGATAAATTGCAATACCAACGGCTCGTTATCGACCACATAATAGCTCAACAGTTTTTTGCCGTTTCTTTCTAATTCGGTTCCTTCTTGACCCAAAGTGCTCACACCATTGGCTTTGAAGTTGAAAAATCTCATAATTTCAGCAGCAAAAATATCATAACGATTGACCTTTCGGTTTGGGGTGATTTGTATTTTTAAATACCTTTTCGAACCTACCACACTGTCTTTAAGAAAAGTAATGGTTGGTTTTGCAATTCCTTTGTCTGGAGCTTCAGCGGCATAGGTGAATCCTGAATTATATTTGCTAAATAACGTCAAATCATTGAATATTTTTGCCCCTTTTGGCTTTTCGCCTAAATAGCCTTTAGTCCAAGAATCCAGATTGGTATCATAAGTTAACCAATACGATTTTTGGTTATTGGCATTATAGAAATATACCAAACTGTTGGATTTGGCTTGACCCGATTCATAACCGGAATGGTATTGTGCTTTCGCCAAAAAGATAATAGAGAGTAGAAAGAACAATAATGACCAGCTTCCTTTTTTGGCGAAAGCCCCAAAAACAGGCAACAGCAATGCAAATGCCAAAACAGTCAGAATAGCACTTCCGAATAATACTTTCAATCCCAAACCTACCGGAAACATTTCGATAAACGGAGTAATAATCAGCAAGGCAGGAATTCCACAAATAAGGTTTACAATCCAATTGGACCTTTGGATAAACACAAAAACCGCAAAGGCAATAAGTCCAAAATATACCGGAATAATCAAGAATCCTGCACCACGCAAACTATTGGCAAGAAACCCATTCAACACAATCCAAAACAATAGCGGAACCACATAATGGTTCATCGTCACTTTTGGTTTGGAAGCTATTTGATAAAAGAAGAAACAAATCGAAAGACTTATCAATACAAAGGCCGCAATATAATCGTGCCCATTGTAGGTAAATCCATTGAGTAAATCATTGTATTGTGGATTTAGTAAAAGCAATCCTTTCCATCCGTAATAGGTGATCAATCCGGTAAAAATCAAAGAACCCAAAAACGGGAAAAACCCTTTCATAATATCGTTCAGTTTCAGCATTCTTTTGGCTTTGCCTAAAAACACCAATATGATTAACAAACCAGCCGCGATCATTGTCATTGGTACAACCCAATCAAATGGATAACTGATAAATGTAAACGGAATCGTAAAGTAAACATCGTCTTCTGTAGAAGCGGTAGTATTTAAATCGGCATTCGAGAAATAATTCAGTAACGGCATCAAATAAGAGCCTTGATGTTTCAAGGTGTTTTTGTCTAAATGCGCCACATCATCCTGTTGCGTGTGGTAATTGAAATGGTCGTCGATAAAAGCAAAATTAAATCCTTGAATATCGCCTTGCTCTCTAAAAACAGTTAAGTCGGTATCATTCGGCAACATTTTGTAAATACTGTACATCAATGAATTTGAAACCGGATAAGTAGCGTCTGCTTTGGCAAATTCTTTAACCAAACCTGCATTTCCTTTGTTGGTTTCCATTAACATATAACTCGGTCCCGATGAACCGCGTGCCTCAAAATTCAAGACCAATCCTACTTCTTTTGCCCATTGGTGTTGGGTAACAAAAAGAGCGGCGCCATTTAATCCCAATTCCTCAGCATCGGTAAACAAAATTATGATGTCGTTTTGGTGTTTGGTTCTTGCATTCAAAAAGGCACGAACACCTTCCAGGATCGTCGCAACACCCGATGCATCGTCACTCGCTCCGTGCGAAAAAGAATGTGGTGCGCTGTCGTAATGCGAAAGCAAGAGCAATGCTTTGGTGTTTTTAGTCCCTTCAATACGGCACATTATGTTTTTGGATTTTACCAAATTCCCCCAGTCACTCAAAGTAAAACCTTCCTGAACAGTTGTTTCTAATCCCAGTTTTTGAAGTTCTTTAATGATATAATTGGCCACAACCTCGTGGTTTTTGGTACCCACATAATGCGGTTGTTTTGCAATAGCATTAATATGTTCCAAAGCTCTGCTCGTTGAAAACTCGGTTATTTTATTGTCCTCATCAGCTGACCACGAGGGCATTAAAGAGGCAAATAAAAATCCAAAAATCCCAAGGATAATGACAACAGTTATAATTGAGGAATAGTTTTTTTTCATTATTTGAGGTATTAAATATCTTTTTTAACTAGCACATAATAATCATTTTCCAAAACCATATAGCCTTGGTCATACAGAAAATAGTAGGTATTTCCCGATTTGGTATTCAAAATATTGGTAAAAAATTCAAAGTCAAACCCCTTGCTCATCAACTTGGCTCGGGTCGTTTTGGATTTTCCATCGGCATTCACATTCAACTCCGACAAAATTCGGTAATTTTTACGCAATTTGTTATTGATATTGCGCATATAATTCGTACTATCCTTATTTATTTTGTTGTTATAGGCATTTCGGCAACCATCGCTGCAGAATTTTTTGTCTTCGCGACCTACAATTGGATCACCACATTCGAGGCAGGTTTTCATAATTTTACTTTTTAAGTCTATTTTTTAAATCAATCTAAGTGTAAAATTGGCCACAGATGAAACGGATTAAACAGATTCGCACGGATTTTTAATATATGACACTAGCTTTTATCTGTGGAAATACGCTCAATCTGTGTCATCCGTGTCCCAATCTTAAGCCGTTCCTCTCAATTCTCAATCTTTTTTATTTCATACAAATCGGTTCTTCGATCTTTCAGGATTCTCACACTTCCGTGTTCGTGCAATTCTTTGAGCAATCTCAAATCGACATCAACAATCAAAGTCATTTCGGTATTCGGAGTGGCTTCGGCTTTGATACCATTACTTGGAAAAGCAAAATCCGAAGGCGTAAAAACCGCCGCTTGCGCATATTGAATGTCCATATTATTTACCTTAGGTAAATTCCCCACACAACCAGCAATGGCAACATAGCACTCGTTTTCAATAGCTCTGGCTTGGGCACAGTGTTTTACTCGGATGTAGGCGTTTTGTGTATCAGTCAAGAAGGGAACAAAAAGAATATTCATTCCTTCATCGGCCATAATTCTGGAGACTTCCGGAAACTCGACATCATAACAAATCATAATTCCAATTTTACCACAGTCGGTATCAAAAGTCTTAATTTCTGATCCGCCTTTCATCCCCCAATGTTGCTTTTCATTTGGTGTTATGTGAATTTTGGTATACATCTCCGAAGTTCCGTCTCTTTTGCACAGAAACCCCACATTGTATAAATTTCCATTTTCCAGATACGGCATACTGCCCGAAATGATATTGATATTATACGAAATCGCCAATTCCTGAAACCGTTTCCGAATAGGTTCAGAATGTTTGGCTAGTTCCCGAATCGCTTCGGCTTCGGTCAAATGATTATAATCGGCCATTAAAGGCGCAATGAACAATTCGGGGAAAACTGCAAAATCGCAAGTGTAGCCCGAAACCACATCTATAAAAAATTCCGACTGTTCAAATAAGGCTTCAAGATTACCTAATGAACGCATTTGCCATTGAATTAACCCTAGCCGAATAACATTTTTTTCCGTGTTTATTAATCTTGGACTTTCGTCAAAATAGATATTGTTCCATTCCAACAAAACTGCAAATTCCTTAGAATCCTCATCACCCGCCAAATAGTTCTTCATGATTCGCAACACGTGAAAGTCATTACTTAGCTGAAACGAAAGCACTGGATCGTGTAATTGTTTGCTTTTTACTTTCTCAATATATTTCTTGGGAGTCATTTTGTCGGAATACTGACCGTAACTCGGAATGCGTCCCGCAAAAACAATAGACTTGAGGTTTAATTTTTCACATAATTCTTTTCGGGCATCATATAAACGTCTGCCTAAACGCAAACCACGATAACTGGGATGAATAAAAACATCGATTCCATATAATATTTCCCCATTTGGATTGTGCGTCGAAAAAGAATAATCACCTATTATTTGCAAGTAATTGTGCTTTTTGTCAACCAGTCTTTCATCTACGATCAAGGACAGGGCAGAGCCAACCACTTTTCCATCGACGAGAATTACCAATTGTCCCTCGGGGAAAACACCCAATAATGTCTCAATATCATTGGCACGCCAATAGGAATCCGCCATTTCGGGATACGATTCTACCATCGAGTTTTTGAGTTGTTTGTAATCCTCAAAAGCTAAATTCCGTAATTCTACTTTCTTTATTTTAGCCTGCATAATAATGGGAGAATTTTATGTGAATAATTAGTTTAAAACTACAATATTTTAATTTTTTGGAGCCAATCAATAGGCTTTATTTATGGGCATGGGTTCCTGCTGTACTCATAGTTTATATTTAAATTTTTGTATTCGTGAATATAAATATTTCGCCTTTATCTCTTCACTGCGTTGCGAGGATATCGGCTCCATCAGGGCTAATTAGGATTTATGGTTTTGTGTTTGTTTTCCATCCTAACTTTTAAACTGGCCACAGATGAGACGGATTAAACAGATTAGTACTGATTTTTATTTTGTGCATAACAGAAATTCATAATGTTTAATAGTCATATTTATAGAACTCTAATTTTTATCTGTGAAAATCCGTTTAATCCGTCTCATCTGTGGCCCAATCTAAAGTGTACTTTATTTGTTTATGATCGACTTTATCCAAATATACTCAAAAGTTTCCATTTACAAACGGTTACAAATAATTACAACCGAAAGTAAGTAGTTAGCAACCGAATAACTTTTATAAGCCATCGCATCTTTGCCAAGTCGAAATGAAATAAGTAATGTCAATTTCGATAAAACAATCATATACACACTAAATATTTAAATTTTACACGCCATGAAAAACAGAGTACAATTAATCGGAAACGCAGGAAATGACCCAATCATCAAAACTTTGGATGGAGGAAGAAAAGTCGCCAATTTGACTATCGCCACCAACGACAGTTACAAAAACGATAAAGGAGAACGAATAGAGCAAACCGAATGGCATACCGTAGTTGCCTGGGGGAAAACTGCAGAGATTATGGAGAAATTCGTAACCAAAGGCAAACAAATTGCCATAGATGGTAAACTAACACACAGAAGCTACGACGACAAGAATGGTGAAAAACGATATATCACCGAAGTAGTCGTAAGCGAAATTATGTTACTCGGAAAGTAGGTTTCAGAAAGCATATTTCAGAATAGAGAAGGCAGACTTAGACACGGGCATATGAAGGACAAGACTAGTGTTTTTAAGTGTTGATTTATCAGAATACGGTCATGCTGACTGAGTAAGCATCTCAATTATTTTAATAAAAAAAAGAGTTCCGTTATAGCGGAACTCTTTTTCAATACATATAAATTAACTATTACGACGGTTCATTTTAAACCAACAGGGAATTAAAAAATGTTTATTTATGCAATTCTATCTGCCAACTAGAACTAAGCTGTTTTTTTTAGCAAGTCAAACATAGGACAACGACCGCAACGTTTGTTCTCACTTTTCATGTATTTTTCGCAACAACTAGACTTGCAGTTTTCAGCTACTTTTATCTTTTTAAGGATTTCTTTTTTTTTGTCCTTTTTTCTTTTTTTCTCTTTTTCTTTCTTGCTCACCGTGTAAAGAATTTAAAACCAAGGCAAATGTATATTATTTTTATCTGTTCTAAATAAACTTTAACACTTTTTGGAGCAAAAAAATCCCCAAAACGTAACTTAATCATTTTGGGGTTATTATTTATGAAGTGTTCTCTTAATTATTTAACTGTTGCTGCCGCACTTGCTATCGCCATCTGTTGAATATCACGATCAAATAGATACAATCCACCTTTATCATCTCCAATAAGGTTGATTTTATCCAAAATGTTTTTGGCAGTTGCTTCTTCTTCGATTTGCTCGGCTACGTACCATTGCAAGAAATTATGGGTAGCATAATCTTTTTCTTCAAATGTGATGTGTACCAACTTATTAATCGATTCCGAAACAAAAATTTCATGTTTGTAAAGTTCTTCAAACATTCCTTTGAAAGTTTCATAAGTCGTTTTCGGTGCTTTCAAGTCGGTAACTTGAGCGTGACCACCACGTTCGTTAACATACTTGATTAACTTAAGCATGTGTAAACGTTCCTCGTCAGATTGTGCGTACATAAACTGTGCGATTCCTTCCAGCCCATTTACCTCGGACCAACAAGCCATTGATAGATAGGTTTGAGAAGATTCTGCCTCAATACGAATTTGTTTGTTCAGCGCGGTTTCGATATTTTTTAATAACATGATTTCTAGGTTTTTAGTAAAATTAGAAAATAAATCGTTAAATCTGCTTCTTTTATTGCGGAAAATGAAACAATCTTGACCAATTTAGAATCTTTAAAAACGCTTTACGATGGTATTAAATGAGATAAAAAAAATATTGTTTTGTAATAATAGTGAGACAAAAACTAAAAAATACAGACATGACAAACTTTGTCTGGTTCATATCAAACATTTCCCTAAATTTGCTGTCATTATTTAGTTATAAAAAATCAACTATGTTACAAATTGCATTTATTAGAGAGAATCAAGAAAAAGTAATCAATGCTTTGGCCAAAAGAAATATGGATGCCAAAGGGATTGTTGAAGAAGTGGTACAACTGGATGAGAAACGTCGTGCGACACAAGTGGAGTTAGACAATACTTTATCCGAATCTAATAAATTATCCAAAGACATTGGGGATTTGATGAAAGCTGGGGAGAAATCGAAAGCGGCTATTCTTAAAGAAAAAACAGTTCTGTTAAAAGAAAAGAGCAAAGCATTGGGCGAAAGTGCCGTTGCTCTTGCAAATGAATTAACAGAGAAATTATATACTTTACCAAATCTTCCTGCCGATATTGTTCCTGTTGGAAAAACTCCGGAGGAT
Source organism: Flavobacterium sp. P1_E4 (assembly GCF_056405915.1). Classification (NCBI taxonomy): domain Bacteria; kingdom Pseudomonadati; phylum Bacteroidota; class Flavobacteriia; order Flavobacteriales; family Flavobacteriaceae; genus Flavobacterium; species Flavobacterium sp. P1_E4. The sequence goes on from NZ_JBFUBE010000013.1 coordinate 99,945, forward strand.
AACTTAAATGTGTTTGAGGAAGGTGAAATTCCTGTATTACACGAAGGTGCACAACCACACTGGGAATTGGTTAAGAAATATGATATCATCGATTTTGAATTGGGTGTAAAGATAACCGGTGCAGGATTTCCTGTTTATAAAGGAAAAGGAGCTCGTTTGCAACGCGCTTTGATCAATTATTTCTTGGACAAAAATACGGAAGCTGGATACAAAGAAATGCAAGTGCCACATTTGGTAAACGAAGCATCTGCTTATGGAACTGGGCAATTGCCGGACAAAGAAGGTCAAATGTACCACGATGCTACCGATGACTTGTATTTGATTCCAACAGCTGAGGTTCCTGTAACCAATATATTTAGAGACGTCATTTTAAATGAAAATGAATTGCCTGTTAAGTACACAGGTTATACACCTTGTTTCCGTCGTGAAGCAGGTTCTTATGGTGCGCACGTACGTGGTTTGAACCGTTTGCATCAATTTGACAAAGTAGAGATCGTTCGTGTGGAGCATCCCGATAATTCATATGTAGCTCTTGATGGGATGGTAGAACACGTAAAAAGCATTTTGCAGGATTTGAAATTGCCTTATAGAATTTTACGTCTTTGTGGAGGCGATATGGGGTTTACATCGGCTTTGACTTATGATTTTGAAGTATATTCTACAGCGCAAGAACGTTGGTTGGAAATTTCATCAGTATCTAATTTTGAGACTTTCCAGGCCAATCGTTTGAAATTGCGTTTCAAAGACAAAGATGGGAAAAACCAATTGGCGCATACGCTTAACGGAAGTTCTTTGGCTTTGCCAAGAGTTCTTGCCGGAATTTTGGAAAACTACCAAACTCCAGAAGGAATCGTAATCCCAGAAGTATTGCGTTCATATTGCGGCTTTGATATTATTGACTAGTTCAAGTTATAAAATAGGAAAAGGGAAATCGTGAGATTTCCCTTTTTTATTTGAATAAAGTTAAAGTGAAAAACTATTTCTTGGCTTTGTCAAGTTCACCTATTGATAACGTTAATAACCCTCTACTTTTATTATAGATATTTTGATATCCTGAATTGGTTGTTCCTTGGGAAGGAGTACGGGTTATGTTCGAAATTCGGTTTTTGAAAGTGGTTATTTCTGTGTCGGTCAAATCGGAAGTGCTCATAATGACTACAAGTGATTTGAAGCTTTTTTGGGAATTCGAACTATTTGGAGTTCTTGTTTTATTAGTAAAACGGGAATCATTATAGATGGCCAAACTTTCGGGATCTTTAATTTCAGAAGCTGGGATTGCGCCTGCAAGATATAATTCAATATCTGCATAATTGTTAGAAACACTTGTGAGTATTCCTTTCACGTTGTCCCAATGACCTCCATAATTTTGAGGAACTACCCAATTTCCCCAACGATGAAACATCTCGTGTAATACTGGTCCATTGTCAATGTTGTTTTTGTAAAGAAAATAAATACCTTGTAATTTACCTGCTGAACCATATTCTGCTGTGTGGTCAAATAAATCAAGTCCGATTCCCTGCGTGTCATTTTTTATATGTTGGTATTCTCCATAAGGCATATCTGCAGGAAGATCTGTATTGTTCATTACAACGATAATGAAGTCAAATTCATCTTTGAGTACGGGATAGATTTCCGACTTGCAAAGTGTTTTTATTTTAGAAGAGGCTTCAGCTGAATTGATGGAATGGCTATTCCAATAATTATAATCATTAGCGGATAATTTTAAGTTGCAAAAAGCCCCGGAAGATTCAATTTTTAAATTGGTAGTGATGGGTTTTTCATTATTGTCCGATGGGTTTCCTTCATTATTGTCACAACCGGCAGTAATGAATAAGAGAATGAGAAAAAGAGAACAGAAAGGTTTGAAACTAAATTTAATGTACATAAAAGATTTTGATTTTAGGTTTTGGCAAAAGGGCATTTGGCAAAGAAACAAAAATACCAGAAATGTTTTGTAATAAAAATCTTCAAATTGTTTTAAGGTTAGTTTTATATGGTTGTGTTTTTTATTCAATACACTGTTAGTTTGAAGAAATAGGTTGTTCGAAAATAGATTTAGCGGAATAATAATTACTTTTACCAGATAATCAAACAACGGCCTGTTTTGTCTATTTTTTAAAGTTAGTTGTTGTTATAAAGTATATTTCACGTGTGATTATACATTAAAATTGATGTTCTAAGTGAATTTCGTTAATTATGCAAAAAATCCTGTTGTATATAAATTTGTTTTTGTCATTGGTTTGTTTTTCACAAAACGAGCAATTGGCACAGTATTATTATGACAAGGGTGATTTTGAGAAAGCTTTGGTTAGCTATCAGGAATTATCGGATGGTTTACCAACTAATCCTTTTTATTTTCAGCGAAAAATTGATTGTATGCAGCAATTACTTCAATTTGAACCGGCTGAAAAAGCAATTCAGGATCGATTGAACAAATACAAACAAGCTACACTTTTGGTTGAATTGGGATACAATTTTCAATTACAAAAAAATGATCCGAAAGCGAAAAAGTATTATGAAGATGCAATAGATAAAATCCGAAAAAACCCAAATGAGGTTTATGGAGTTGCCAATACTTTTGAAAAGAAAGTACTGCTGGAATATGCATTGAAATCCTATTTGGTAGCCAGTGAATTGGTACCAACTTTTGATTTTAAATACCAAACAGCGTTGTTGTATGGGCAATTGGGAAATACTGATCAGATGATTGCCAATTTTTTGGATGAAGCAGTTGAAAATCCACAATCTGCGTTGACGATTCAAAATCAATTGACACGTTATATGTCCTCAGATGGAGATTCTAAGTTCAATGATAGTCTTCGAAAAGCCTTGATTATTAGAGTTCAAAAAAGCCAGGATGTTTTTTGGAACCAATTCTTGAGTTGGTTTTATATGCAGCAAAAAGAATTTGGGAAAGCTTTTATTCAAGAAAAAGCAATTTATAAACGAAACCCAGAGTCTCTTTCCAGTATAATCAGTTTAGGGCAAATAGCCATTGAAGAAGGAGATAATGAGGTTGCCACAGAAGTTATGGATTATGTATTGTTAAACACTACTGATGTAGAGATGATTGTGCAAGCCCATACTTTTCTGCTGAAAATGAAAATGGAAAAGGCGCAGGAAAAAGATTTTGCAGCCATCAATACGCAATTTGAACTTTTGTTAAAGCAGTACGGTATAACACCAGTTACCTTATCTTTGCAGTTGAAACAAGCACATTTTGTTAGTTTCATAATGAAGAATCCTGTTGAAGGAACAGCCATTGTAAAGCGCGCAATGGAAATGCAACTGAACCAGTTTGATCAGGGGCAGTGTAAAATGGAGTTGGCCGATATTTTACTTTCGGAAGAAAAGTTTAATCAGGCGTTACTCTATTATTCGCAGATTGAGGAGAATTTGCAAAACAATGTATTGTCGCATGAAGCAAGCTTGAAATCGGCTAAAACGAGTTATTTTAAAACCGATTTTGAATGGGCCTTGAAGCAATTCAAAGAGTTGAAATCGGCCAGTACGCAGTTGATTGCCAATGATGCTTTGGAGTATTTTTTGTTGATTAACGACAATACCGTCGCCGATTCGACCCAAACGGCTTTGAAACAATTTGCCAAAGGAGATTATCTTTTGTACCAAAATAGGAATCAAGAAGCGATTGTTCAGTTTCAATCGATTCTGAAAAGTTTCAAAGGGCAGGAAATAGAAGGGGTAACTTTGTTGAGATTAGGAAGAATATATGAAAAGTTGGGTGATTATACTTTAGCTTTGGCACAATATCAAGACATAATTGACCATCATAGTGATGGGATTTATATTGATGAAGCTTTGTATTTTTCAGCAGATATTTATAACAAACAATTGCAACAACCTGATAAAGCGAAGGTATTGTATGAGAAAATAATTTTCAGCCATCAGGACAGTATTTATTTTGTTGATGCAAGGAGAAAATTCAGGGAATTACGAGGAGATACAAATTTATAAGAGAATAGTTTAATCGTTTAACTGTTTATTCGTTTAATCGAATCGGTTAAACGAATAAACAATTAAGCAAATCAACAGTAAAAATGATAATATATAATGTTACCACAAACATACACGAAAGTGTTCATGACAAATGGATGATCTGGATGCAGCACAAACACATTCCGGAAATGTTGGCTTGTGGAAAATTTATTTCAGCACGTTTAGTTCGTGTTTTGGTAGAAGAAGAAATGGGGGGAGTTACCTATTCAGTTCAATATACAACAGACAGCAAGGAAACATTAGATAGATATTACCTAGAAGATGCTCCTAAGCTAAGAGAAGAAGGCGAGAAATTGTTTGGCGATAAAATGCTGACTTTTAGAACCGAATTACAGGTAATAAGTGATCATTAATAGATTATTCGATTTTTAGATAGTTCGTTAGTTCGAAAATCTAACAATCTAATATTCGAAAATCGAATAAAATAAAATGGAAAAAGTAACAGCCAAAAAACACCTCGGACAGCATTTCTTAAAAGACGAAAGCGTAGCGAAAGACATCGCCGATACTTTGAATTTAGAAGGGTATGAAGATGTACTGGAAATAGGACCCGGAATGGGAGTACTGACCAAGTATTTATTGGACAAACCAATTAATACCTACGTTATCGAAATTGATACCGAATCGGTTGAATATTTGGGTGTTCATTATGACAAATTGAAAGACCGAATCATTTCAAAGGATTTCCTAAAATACGATATCAACGAAGTTTTCGCAGGAAAACAATTCGCTATAATTGGTAATTTTCCATATAATATTTCGACGCAAATTGTTTTTAAAACATTGGAATTACGCAATCAAATTCCAGAATTTGCAGGTATGTTTCAAAAAGAAGTAGCAGAACGCATCTGCGAAAAAAAAGGGAGTAAAGCGTATGGAATACTTTCGGTATTAGTAAAGGCATTTTATGATACCGAGTATTTATTTACCGTAGACGAAAATGTGTTTAGTCCGCCACCCAAAGTAAAATCTGGAGTGATGCGTATGCGTAGGAAGGAAGATTATAGTTTGCCTTGTAGCGAAAAGTTATTTTTCACGGTAGTGAAAACGGCTTTTCAACAGCGCAGAAAGACCTTGCGTAACAGTTTAAAAACCTTAAATTTGTCCGATAGTCTGAGAGAAGATGAAGTTTTTAATCTTCGCCCCGAACAATTGGATTACACAGAATTTATTGCATTGACCCAAAAAATAGAAGCGGATGGAGTTTAAAATCAGCAAAGAATTAATACAACAACTAGAGAATCTCATTCAAAGTAAAAACATTGATGAAATAGAGATTTTGCTTAATGATTTGCATCATGCCGATATTGCAGAGATGCTTTACAAATTGGACTTAAACGATGCTGCTTATATTTTTAAAGTTTTAGATAGTGAAAAAACTGCTGAGATTCTATTAGAAATAAATGAAGATTTAAGAGAAGAAATCCTCAGCAGATTATCAGCAAAAGAAATTGCAGAAGAATTAGACGAACTCGAAACTAATGATGCTGCCGATATTATAGCAGAACTTTCTCAGAGCAAAAAAGAAGAAGTAATATTAGAACTTCAAGATGTTGAGCATGCCAAAGATATTGTCGAATTGTTGCGTTATGCAGAAGATTCCGCAGGTGGTATTATGCATAAAGAGTTAGTTAAAGTTAATGAAAACTGGAATGTACTTACTTGTATAAAAGAAATGCGCATTCAGGCAAAGGATATTTCAAGAGTACATTCGATTTATGTGGTTGATGATGATGACAGATTACTAGGGCGTTTATCGTTAAAAGATTTATTAACTACTTCGGCAAGAACTCAAATAAGCGATGTTTATATCAAAAAATTAAACTTTGTAAAGGTTGATGACGAAGATGTTGAGGTAGCTCGAATCATGCAAAAATACGATTTGGAAGCAATTCCAGTTGTTGATGAATTAGGGCGCTTAGTGGGCAGGATTACCATAGATGATATTTTAGACGTAATTGAACAACGTGATACAGAGGATATCCAGAAATTTGGGGGTACCGAAGGATTGGATTTATCTTATACTAAAACAACATTAATGGAGCTCGTTCGTAAAAGAGCGGGTTGGTTGGTTATTTTGTTTTTAGGAGAAATGTTCACTGCTTCGGCTATGGGATATTATGAAATAATATTATCTAAGGCAGTTGTTTTAGGCTTATTTATCCCATTAATCATTTCCAGTGGTGGTAATTCAGGATCACAAGCGGCATCCTTAATTATCAGAGCCATGGCATTGAAAGAATTGCAATTAAGCGATTGGTGGTATGTTATGAAAAAAGAAATTTTATCAGGGTTATTACTCGGGACAATACTTGGAATCATTGGATTTATTAGGATATTGATATGGCAAGAATCTGGAATTTATGATTACGGGCCATACTGGTTTTGGGTTGCTTTGAGCGTTTCTATTTCATTAGTAGCAATAGTTCTCTGGGGAACCTTATCGGGTTCTTTAATTCCTTTTGTGTTGCGAAGAGTAGGTCTTGATCCAGCAACTGCATCGGCACCTTTTGTGGCAACGATAGTGGATGTAACGGGATTGATTATTTATTTTTCGATTGCCCTGTTTTTCTTGAGTGGAAAATTATTGTAATAATCATGATGTTTTTTGTGGCATGATTTATTTTTGGATAGCTAGATTAATATTAGGATATTAACTATCGATAGTTTTAGAATTTAACAATTATCCCGAATTTATTTATATAAAAAAATAATAAATTCGGGATTTTTCGTGTACTTTGTGTCCTGATCGTTTCTGCTCCATTTGAGGAGAATTTTAAGTAAGTATTAAATACTTTTTGGTGTCCAAATGCTATTAACAAATCAAAGAATAAAACAAACCGAAATGAAAATACACATTATAGGCGGCGGAAACCTTGGAGCTTCAATCGCAATAGGAATTGCGAAATTCACTACCAATAATCAAGTTACCGTAACTAGACGCAACATTGCTCCTATTTCACATTTAAAAGAGCTTGGAGTTACCGTTACTACTGATAATACTAGCAATATTCAAGAAGCAGATATCATTATCTTGACTATAAAGCCATATCAGGTTGATACTGTTTTGGCCGAGATATTGCCTAGTATTTCAAACAAAGTAATCGCTTCAGCCGTAAGTGGATTATCCATAGAGAATTTACAAAACAAAATAGGGGATAGCCATAGTGCAGTTCGCATTATGCCAAATATAGCTGCGCAATTTGGTGCATCGGCAACTTGTATCGCCTTTCACGAAAAAAACAAAGAAAAAGCTCAAGCGACAGTTGCGCTATTTCAAGCATTAGGAACAGCTCCTATCATTGATGAAAAATTAATGGATGCTGCAACTGTTCTTGCGGCGAGTGGAACTGCTTTTGCCTTGCGTTACATCCGTGCATCGATGCAAGCAGGAATTGAAATAGGTTTTGATTGGCAAACAGCTTTAGCTATTTCAGCTCAAACAGTAAAAGGTGCCGCCGAAATGTTACTTGAGGAAAAAGGGCATCCAGAACAATTGATCGACCGTGTAACTACACCACAAGGTTGTACAATTGCTGGATTAAACGAAATGGAATTACATGGTTTCAGTTCTTCTTTAATCAAAGGAATTAAAACCTCGCTGAAACAAATTAAGGGATAAAAATCACTTGGGCGTGCCACCATAAAAAAAGGGGCCAACTCATCTAAAACTGTTGAGTCGGCCCCTTTCCTTTATGCTGTCAGGCTGTCCGCCTTTACTTCGGTAACTTGCTTCCATCCTTCACGCTGTAACCCACATCTTAAAGGGTTATAAGGTGTTTTTGTCTTTTATGTGAATAAAGCTTTTAATTCGGTGGCTTCATGAGGATTCATTTTACCAGCCAACACTAAGCTTAATTGCTTTCTTCTCAACGCAGCATCATAACGTTGTATTTCCAATTCTGTTTGAGGTTCAATCAGCGGAACTTCTACAGGTCTTCCTGTATCATCTACTGCCACAAATGTGTAAATTGCTTCGTTAGCCTTGGTTCTGTTTCCGGACTGACGGTCTTCTACCCAAACGTCCAGATAAATTTCCATCGAACTTTTAAAAGCTCTCGATACTTTGGCCTCAATAATTACTACGCTGCCCAATGGAATAGATTTGTTAAAAGCCACATGATTTACAGATGCAGTCACACCAATACGGCGTGAATGTCTTCCGGCCGCAATACTTGCTGCGCGATCCATTCTTGCCAATAATTCTCCTCCAAATAAGTTATTCAAAGGATTGGTTTCGCTTGGTAAAACCAAATCGGTTAATATCGTCAAGGATTCTGAAGGATGTTTTGGTGTCATACTTTTATATGAGAATTATTAATTTTAATTTAATTTGAATCTTTAGTTTAGCCAATATACAGCCATCACTGAAGGAATAAAATACAATACAATAGTTCTGGCTCCGTCATAATCTTTGGCCAAACGTTGTCCAAAAAGTAACATGATAAGCGTGATGCAAGAAAAAATGGCTCCATATAAACCGTAGATTCTACCGCTATTTAAAGCTATTTCTATAGCACCAACCACGCATAAAATGCCTGAAATTAACTCTAAAATTAAAACATTTACCAAAGCCAATGGCACCTGATTACGTAAAGGAGTTTCTGCAAAATGTTCTTTAAGCCAATCGATATTGTCTTTCCAATGGAATAGTTTATCCTGTGAAGACTGTAAAAAAGTGATAGCTAAAAAAACTAAGATTAAAATAGAGGCAATGTTATTCATGGGGTTTTATTTTTTATGAATTAAACGAGTAAGTTTTATGGATAAATCTGTTAAAATTATTTTGGCATTACCATTGCGTTCTATATGATACATCGCATCTGATAGTTCTTTAAATATTTCAGTAATGTTATTCCCGTTTACAAAAGGAGCAAAGTTTTCAAGTTTGAATTTTTCGACTTTCGGTTCAATGTAAACAAGTGTTTTTGTTTCATAATTAAGCAACAAAGCCTGGCGGAACATTTCAATACAAAATTGGAGAAATTTCTTTTGTGTCTCTCTTCCCAAAGTAGCAATCTGTTCACTCCATTCAATTAAGTCTTGTATGGCTGCAGCATTTCCTTTGGCTTTAAAAGCTGCCCGTACCCAAGTAACAAACCATTGTTCGAAAGGTAGTGCTTCATTATCATCATATAATAGGTGCAAGGCTTTGTTATAATTTCCCTGGGATTGATGAGCTATTTTTAAAGCTTCTTTAAGTTCAATTTGCTCTCTTTCTATAAGTCCGTCAGCAATAACTTGTTCGCTCAAACCGCTAAAATGAGTGATTTGACAACGTGAACGAATTGTTTGAATGATATCTTCTTCGTTTTCTGAGATGAGAATGAAAACTGTTTTTTCAGGTGGTTCTTCGAGTAATTTTAGGAGTTTATTGGAAGCGGCAATGTTCATTTTATCCGCCATCCAAATAATCATTATTTTGTATCCACCTTCATATGATTTTAAGGAAAGAGATTTTAGAATTTCTTGCGCATCATCCACACGAATTTCTCCCTGTTTGTTCTGAACTCCCAATTTGGCATACCAGTCAAATAATCCGCCATAAGGATTTTCTAAAACAAATTGTCTCCAGTCTACAATAAAATCAATGCTTTTTGGTTTTACTTTTACTTCCTCGGTAGTAACAGTTGGGTATATGAAATGTAAATCGGGATGAGATAATTTTTGAAATTTAAGACTACAGGATTCGTTAAGAGTCTCATTACTATTACATAAAATATGATGAGTGTAGGCTATAGCCATGGCTAAAGTTCCACTGCCTTCAGGACCAATGAATAATTGAGCATGCGGTATTCTGCCTAAATTAGCACTTTGAATTAAGTGATTTTTAATGTACTCTTGCCCTAAAATTTTTGAAAATTCCATGAAGCAAAGATAGGAGAAAATGATAGTTTCAAAAATTTTCTATTACAAAGTTTGTTTTTTGCTGAGTTTTGAAGGTAAATTTCAAAAGAATAACAGGAGTGTTATTTGTTCACTTTTCAACCATCAACTGTTAATAACTTCTGTATTGTTTTTCCTTATTTATATTTATGAAGTTTATTACTACATAAATAAATAAGTAAAAACTTATTTAAAATATTAAATTTCAATTACCTATTATTTTTTTTAAATGCAATTTATCTCGATAAAAGGTAATGTTTACTCGGTGTAAAACAGTTTTTTCGCTCAATTTGGAATTAAAAAGATCTTTAATTTTTTCTATAGGACTTGCAAATTCAATTTAATTGTATATTTTTGTTTTATTAATTAATAAATCCAAGTTATGAAAGGGAAAATTATATTTTTCAGTATCGTTATGTTAGCATTAACTTCTAAAGGCTTCGCACAGGCAAAACCAAATATGCCAAAAAGTATAATTAGCACCTCTGCTTCACTACGTACTTATTATGATGATAAGACACTTAGAGCTATGTCTAAAGGGGAATTAGTGGAATTGTACATTGAGCGCATGAAAGTAATTGTCAAAACATTACCTCATATTGCATTGGCTACAAAGCCAGGGGTAACTATGACAGACTTAGGTATTCCAGACGATGCAGATAATAGAAAAGCATTGGATTTAGAAACTGAAGCAACACAAACTTACATAGAAATCACTGTGAATTTCTTGAGAAAAATGCTTCCTTATGCTGATAAAAATCAATTAGTGACTATGGTTTTGTTCTATGAGCAAACTTTGAAGTCATTGCATGAAGTTGAGCAACAATAGAAAAATGTTTTTTAGATAAGATGTCACAATCTTAAGCTAAGTTTGATCTTTTACTCTTTAATGAGATAATAAACTCTTGACCTACGGAGATTACAAATAATAATTTAATACCCCCCAAACCTATGAAAAATATATTTATTATATGGGTTTTCCTTGCGACTGTTTGCAGCGTAAATGCACAACAAGAAAAAGGTATAATTGGATCAAGCAATTGGTTGAATAACTGGACTGAATTTAAACCGGGCAAAGCTGATTATGGCGAAGCTACACAGATTTTGGCTGGTAATATTACTGAGAATACTAAACTTGTAAAAAAGGATGTTTACATTATTCAAGGTAATGTATACGTGACTAATAATGCAGTTCTTACAATTGAACCAGGTACTGTAATTATCGGTGACGCTGAATCAAAAGGAACTTTGATTATTACTAAAGGTGCACAAATTCTTGCTGAAGGTTTAGAGACAGATCCTATTGTTTTTACTTCCAATAAATCTTTAAAGAAAGCTGGTGATTGGGGAGGCATAGTTATTCTAGGCGATGCTCCAATTAATAAGTTTGGAAATTATTCTTCGGTTAATTTTGATTTAGACCCTAGTTTGACTACTTATGGAGGAGTAAATCCTGCAAGTTCTTCTGGTGTTATGAAGTTTGTAAGAATTGAATACGCTGGAAAAAAAGTAAGAGGTTCCTCGGAGAGTTTTAATGCTCTTTTACTAGGAGGAATTGGTAATAAAACAATCTTAGAAAACATTATGGTAAGTTATGCTGCTGGAGACTCTTTTGAAGTTCTTGGTGGTGAGCCCGTAATGACTAAAATGGTTTCTTATAAATCTAACGGAATAGATTTTAAATTTACTTTAGGTGCACAAGCTAAAATTGATAATTCATTAGCGGTTAGATCTTCTTATTTGACAAGTAGTGCTGGATCTCGTTGTTTAGATGTTTCTTCATATGCTAAGAAAGAAGAGGTAGACTTTACAAAAAAACAAACTTTAGTTACTGCTACTAATTTAACACTTGCAAATGATAGTGATAATATAGATCAAGATATCAAAGCAGGTTTAGTAAAAGAAGGTGTCTATGTGGCTGAAAATTGTTCTTTAGTTTTAAGAAAAAGTGTGATTTCTGGATTTAGTCCAGCAGTTGTATTTGACAGTAAAATTGAAATCAACGACAAAAATCTTAAGAAAATTAGAATAGAAGACATGTACTTGAATTTCTGTAATGGTAATATCTTTAGTGAAGGCTCTACTGAAAATGAAGATTTAGAAAGTTATTACGGAAATAACGCTTTCTTTATTTTGTATTCTAAAACAACAAACTTAGAAACCTTTAATGATTTTGCAAATCCTAGAAGACCAGACTTTAGGTTGGCACTTTCAAAATTTACAGCAGCTACTAAATAAAAATTTATAATTGTTATTAAATTAATAAAATGAAAGTTGGACCTAATAATTAATGAGGTTTAGCTTTCATTTTATTAATTTAAAATAGTTTTTAAATTGTTTTATTTGTATTCCAGTTTTCTAAGAATGAGCTTAACCTAGCAATTGGTTGAGAGTCCAATGATAATTTGCGAATTGCATGTGTCTCTATGAATAGCAATAAATATCACATATGAAAAGCAAAACTACTTCTTTTTTTTCTTCCGGTTTATTTATGTTTTTTTGGATGTTGTTGGTTCTGCCTTCAACTATAACTTTGTTTGCTCAAACATCAATTTTACCTCAAAAACTTGGGTATCCTAGAATTTGTGCCAACATACCAAATGTTGATTATCCAAGTGGTTATAATAGATATGAGGTTCCTTTTAAAATAAGTGGTTTTTCTGCAACTGAGACTTTTATAGTTTTACTCTCCAATGATGACTTTACGACTGTTAGTAAACCCAATATAATACTTAACAGCTCAACTACTCCTGCTGATACTCCAACGGACAAAACACTTACTTTTGAAGTGCCTGCTGATTTAATTGGTTCGGACACTTATAAATTAAGAGTACAAAGCATATCAGGGGTCACAAGTGTTGACTTTAAATCAAGTGATTTACTAACTTCTTTCCCTATTCATTTTTTGTCTTTTTCTGGAAATTTTTCTATTAATAATAAGAGTGAAACACTTAGTTTTTGTGCTGGAGGAAGTGGTATACTTGCTATAGACAATTCTACGCCGTCTGTTCCTAATACTTCTCCATTGCAATATCCTCAATTGAAGTATAAATGGTATAAGGATGGGAATGTTATACCTAATGAATCCAATAGTACATTGTCAGTTAATCAGGGAGGGGATTATTATGTGGAAGTTGATTATGGTCCTTGTACCGATTTAAATACACATTCACAAGTTGTTAAAGTATCAGGTGCTTCAGGTTCTGGGACGGTAATTACTTCAAGTTCAGGAAATCCTTTTTGCTTTAGTTTGGGTAAAACTACATTAACGGCTACTGGTGGTAATTCTTATGTTTGGAGAAAAGATAATAATGTCATTGACGGAGCGATATCACAGACTTATGAAACCGATCAATCTGGTGTCTATACTTGTGATGTCGATTTTGGTGGTTGTAAAGGATTGGGAACGATAGACTTAAAGGTATTAAAAACCAACAGTTCCATTTCAGGTGTTGATGTTGACAAAGTCAATAATATAAATGAGGGTGAAACACTGAACGCAACTATAACATCTGATGCTGCTAGTCCTTCTTATCAATGGTTTTTCGATGATGTAGCCATACCGGGTGCTGATAAAAATTTCATTGACATTACTGCTCAAGGAAAGTACAAAGGGGTTGTCACGCAAAATACAGGATGTATTATTGCGGATGAATTTCCTTTTGAAGTTTCTTTTAAAGTGAATTTAAATGTTCCTAAAATCCCTAATATTGTCACTCCAAACAATGATGGTACTAATGATACTTGGATTATTCCTGATAAATATTTAGCTGGAACAAATACCCATATTGTGATTTTAAGCTCTTCTGGTGAAATTGTTTATCAAACAGATAATTATGACAATTATAGTGGTTGGCCACAAACTGCCATAGAATTTAAAAATTTCAATCCCGTTTATTATTATATAATTACTCCAACTGGCGAGTCTGCCAAAAAGGGTTCGATAACTCTTCTGAAATAATATGAAAAAAATTTTACTAAGCGTTTTCTTTTTTTGCTGTTCGATACATGTCTTCTATGCCCAACAAGAAGATGGTGTTGTATCTTATGTTATCCCTCCAGGAAACTCTTTGAAATTTAATTCGTTTGTAATTAACCCTACATTTAGTTTTGTTAGACAGCAAAGTGCCTATATTACTTTATTCAATAAAACTCAATGGACAGGTTTTGATAATGCTCCTAAAACATATTTGTTAAGCTATTCAGGACGTTTTAGAGAGAATGAAGGTGTGGCCTTAGGTATTTTTCAACAAACTCAAGGAGTACTTTCAACTACTGGTTTGGTTGCCAATTTTGCTCATAATATTCTATTGCAGGAAGATAGTAATTTGACTTTTGGAATGAATTTGAGCGCTTATAAAAGTGGATTGAATAGTGGGAAAGTTGTCTCTAATTACCCAGATCCATCATTAGATAATATACCGTCAAATACAGTAATGACTATCAACCCTGGTATCAATTATGGAACCACTTTTTTTGATTTCGGTTTGGCCTTTAATAATTTAGTTAGCTATAGTTTTAACTCTGGGATTTTAAAAGATGATCCTAATAAAGGAATCGAAGGACATGTGATGTATACGGGTTTTATTGATTCTTATGGGTTTTTTGACAAAAGTAAATTTTCCGGTTTGATTAAAACTGAAGTGAATAAAGAGGAAACTGTTTTTTCTGGTTCCGCTATGTTTACAATTCCCAAAGGAATATGGGTGCAAGGGGGGTATCATTCTGTTTTGGGAATGACTGCTGGTTTTGGTCTTAATATTACGCCGAAAATCGCTCTTGAATATTCTTATGGAATGGGATTAGGTGATATCTCAGATTTAGGTGCTTCTCATATAATTGTATTAGCCTATAAATTCAAAAACAATAATTTTGATTATGGTGATGATGAGGAAGAAGGGGCTTTGATTGAACGAGCTCCAATACAAAAAACATCAGTTGCTAAACCAAAAGCTGATGCTAAAACAGTTGCTGATACTAAAGTAGCTCAGCAACAAAAAATAGCTGAAAATAGAGCCAAATTAGTTGCTGATCAGAAAGCGAAAGCAAACGCTATTGAAGAGGCAAGAAAAGCTAAATTAGCTGCAGATGCTAAAGCCAAAGCAGATGCTGCCACATTAGCATTAACAAATAAAAAACAAGAGCCTGTTTCTAGCACTAAACTGGGAGCAGATGCAAAAACAAAAGCAGATGCTGATGCGTCTGCAAAATTAGTCGCTGATGCAAAAGCTAAAGAGGCCGCAAAAGCAAAACTAGCTGCTGATGCTAAAGCTAAAGCGGATGCCGATGCAGCCGCTGTTAAATTGGCTGCTGATAATAAAGCCAAAGCAAATGCAGAGAAATTAGCTGCAGATGCAAAAGTAAAAGCTGATGCCGATGCAGTCGCTGCTAAGTTGGCTGCTGACCAAAAAGCTAAAGCAGATGCTGCTGCTGCTAAATTGGCTGCCGATGCCAAAGTTAAAGCTGACGCTGATGCCGCTGCTGCTAAATTGGCAGCTGATAACAAAGCTAAAGCCGATGCTGCTGCATCTTCTGCGAAACTTGCTGCTGATACCAAAGTGAAAGCTGATGCTGATGCTGCGGCTGCGAAACTTGCTGCTGACGCCAAAGCGAAAGCTGATGCTGATGCTACCGCTGCAAAACTGGCTGCTGATAATAAAGTGAAAGCTGATGCTGATGCCGCCGCTGCAAAATTGGCWGCWGATAATAAAGCGAAAGCTGATGCCGATGCTGCTGCCGCAAAACTTGCYGCTGATAATAAAGYYAAAGCTGAYGCTGATGCCGCTGCTGTGAAACTTGCTGCAGATGCTAAAGCTAAAGCAGATGCTGATGCCACTGCCGCGAAACTTGCCGCTGATAATAAAGCCAAAGCTGATGCTGATGCCGCCGCTGCAAAATTGGCTGCTGATAATAAAGCGAAAGCTGATGCCGATGCTGCTGCCGCAAAACTTGCTGCTGATAATAAAGTTAAAGCTGACGCTGATGCC
>NZ_JBFUBE010000014.1:0-111234 GCF_056405915.1 Flavobacterium sp. P1_E4
TCTGTGTTAGTAGCGGAAATCACTTCAAAGTGATCTACTAAAAAATCAGGTAGCATAAATTTTAAAAGGTCTATAGGAGTCATCTCTAATTCTTAGATTACAAAGCTCTTATTTTATTTTGACATTTCCTCCCCAGGTTTTGTTCTTGATCCGAATTAAGTAAAAAAAACTCGTAATTCAAATAAAAAGGATAAGATTTGTATTATATATTTAGTAAATATTCGATTTAACAATCATTTTTTAACATATTTCACTCACACTACGAGTATTATTATTTATCTTTAATAACTTTTTTTCTAAAAGTAGAATATTCGGTATACAAAAGCGTTAATTAACTCAATTAAAATAATTTAGCACTCCATTTCTACCAAAACTATTTAGCCTATGAAAAAAACTACCGTAAAACCATTAAAAAATAATCTAGCTTTATTTTTTAGCTTCGCGTTTATATTTTCAGCTATTATAAATGCGTATTCACAAACCGTTCAATACGATTCTATAAACAATAAAAAATACATACTCGTTGATGTTCAAAAAACCTACGAACGAATTGCAAATCAAGGCTATGAATCTATTGAAATTTATGAATTTCTAGGTAATTACTATTATGAAAATAATAATCCCCGAAAATCAAAATTGTATTTTGACAAACTATTTGGTAAATATGACCTATCAAAAATCTCACCCAAAAGCATAGAGCGCTATAAATCAATCAAAAAATAGTGCATTTATAATCCTAATAGTTTTAAACAAAAACAGCAACTGTATCAAAATAAACAGTTGCTGTTTTTGTTTATTATTTAGTTTAAAAAAATAGATTAATCTTCAATCTTTCTTTTATAAAAAATTAAACACAAATTTTAAAAAAAGTTATAACTTTCAACTTCCTAATTGCAAAATTGAAATCCAAATGACAACACTACTCATAAATAAGAAGAAATACACTATCGATGTTGATCCAGAAATGCCTTTGCTTTGGGCTATTAGAGACACCATCGGTCTAACTGGAACCAAATTTGGATGTGGTATTGGCGCTTGTGGTGCTTGTAAAGTATTAGTTGACAATGTAGCTACTTATTCATGCTTGACACCTGTTTCAATGGTTGTAGGCAAAAACATTACAACTATTGAGGGTACCGCAGAAAATTTACAATTATTGCAAAAATCATGGGAAGAATTCAATGTGCCGCAATGTGGTTATTGTCAACCTGGTCAATTAATAACGGCCACTTCCCTACTCAATTCTAATAAAAACCCTTCAGATACTGATATAGACGATGCCATGAGTGGTAATATTTGCCGCTGTGGAACTTACCAGCGTATCAAAAATGCTATTAAACATACCGTAGAACTTAAAAAACAACGCTAATCATGAGTGAAATTCAAAACATAAGCCGCAGGGCTTTTATCAAGAATATGGGATTGGCGTCTGGAGGATTAATCTTAGCATGCAATTACACTTTATTCTCTCAAGATACCGAATCTGGAAGCCTAACCGAATTCAATCCTAATCTTTTTGTACAATTAAGTTCGGATGGAAGCCTTATTATAATTGCCGCTCGCTCCGAAATGGGTAATGGGGTAAGAACTTCTTTGACCTCTGTCGTTGCTGATGAAATGGAAGCCGATTGGAATAGAATCTCAGTTAAGCAAGCCACAGGTGATGCCAAATATGGTGACCAAAATACCGATGGCTCCAGAAGTGTAGCTGACTTTTATGACACTATGCGAACAATGGGTGCTATGGCTCGAATGATGCTTATTACCGCTGCCGCAAAAAAATGGCAAGTTCCCGAAAGTGAATGTACAGCCCAGAACCATTTTATCGTTCATTCCAGCGGGAAAAAATTAGGTTATGGAGAATTAGTTGATATAGTAACAACATTGCCTGTCCCAACAACCATTAGTTATAAAAACCCAAAAGATTTCAAATACATTGGAAAAACCCTAAAAAGTATCGACGTTAAAGATTTTGCAAACGGAAATGCCATTTACGGCATTGACAAACGCTTGCCAAATATGAAGGTTGTTGCTATAGCAAGATGCCCTGTTACTTTTGGAACTGTCAAATCTTTTGACAAAACTGCGGCTATGAAAATTCGTGGTGTAATAGATGTAATCGAAATTCCAAAAATCGAAAAGCCTTTTGGTCCACTTGGAGGTGTTGCCGTGATTGCTTCGAATACATGGGCTGCCTTTAAAGGAAGAGAAGCGCTTGAAATACAATGGAATTATGGCAAAAATGAAGGTTATGATTCTGAAAAATACATGATCGAATTAACCGAAAGAGTACACAAAGCAGGTAAAGTCGAAAAAGAAATTGGCGATGTTGACAAGGCTTTTGGCGAAGCCGCAAAAGTTGTTGAAAGTACATTTCAATTACCTCATCTAGCACATGCTCCAATGGAAGTCCCAAACGCCGTAGCTTGGGTTCAAGGAGATACCTGCGAAGTTTGGGCACCTACCCAATCTCCACAATCTGCCAGAGAAGAAGTTTCTAATTATTTGGGAACAGCTATAGATAAAGTTACCATAAACGTTACTTTCCTTGGCGGTGGTTTTGGACGAAAATCAAAACCCGACTATATTGTAGAAGCCGCTATAGTTTCAAAAGCAATCAATTCGCCAGTACAAGTTGTTTGGTCACGGGAAGACGACATAAAACATGGTTATTACCACACCGTAAGCTCACAATACATGAAAGCTTCGCTGGATCCGCAAGGCAATGTTACAGGTTGGTTACACCGTTCTGCATTTCCCTCGATCATGTCCACCTTTAAACCAGGCACCGATTATCCTGCCGGATGGGAAGCTTCTAGTGCAGCCGATGTTCCTTTTGACATAAAAAATTTCAAAGTTGAATCTGGGCAAGCTCCTGCAATGGTTCGAATTGGTTGGATGCGTTCGGTGATTAATATTCTACATGGATTTTCCATCAATGTTTTTGCCGATGAATTGGCGCATGCTGCCAAACAGGATCCATTAGAATTTAGACTAAAATTAATTGGTGACGACCGTATAGAAGATACCAAAGATCCAATAAAATACAATACAGCTCGCCTCAAAAATGTTTTAAAAATGGTTGCCAAAAATGCCAATTGGGGAAAACCATTACCCAAAGGACATGCACATGGGATAGCAGTACACTATAGTTTTTATTCTTATGTGGCTTCCGTGGTTGAAGTTTCTATGGTTGATGACAAAGTAAAAGTACATAATGTTCATACTGTTATTGATTGCGGAACGGCAGTTAATAGAGACACCATAAAATCCCAACTGGAAGGTGCCGCTGTTTTCGGAATGTCAATAGCCTATTACGGAAAAATTACGGCTAAGGATGGAGCAATTGAACAAAACAGCTACAGCGACTACCGAATGATTCGTATGAATGAAATTCCGAATGTTCACGTAGAAATTGTGGAAAGCTCAGAAAGACCTACAGGAGTTGGAGAACCTGGAGTTCCAGTGATTGCCCCAGCCATAATTAATGCAATCTTTAAACTAACAGGAAAACGGTATTACAACTTGCCTTTAAGCGATTACGACCTTGTATAACTGATTGACAAATTAAAATACCCAACGAATACTATACTATTAATGACTAACTGGATTGAACTATTACAAGAATTTAAAAGTAAAAAGAAACCTGTTGCACTCGTTACCATTACTAAAATTCTTGGTTCGGCTCCATGTAGAGTAGCATCAAAAATGATTGTGACTCCACAAAAAGAAATATACGGAACCATAGGTGGTGGAAAATTAGAATTTCAGGTAATCGATGAAGCCGTTCGTGCCATCCAAGAAAATAAAATTTTAGAAAGCACTTATACTTTAGGACCCGAATTTGAACAATGCTGTGGAGGAAAAGTAGAATTAATTATTGAACCCATGAATCAATACCCAGAATTATATCTTTTTGGAGCTGGACATATAGGCGTTGCCATCTGCGAGGTTTTAAAAGACACCCCTTTTTCAGTTACTCTTCTTGACACTCGAGAAAATTGGAGAGAAACTATCGAAATTGACCAAACAGTTACTTATAGTGCAGCTCCTTTCGACCTTTATAAACAAACAATAAATTGGGGACCTAATTGTTACGTAGTAATTTTGACTCACGACCACAAATTGGATTTTGAGATTACCGCTTTGGCATTACACGAACAAACTAAATACATTGGATTGATTGGCAGCAAAACCAAGAAAAACAAATTCAATAACTTATTGATAAACGAATTGAATTTTAAACCTGGAATCAAGCCCGTTCATTGCCCAATTGGATTGGATTTGGGTGGTAATTCCCCTAAAGAAATTGCCATAAGCGTCGCCTCCGAATTACTGAAAGTCTATTATGGAAAATAATACCGCATTCGTGTTATTGGCCGGCGGAAAATCCGAAAGGATGGGCGTTGCAAAAGGCTTACTTGAATACCAAAATACCTATTGGATTTTAGAACAAATAAACCGTATATCAGCGTCAACAGTAACCGAAGTTTATATCGGATTGGGTTATCGTTACGAAGAATATTTAAATAAAATTTCATGGCTTATCGAAGCACAATCGCATTTCGTGCTTTACAAAAATTTAAATGTGAGAGTTGTCATAAACCAAAATCCAGAACTTGGCTCTTTCTCTACGCTTCAAACCGTTTTAAGGCAAATTCCAAAAGACAAATCGGTATTGATTAATCCCATTGACATTCCAATATTAAACCCAACCGAATTACAAAATATCATCGAGGAACAAAACCAAATTGTACTTCCAAATTTTGATGGTAAGAACGGTCATCCCATAAAGTTGCATTCTGAATTTTGGAACCCTCTTCTTTTACTAAACCCAACCGATCAAAACAGCCGACTGGATTTAGAAATCAAAAAAATAATTCCTTCCAAAATAACAACAATAACCGTAACCGATTCCTGTATTCTAAAAAACTTAAACACGCCAAATGATTGGATTGAGTTTTCAAATTCTAATCATAAAAGAGCATAAAAAAAGCGTCCCGAAATCTATCGAAACGCTTTTTTCAAAATTAAAATCAACCTTATTTCTTTATTAATTCCTGCAATGGTTTTAATTGCTCCAAATCAATTTTAGATTCTTTCAAAACCGAAATCATATTCATAATATTCGTCGGATTCATGTCTTTTCCCAAAACTCTAATGACAGCAAATCCAGCATCATTTTTATTGGCAAAAAACACAAATTCGTTAATATGGTCATCTGTCCCAACATAACTTACCGAAGCCCCTTCTTTGCCTGAACCAAACTTCATCAGCTGTTGATAGTTGGGGTTTTTCAGAATCAAATTAACCTTGGCACGTTCTGCTTCAAACTGTGCTTTATTTTTATCGTTCAATTTGAAAGCCAAAACATTCATTTTATCAAAAGAATGCAACGCTTCACTTTGTGCCACAGTCAATTTGGTTTTATCAACATTCAAAATGTTTGATGAAATATCCAAGGCGATAAAATCTTTGTTCTCTGTATTTTCAACAAAGTATTTTTGCAAAGTAGGCTCTGAGTTACAGCTTCCAAAAACCAAACTGACAAGCAACGTGATTATAAATAATATGACTTTCATTTTACTTTTTACCTTTAGTTGCTTTTTTCAAATCATCACCTCCTGGAATTTTCATTTTGTCAGTCAAAACCGAAATCTCATTCAAATCAAAATCTCCTGTCAATGACATCAAAACAGTATCTTCATCTTTTCCTCCTTCAACAAACATCAACAACTCTTTAATCTGGCTGTCTTTGGCGCCAGATTTAACCATGATTTTAATGTTTCTTCCTTTGTCATTCACGCGCATTAATTCT
The DNA here is from genome assembly GCF_056405915.1 of Flavobacterium sp. P1_E4. Taxonomy (NCBI): domain Bacteria; kingdom Pseudomonadati; phylum Bacteroidota; class Flavobacteriia; order Flavobacteriales; family Flavobacteriaceae; genus Flavobacterium; species Flavobacterium sp. P1_E4. The sequence continues at coordinate 5,819 of NZ_JBFUBE010000014.1, forward strand.
TCCAAACCTGCCGTTTTAATATATTTGTCTGCAGCAGTTTTCATTTCGCCTTCAACTCTCGTACTCTGAGTGGTAAACACTTTCAAATTATCCAATTTCTTTATCAGGTTCATATATTGCTGCGCCTCTTTATCGGAGGTATCCACTTTTACTTTACTCATCAACTCAAACATCTTTTTATTGACAACAATCGATGTTACATCGTCTTGACCGTCAAATTTATCGAATGCCCCTTGAGCAAAAAACGGACTTGATACTAATACTATTACTAATGTGATTATTAACTTCTTCATTTTATTTTGATTTAATGATTATTTTTAAAATTCAATTCAACTATTGGGCTTGAATGCTCTAGAATCACTCTCGCTTTATTTTTATTTTCTTCAACCTACTTTCTAAAATCTTTTGGGCGTGTCCCTCCGTAAAAACTTCGGGTCGTGCTGTACGTTCCCGCTTTTTTTATCAATTACCACGGGTTTAAACCCGTGGCAATTGATAAAAAAAAAGAGCTCAACTGCCATCACTCACGCAAAACATAATCTGGTTTATTCTAAAATTTGTCACTTTTATTCAACAAATACTTTGTCTTTCGTCACTTCATATACCTGAAGATATTGTACTCCTCCAACACCAACATTCACATTATCGGATAACATAGCCAAGGCTTTTTGTGTCGCCTCAAAAGCTTCCTCGGGATCATCATACGTTCCCAATTCTTTACTCTCTTTCATTGTATTTGTATTGAAATAAGTGTATGTTCCTACTCCCATCAAAACTACAATCGATGCTGCTATCGACAACCATGCTACTTTTCTTTTTTCAGAAACTAGAGCCACATCATTTGTAAACTCTTGTTCTTTTGCTTCAGCAAAATATCCAAATAGTGGTCGGTATTGTTCTAAATGTGGTGCTACATTTGAAGAAGAAAAATAATCTTTCAATTCATTTTCTTCTGCAATACTGGTCTCTCCTTCAAAGTATTTTTCTAAAAGCGCTTCCATTTTATTGAACTCCATAACTGTGTGTTTTTAACATGTATTCTCTAATTGTTTTCCTTGCCCTTGAAAGTGCCACTCTTACAGCAGTTTCATTCATCTCTGTAATTTTTGCGATTTCCGAAAATTCGCATTGTTCTATATCCCGTAACTGAATAATCAATCGTTGTTGTTCTGGCAATTGGTCTATAATTTTTTCAACCCAATTTAGACTGTCGTTGTCTTCTACTTTTTTATCTAAGCTTGGCTCTCTATCTGTATAATTATTGTGTACAATTTTAAGATTACCCGCCCTTTTCGATTTTAACTGATCCAAACAATAATTTTTGGTCATTGTCATTGCCATTGCCTCTATACTATTATACGAATCTAAATTCCCATTTTTACTCCATAGTTTTACCAAAATTTCTTGTGTCGCATCTTCTGCTTCCTCTGTGCTTACAAGCAATCGCTTGGCCAATCGAAAGAGTTTATCTTTGAATGGATTGATTAAAAGCACAAATTCATTTTGGTTCATAAAGTGGCTATATTAATTTCGGTTATATAATCAAGACGATTCACAATTATATTTGTTACAAAAAAAAAATTTAAATTAAACTAAAGTTAGTATTTTTGCGTTCTATACCTACAAATAAATTCATAAAATGAAGGCATCATTTAAAATTACACTTTTATTATTCATAGCCCTTTTAACTTTTCAGAGTTGCGAAGATCAGGATGATGTTCCAGCTCCACAGGACTTGGCTGTCAATGATTTTATATGGAAAGGCCTCAATTTATATTATTTATGGCAAGCAGATGTTCCTAATCTTGCCGACGATCGATTTGCCAATCAAGACGATTTAAATGTTTTTTTGAAAGGATATTCAAAACCAGAAACATTATTCGAAAGTTTACTGTACAAACCCGTAAGTCTATTTCCTAAAAAAGGAGAAGCAGTTGACCGATTCAGTTGGATCGTAAGTGATTACCGTGAATTGGAAGGAATGCTACAGGGAACAACAAAAAATGACGGTGTGGATTTTGGTCTTTACCGTAAAGCCTCAGATTCTGATGATATTTTTGGCTGGGTACGCTACATCATACCCAATTCTGATGCCTCAACTAAAGATATTCAACGTGGCGCAATTTTTTATGGCGTAAATGGAACTCAACTTACAGTAAGTAATTACCAAACCTTATTATTAAATGCAGAAAACTATACACTAAATTTAGCTGATTATAATAATGGACAAATTACCCCTAACGGAAAATCAGTAACCTTAACAAAAACAGAACTTTCCGAAAATCCAATTTTAATAAATAATGTAATTGAAACTGGAGGCCATAAAATAGGATATCTTATGTACAATGGATTTTATCCAAACTATGACACACAATTGAATGACGCTTTTGGTTCATTAAAATCACAAGGCATTACCGATTTAGTTTTGGATTTAAGATACAACGGTGGCGGGTCTGTGCTAACAGCGACCCGTTTGGCCAGTATGATAACTGGTCAATTTACCGACAAAGTATTTTCTAAACAAAGATGGAATGACAAAATCAATGCTTATTTCGAATCTGAAGACCCAAACGCATTGAATAATTTATTTACAAACACTATTGAAGGCACACCTATAAACAGTTTAAACCTTACCAAAATTTACATCTTAACAACAAAAAGCACTGCTTCCGCAAGCGAACTGGTTATCAACGGCTTAAAACCTTACATTGATGTGGTGCAAATTGGAGATTATACTACAGGGAAAAATGTAGGATCTATCACCATTTATGATTCCCCTACTTTTGGGAAAGAAAATAGAAACCCAAATCATCATTATGCCATGCAACCTTTAGTTTTAAAAATTGTAAATTCTGCAAATTTTGGCGATTATCTTGATGGCTTAACACCAACCTATTCATTAAAAGAAAGCATAATCAATTTAGGTGTTTTGGGTACTTCTTCAGAACCTTTGTTAAGTACTGCCATTGGAAAAATTACTGGAACGGCCAAAATGGTTAAAAAAACTACTGGAAAAGTATTCCCGTATTTTGAAGATGCTAAATCAATCAGTGGTCAAAATCAAATGTATGTTGACAAAGTTCCAGCTGGACTGTTAAGATCTTTGGAATAGATAAACATTACTAGAAATGAGAAATTCATTATCATTTCTAATCATATAAACTCAATCAAAAAAGGCTTTCATCACTGAAAGCCTTTTTTTCTCAAAAACAATTAACCTACTTAATCATTAAAATAAAATCCGTTTGGACCAACACCTACTGTAAATTCTTTTTCCAATGTTCCAGTAAGTGAATAAACATAGGCTTTACTATTGGCTGAAAAATCTCCACCATCTGCAATAAAAATATGATTGTTTCTTACCGCAAATCCATACATTTTACCATAAGCAGATGAAGATGTATAACTTAAAATAGCTGTGTTTGAAGCTTCAGTTGCTGTAAGGTTCATTCCGTAAACTGAAGTCCCAGAGGTATAATAAATTTTATTCTGTTCAATATCTAGATTTTTAGCATCTTGCAAATCACTTGGAAAATTAATTTTACTCAAAGTATTATCCGTTAATTTTACTTTTACAATTTCACTTGCCACACCATAAGGACTTCTTAAAACATACAAAATCCCATCTTTTGATTCCATAGAATCCGCATCGGTACCAATACTTATAGGTGCTTCCAATGATTTTGTAGTTGGATTTATCACTAATACTTTATCATTATTATAAGGCTCAGTAATGTATAATTTTCCGTTTTCTAATACAATTCTGTTTGCTGTTGCGTTTAATTCAATTTTAGATTCAACCACGTTGGTTGTCAAATTAATAACTGCCACATAATCATCTGTATTTCCAGTTTCAGGATTATCAAAAGAATAGGTATTAGCATTCGTTACATAGGCTTTACCATCTTTTACAACACCATATCTTGGAGTCACAAGTCCAGTTTCAATTTTAGCAATAATCTTAAAAGTGTTTCTATTTACAACTGTAATTTTATTGGATCCACCAGCTATTATATAAGCTTTGTCTCCATCAAAAAAGATAGATTGAACAAACTTACCCAACAAATCAGATCCATTTACTGTTGTGTAGGCATTTTGAGTAAAAATACTCAAGTCGTTACTTATATAAGAAACTGAGCCTTGTCCTGAACCTCCTTCATTTAAGACCAAAACACCTTCATTGTAATCACCTGAATCTACTACTGATTCATCATCATTATTCGTACATGAAACCAAAAAAGAAATGCTCACTAGAGCAACAAAAAAGGACTTACTAAACTTCATAACTATTTAAAATTTAAGGGTTATATACATATTAAAATTGCGACCTGGCATGGGCCTGTCTTCCACACTTTCATATTTCTGATTAAAAACATTCAAAACTTGAAAGCCTATTTTTGAAGAATCTAGAAGCTTAAAATCATAATCAACACCAATATTCGCCACATGATAGGCCTCTATAACTTCATTGGGATCATTATCCGATCGAGTATATACAAACCCATTGTATAAATACTGACAATTAACCGAAAAGTTGCTACATGAGTATGCGATAGAAGCTGTTGCTTTATGATAAGGCACAAAAAACAATTGTTTATCTGTGTCTACATTTTTTGAAACAGTGTAAGCGTATGTTCCATTTACAGCAAAATTATTTTTACCATAGGAATTTGCCCAGCCCAAAATTGTTTCGGAACCGTAGGTATTTACTCGGTCTGTATTTTCTGGTGACCAAATATCCCCATTTACTGGAACCCAACGAATCAAATCATCAATTTTATTATAGTACAGAGTCTCGGATAAAGTGATATTTTTATACTTAAAAACATTCCCAATCTCAGCTTGATAAGAACTCTCTGGTTTCAAATCTGGATTACCGCCTGTTTCCCAATACAAATCATTGAAAGTTGGAATCCTGAAGTTTCTGGAAAAATTGACTTTCAAATTATAAAAGGAATTAAAAACATAGGAAGAACCCAAGGAGAATAAGAACGGACTGTCATAATCCGAACTCGCTTCTTTTCTGAAACCTAATTCATTTTGCCATTTTTCATTATGCTTCTCCACCGCTTTTATTGCAATGGCACCAATCTGTCTCGTATTATCACCAAAACTCGTCCCAAAACCTTTGGTACGATTATAATCTAAAATTCCGTTTAGCTTAATGGATTCAATTAATTGATAACCAAAATCCATTTTTGCGATAAACGATTCCGATTTGCCAAAGCTGAAATTATTACTTTCAATATCTCCAAAATATTGGTATTGCTCTGTGAGATAGGCAACTTTATAATTACTACTGAAACGTCCTTCAGTTTCTGAATATTCCAACAGATTCCGACTAAATGTATTGATGTATTTTGTTTTTGAATCAGATTCTGAAACTAAAGACAGATTTCTGTCCGTATTTGAAGATTGACTATAAAAAGTAAGAATCTCATTGGGTTTGATTTTGTAACCCACATTGGCAGACAAATTGGTTGTTGCATATTGTCCGTTTTCATTTTTCCGCTGTACTCCTTTCCAAGTATAAAGATCTATATAATCATAATCATTATCCGAACTATTTCGAGAAAAACCAACTTGCGTACTCCACTTTTTGTTCGAAAAAATCATTTTATAATTGATCCCAACCGTGTTGAAACTTCCATAATCCAATCGCAAGTCATTTTCGAATTTGTTCGTAAAAACCAAATTATTATTTAAATGAACACTTCCTCCTATTGCACCACTTCCGTAACTGACACTTCCACCACCCGCTTTTACACTGATCGTATTAAAATCAGGTGAAGAAAAGGTGTTGAAATCGGCACTGCCGTTGAGTAGCGAATTGACATTTATTCCATTCCAAATCACAGCAGTTTGTGCAGCTGTAGTCCCTCTAAAAGAAACTGTAGAAGTCATTCCTCGTCCATACTCCTTGAAAAACAGCACACTGTTGTAATTTAATAAATTGGTAAGGGAAGATTGGTTTTTATTGATGACCGAATCATTGAGAATCTGAATGGATTGTGATTTATTACTTGAATACAAAGTACGGTCTGAAACGATAACCTCTTTCAAATTAGTAATAGAATCATCCTGCGCCGAAATCAATTGGCACATTAAAGCAAAAAAGGCAAATATTAGTTTTCTTAAAGTCATAATTTCTGAACCTTTTTTCCCGAAAGTTCGATATTTGTTAAGAAAAAAGGCAGGTCTCCTGGCTTGCGTCTTGTTGTTCACCTTCCCATTCTTTAAAAAAAACAGTGGTTTTGTAGATAACAACAAGCTTGATAGCTTACAGTTGCGGGAACAGCTTAGGTTTTGAACCTAATTCCCTTTTAATGTGTTTTCGTAAAAAGTAAAACACAACCTTAATTCGGGTGCAAATATAAAGTTAAAAATATGGAAAACTAAAATTAATGAACCATTTTAATTTCAATACAAATATAAAAAATTGTTTATCAGTGATTTAAAATTAAAAATCGAGTCAATTCTACAATTCTACTTTTATCACAGCCCCATAATCCAATGCTGTTTTAAAAGCTTCCTGCAGAGGAAGATTATTTACTTTGCACAAAATACTTCTAATAACTCCAGAATGCGCCACAATGATAATCGGCTTAGTATGTCCTTTCGAAATATCATTATCCAAAAATTCTCGGACCCTATAATCCAAATCCTCGAAAGATTCTCCATTAGGTACATTTACGGTGACAAAATCTTCCATCCAAGGATCTAGAACCTCGCGAGGGATGGCATCCCAACTTTTTAGTTCCCAATCCCCAAAATCCATTTCCATCAATCTTAAATCTTCAATAATGGAAGTAATTTGGGTATTTTTTTGAATATGTTTGGCCAAAATAACGCATCGCTGCAAGGGGCTAGAATACAAAATAGCGTCTTGTGGCAATTGACTTAGAATCGATTCAAAAATAGCATCAAAAGGCTCGCGAATCCCTACATCACTCTGACCATAGCAAATTCCTTTTTCACAAACCGTTTCGGTATGACGGACTAAATAAACTTCCATATTCCAATAATTGAAAGATAAAAAATAACTTCACATACTTGCTGAGTTGCTCCTAGGCAATCTCCTGTATAACCGTCAATCCATTTTTGGAAATAACGGGCAAGAAAGAAACGGGCAAAAAAAACTGGAACTAAAGTCAACAATAATTGCCATTGAAAAAACGACAAAACTACAAGGGGCAATAATCCAAAAAACGAAGCACCAATTACTTCTTTCCAAGTGAAATTTTGGGCAATTGGCTTACTTTTGCTGGATGCATCTTCCCTTGAGTATTGGTGTGTAAAAACTATGGAGATTGCAGCTAGACGGCTAACCGAATGAGCAGAAACAAAGAACAAAAAAATGGTGAATGGTGAATGGTGAATGGTAAATTCCGAATCTTGAATGTTGTTTATTAATTGAACCAAACTCTGAAATTTCAGCAAAAAAAGTAGAACTAAACCAATGGCGCCATAAGCACCAATGGCACTGTCTTTCATTATCAAGAGGATTTTTTCTTTGGTCCAACCACCTCCAAAACCATCACAAACGTCAGCAAACCCATCTTCGTGAAAAGCGCCAGTAGTCAAAATTCCAGCAATTATGGACAGTATCAAAGCTATTTCTACAGAAAACACAATCGATGCCAGATAATAAGTTCCAAAACAAATTCCACCTACGATCCAACCAATCAAAGGAAAATATCTAGATGCTTTGTTTAAATAATCGGGATCGTGGTCGATGTTTTTAGGACACGGAATTCGGGTATAAAACATCAAAGCCGTGAAAAATATATGTAATTGTTTTTTCATATTTAAAATTAAAATTTACGAACCGCTAACACCAGCAGATTCAAAACTGGCCATTTCATTCAGAAAACAAACAGCGGATTGAATAATTGGAAATGCCACGGCACAACCCGTCCCCTCTCCTAACCGCAAATCAAGTTGTAACAATGGCTGAACGTTTAAATAATCCAATATTATTTGATGACCTTTCTCTGCAGATGAATGACAGAATATCGCATTTTCTTTTACTGATGGATTCATTTTGTAGGCTATTAAAAAAGCAACAGTGCAAATAAAACCATCGACCAAAATGAGCATATTATTTTGTTTGGCCTGAAGCATTCCTCCTGCCATTTGCATAATTTCGAATCCTCCAAAATAAGCTAACTTACTTTCTAAATCATTTGAAACATCATAATTTTCAAGTGCTTTTTTCAGAATATTTTGCTTTTGAATTAATTTTTCATCAATAACACCTGTTCCATTTCCGACACAATCTTCGATAGGTAATTCAAGAAGTATACTCATCAAAACCGAAGCTGTCGAAGTATTCCCAATTCCCATTTCACCAAAACCGATACAGTTACAACTCGTTTCAAAAATTGAATTCACGATTGCTGCCCCTTTAGCAAAACACAAATCCAATTCTGCTTTGCTCATCGCAGGACAGTGTAAAAATGACTGTGTACCTTTCCCTATTTTGGCAGAAACCAGATTGGCATTTGATGGGAAATCATAATTTACCCCAGCATCCACAATGGTTAACTCAATATTATTTTGTTTACAAAACACATTGATGGCAGCGCCACCTTCCAGAAAATTAGTTACCATTTGTCGGGTAACATCTTGCGGATAGGCACTTACGCCGTGATTGCCAATTCCGTGGTCGGCGGCAAAAACAACGATATTGGGTTTTATTATTTTGGGTTCCAATGTTTGGAAAACAGTACCAATTTGTTTCGCCAAACTTTCCAAAACGCCAAGTGAACCCGTTGGTTTGGTTTTATTGTCTATTTTTTGTTGAAGACCTTCACTTATGATTGAATCATTGTAGTGTGATTGCTTCGTTCCTCGCAAGGACTTAGAAACCAAGACTGGAACTGAAACTAAAATCTCTTCAACAAATGGGTTTTCTTGCTTTTGTTTCCAATTCAATTGTTGTAACATCGGTTGGTTGTTGTAATTGGTGGCGGGTTTGCCTACGCAAAAATATCCCAAAGGCTCTATGTTTTCGGGTAATCCCAAAAGCTGTTTGAATTGATAATAATTTAGAATCGAAACCCAACCCATAGAATAGCCTTGTTCTGTCAAGGAGAGCCAAATGTTTTGGGCCGCACAAACCGCACTGAATTTTATCGCTTCATTACTGCCCACAGTTCCAATCGTAAAATTATTCAAAACGGAACGATCGTAACAAATCACCAATCCAAGTGGTGCTTCCTCAATCGCTTCTAGCTTTAAGGCTTTATATTGTGCTTTTTGAAGTTCGTCGTCGGTTAAGTTTGATGCCTTAATATCATAATCCAAAAACAATTCTTTTACGGCTTTTTTGATTTCAGCTGATTTGATTAGATAGTATTTTGTAGCATCGGTCAAACCTACTGAAGGCGCATGATGTCCTGCCTGAAGTGCTTTTTGGATTACTTCATCTGGTACAGCATCAGTTGTAAAATGACGTGTGTCTCGGCGGGATTGTATGATTTCATCAAGGTTCATTGTCGTATTGTGTGTTTGCGTTAGGGATGGAAGCGGCATCCTATTGTGGTCTCGTTTTTTTAACGAGACCACAATAGATATAGCGTACAGCCCGACCCTTGTGGTAACGCCAAAATAATTATTACCATTTTATTCTTCCCAAACGATGAAACAATAATCGTTGTGGGTAATTTTTGTAAAGTTAGGCAATTCTATCGCTTCAGAAAATAACGGACAATTGAGTACCAAGGTATGAAACTCGCCATTTTCTCCGCAAGGGTCAATGCCTTTTCTCGCTAATTCTTGCGCCAATTCTTTGGTCAAAATTTTGCCTAAATATTCTTGTCCCATCATTGGATTGCAGGAAACTATCATTGTTTCGATGCCATTCTCCAACATTTCATTGACCAAAATGATACGATCCTGTTGCCACAAAGGGAGAACCGCTTTTAACGAAGCGGCTTGACAAACTTTGTCTTCCCAATCTTTGTGGGGCTGCAAATCGATGTCACCAAAAACGGCAGATTCAAGATTATATGTGGCTTTTAGCCTTTTCAAAATGGTAATAAATTTAGCTTCATAATCGTCCCACGTCGCAGGAATGGCTTCGAGAGGCAAATTCATTTTTTGGGCCTGCTGTTTCAAAATGGACAAAGGCAATCCATGAGAGCGAGATATTTTGCCGTTTTCGTTCATCATATTCAACAGCACTTTTGGAAAAAATCCTTGATTTACGGCTTGCATCATAGCATAACAGCTGTCTTTTCCTCCGCTCCACGAGCTTACAAAATTCATATCTATCCTTTTATTTTTACTGGAATTCCAGAAACCATTAGTACAACTGTATCAGCGGTTTTAGCAATGTATTGATTCATCCAACCTTGAAGTTCTGTGAATTTTCTACCGATGTGAGTTTCCGCATGAACCCCCATTCCTATTTCGTTTGTTACAATAATTATCGTAGTATTTTCTTGTTGTGCAATGGCATCAAATTCAGATTTGGCTTGTTCCAAACTTAAGCCAACATCATTCTTAGTATCAATGAAAAAGTTGGTTAACCAAAGTGTAACACAGTCAACAATCGCCACTTTACCCGAAAAATCAATTTCCGACAAATATTTTTCTTTCTCAATGTTTGCCCATCGTTTATCACGATCTTTTTGATGACGGTCAACTCTTTTTTGAAAATCATCGTCCCATTTTCTAGCCGTTGCCACATACATTGGGTTTTGAGACAAACCTTTGGCTAAATTTTCGGCATAACTGCTTTTTCCGGAACGTTCTCCGCCTGTAATTAAATAGATCATTTTAATGGTTAATTGTGAATTGTGAATGATTGATTTACATCGAAATTTATTTTGAAACTAATTGATTTTTGGAAGTTTTAAGAATACTTGTTATTAATTTTAAAATTGTAATCGCGTCGACGTAAATGTTATCAAATTCTTTTTCATTTAAATAATCAGTTGCTTTTAACAATTCCAACCAATAAACAACTTCATTAGCCTCTTTCTGAGCAATTGCAAATTTATGAATGAAATCATTTTTACTTTCAGCGTGTTCAGCTTCTCTAATCATCGCACCAATACTTGTTCCTGATCTCAAAAGTTGCTTAGATAATACAAATTCCTTTTTATTACTATTTAAATATTGATAAAGCTTGACTATTCTAATAGCAAAATCAAAACTTTTATCTCTAACAATGTTGTTTTTCATAATTAACAACTAACAATTTATAATTAACAATTAATACGGGCAATGTGTACAATCGCTCTTACAACAATATCCGCGTTTGAGATGAAACCAGGCTTTAAAAACATAGTTGCCATCTTCAAAATAATAATCAATTCCTTCAATAATGTTTGCGGTTTCGGGCAAAAGTGAAGCTTTGTTTCCTATTGCCGTTTCGGGAGTTATGGTGGCCACAAATTCGTCTATTTTGTCGGAACAAGCAGTTTTAAAACAATTTGGACAAAGACAATCATCAATATCAAAAGGATTGAAAATGGGAGGGAAATTATTGCACCAACATTTCTCCCCTTCCATTGCGTCACCACAATTAAAAGGTATTTTACAAGTAGAACAATGTTTCTCTTTTATCTTATTCATTTGGTAAAGATAACATTTGTCTTATTTTTTACTTCAAAAACTAAACAAGAAATTTATAAATTAATATACCTTTGCCTTTATTGAAAAAATTATAATATGAAATTTTCGTTCTACAAAGTTATTTTATTCGTCATTCTTTTTTCATTTATTGGATGTAAAAAAAATGAAAAAAATGACACTCCAACTGATGTCAACTCTCCAAATAGCATTAAGTATGCCAAAAGTTTAGCCATTCACAAACACGAAGGTTATACAGTGGTAACGGTTTCAAATCCTTGGCCGGATGCGGTTAAAGATTTCACTTATATTCTAAAAGAAAAAAATGGAATTGTTCCCGACAGCTTAAAAAAATACACTGAAATTTCCGTTCCATTGCAATCTATCGTAGTGACTTCGACCACAAATATTCCGTTTCTTGAAATGCTGGGTGTTGAAAAATCGCTTGTTGGTTTTCCTCATACCGATTATGTTTCATCCGAAAAAACGAGAGCTTTAATTGATGCTGGTTCTGTTAAAAATGTTGGGCAAAACGAAAAACTCAACATTGAACAACTTATTGATTTATCTCCTGATCTTATTGTGACTTTTGGCATTGACAACAATAATCCCAGCATCGAAAATTTACAAAAAAGCGGTTTAAAAGTATTAATCCAAGCCGATTGGATGGAGCAATCCCCTCTTGGAAAAGCAGAATGGCTAAAACTTTACGGAGCTTTATTTGGCAAAGAAAAAGAAGCCGATATTTTGTTCGAAAATATTGTAACAGAATACAACAACGCTCTAGCTTTGGTTGCTGACAAAAAACCGACTTCAACTGTTTTATACGGTTCGATGTATCAAGACCAATGGTTTGTGGCCAAAGGCAGCAGCTGGGTTGCCCAATTTATGAAAGATGCCAAAGCCGATTATCTTTGGAAAGACCTCGAAGGCACAGGAAGTCTTGGCTTGTCTTTTGAAAACATATTGGACAAAGCCAAAACAGCTAATTTTTGGATTGCAACTGGGTCGTTCAAATCACTTTCAGAACTGGGAAAAGCCAACCCTCACTACAGTCAGTTTGATACTTTTACAAATAAAACCATTTATACTTTTGAAGGAAAATTGGGAGCTACCGGAGGAACAGTTTTTTATGAATTATCACCTTCCCGACCAGATTTAGTATTGAAAGATTACATCAAAATTTTTCATCCTCAATTGCTTCCCGATTATGCTTTTACTTTTGCCACTAAACTGAATTAGATACAAATTGAACAATCAAAAACGAAATACAATCTTATTCTCATTCCTTTTTTTAGGGCTCATTGTGCTGTTTTTTGTAAACATCGGTTTGGGATCAATTACTATCCCTTTCAAAGAAGTTTACACCAGTTTGACAGGAGGCCAATCCAGTAAATCGACTTGGGAATACATCATCATCAATTACCGATTACCAAAAGCAATTACGGCAGTTTTGGTAGGAATGGGATTGTCCATAAGTGGATTATTAATGCAAACCTTATTTCGAAATCCACTTGCTGGACCTTATGTTTTAGGACTCAGTTCAGGAGCTAGTTTGGGGGTTGCTTTTGTAATATTGGGAGCTAGCGTATTACCTTCTTTTTTGAGTGGCGTTTTATTGTCGCCTTACGGAATTGTTTTGGCTTCAACTCTAGGTAGTACCTCTGTTTTATTATTAGTTTTATTGGTTTCGCAACGCTTGAGAGACACTATGGCAATTTTGATAGTTGGACTTATGTTTGGTAGTTTCACCAGTGCAGTTGTTGGCGTTTTAACTTATTTTAGTTCTGCTGAACAATTACAAAAATTTACTTTTTGGTCTATGGGTAATCTCGGCAATTTGTCTTGGACATCCATCCTCATTTTAACAATTTGTGTACTATTTGGATTATTTCTCAGTTTGCTTAGTATAAAGCCATTGAACGCACTATTATTGGGTGAAAATTACGCCAAAAGTATGGGCCTAAATTTCAACAAAGCCCGACTTATAATCATATTGGCGACGAGTATTTTGGCGGGGAGCATAACGGCCTACGCAGGTCCAATCGCTTTTATCGGATTGGCAGTTCCTCATATCGCCAAATTAGTGTTTCAAACCAGCAATCATACTGTTTTATTCTGGAGCACTTTACTTTTTGGAGCGGCAATTATGTTGGTTTGCGATGTAGTTTCCCAAATGCCTGGAATGGAAGTTACTTTGCCAATTAATGCCATTACATCAATATTGGGAGCCCCAGTGGTTATTTGGTTGTTAGTGCGAAAAAGGAGTTTTACGTAATGCATCGTTATAAAGTTTTAAATACATAGAAACCAAAGCATGGCAAACAACATCCTCACCACCGAAAATTTAAGCATTGGATACACTTCCAAAAAAGAAACTGTGACCATTGCCGAAAACCTCAACTTGAACTTACAGGTAGGAAAACTGATTGCTTTGATTGGAGCAAATGGTATTGGGAAATCTACTTTGTTACGCACTATTACTGGAATCCAAAAACCGTTGCAGGGAACTGTTTTATTAAATGATAAAAAAATAACCAGCTATGAACCATTGGCACTCGCCCAAAATTTAAGCATGGTTTTGACTGAAAAATTGCCTCCCAGCAATTTAACCGTTTTTGAATTAGTTGCCTTGGGGCGTCAGCCGTACACCAATTGGATTGGCACGCTATCAGATGCTGATATTCAAATAATTCAAGATGCAATTGAGCTAACACAAATTAGTCATTTGTCTCAAAAAAAACATTATGAAATAAGTGACGGTCAACTTCAAAAGGTTTTGATTGCAAGAGCTTTGGCACAAGACACTCCCTTGATCATACTTGATGAACCCACGACACATTTGGATTTATTGCATAAAGTTTCATTGTTAAAACTCTTAAAAAAACTAACACACGAAACAGGAAAATGCATTTTATTTTCAACTCATGACATTGATATGGCCATACAATTGAGTGACGAGATGATTATTATGACTCCCGAAAGTGTGGTACAAGACGAACCTTGCAACTTAATTAGCAAAGGAAGTTTTAATACTTTATTCAAAGACGAACATATCGTTTTTGACAGCGAAAAAGGGAAGTTTTTAATTATTTAATTGCTGATAACTTTTAAATCTAATGAATTCTTTATTTTGAGTATCTTTTTTTAAAAATAAAACATTAAAAACATCTTGATACAAAAATAAAACATCATTGATTATCAGAGTGTTATATTAAATATTGTACATTTGTTTTCCGTTTTTTTTAAGATCCCCGAGTCTTAACTTATCTACATATTAAAAAACAATTTAATTTTTTTAACTATGGAAAATTTGTTCAGATTGTCCCAAAAAATTATTGCTTTAGTTGTACTTTTTTTCTTTTTTTCCTGTAGCCAGGACGAAACGAATAAAAGTGATTTACAAACAAATGATTCTCAATCGCTGACTGCGAAAATTAGCAAAGACAAACTCAATGTATTTAAGGGGCCGGAAAATACTCTTGGAAACGGAAAAGTACGTTCGTGGATTAGTGTAAACAAAGAAAATGGAATGCCCGTTGAAATTGGTATCGAAATAACTGCCCAAGCATTTACTGGGCTTCCTGATACCGCTCCAGGAGTTGAACTTCCAGTTTATATTGTTCCATTACATCTTAAAGCAAAACAATTAACACCTTTTGATCACATTGGACTCAACTGGAATCCTCACGGACATCAACCTGAACATGTTTTTGATGTACCTCATTTTGATATCCATTTTTACATGATATCTGTTGAAGAACAAATGGCAATACCAGAATGGTCTCCTGCAACTGATGCTGCTTTCAATTCCTATCCCCCCCCTGGTTATTTGCCTGCAGATTATGGAACTCCTCCTGGTCCTGCCACCGCAGAACCACAAATGGGAAAACATTGGGCTCCTAATAATTTACCAGACTTTCTTCCGTTCTCCAAAATTCTGATTTATGGCACCTATAATAGCAAATTGATTTTTGTTGAACCAATGGTCACTTTAGAATATTTTCTTTCTAAACCCGAAAATAATCCTATTCTTTATTCACAACCGGATTTCTTTGAAAAAGCAGGGAATTACCCAACGAAATATAGCGTTTACTATGACGCTGCTACTGGAAATACATACGTAACACTAACCGATTTTGTAGCTAGAACCAAAATATAAATAAGATGAGGAAGTGGAAAAACACTTCCTCTTTTTTTCATATCATTTCCCTTTCAATAAATTAATGCTTACCGTAGCAATTTCAGAATCCGGGAATTTTTTAAAATAATTAAGGTCTGGAAACAATCCTGCTTCGGCGGCGATTTTATGCAGCACATCAATCTCCACAATATATTGATCCGAAAAACCGTGTGTCGCATCATAGGCCGTGGCTGCTGTTTTTCCTAAATTTTCAGCTGTCAAATGAGGTGAAACAGTATGCAATTCAATAATGAGTAATCCGAATTTATGAACATAAGGTGACCATTTTTTGAAGTGTTCCAATAAATTATCTTCAACTAAATTGTTGTTTATCCGAAAACCTCTGTGTGCAAATGCTCCTGTTGAACTACTTATCCTTTCTTCTGTGATTTGTTTTGGTATTTCCCAAATTCGGTTGTGATCCAGAAAAGTTCTCACATTCAACAAATCCTTCAAATCGATATTATAATTCTCTCGTAAATCTTCTGCCAACAAATCCGGACGACCAATATCTCCCCAGATTACTTTGGCCCAAATATCGGCTTTGATTAAATTGGCTCGTGTTACCTTGAGCGCTGCCTGATTATAATCGGCCCCAACCAAAAACAAAGGATGCGTATCCAACATTTTTCCTCTTAAAGTTTGACGTTCAATTACATCAAAAATATGTTCCAGAAAAGCGCCATTTCCACAACCCATATCCAGTATTCCTTTGGGTTGCTTAGCAATAGGCAAATTGAATAATTTGATGATAATCTCATCAACCACTTTAAAGTAGGTATCGTGTGCACCGCCACTTCCCCAAACATTCATTTCTCTATCCACATGAATTTCATCTTCCCCGTCGCCAACGATTCTTAAAACAGAAGGATCACCAAAAATTAATTCATCCATTTTACTAAAAGTAGGCAAATACGAAACCGTTACACCATAGGCAGAAGCTCTTTTGGCAAAAAACAAACCAGCTTCAGTAAATTGATAATTGCCGTTTTTTTGGGTAAACCATTCTAAATAAACCAGAAAATCAAGAATGATTTTGAAATTTTCAGGTGATTTATGAAACTCTTCAGGACGAAAAGATATTTCCATAAAATATTTATGAAACATGCCACTCATACCGAGACGCACTACAGTTGGGCCAACCAAAAAACCTTCAATATGCTTTAAAATTTGATGCTGAATGCTATTGGTCAAAGATTCCTCAGAGAACGAAATTCCATAGTTATCTTTATATTTTTCGAAAATAAATTTTAAGCGTTCAAAGGGAGCTTCTTCAAATAATCTGGGATGAAAATCCATTGAGAAATGCAGTAAATCAACAGCATCTTTGTACAATGGAAACAGAGAAAAAGCGATTTCACTTTTTTCATTAATACTAATGGTTATTAGGTCAGTACTCGTATCAATGTGATAATTGAGAAAACCTTGAGAAGCCAAAACCCGCAAACCCACATTGAGATATCCTTCATTGGCCTTAAATTTATCAGTAAGTTCAGAAAGACTTATTTCCTTTTTATCTAAAATATGAGCTAATACCCCTTTTTTATACAAACAAAAAGCTACTGGGGCAGTTACTAAACCGTCAAGATGTCTAAAAATAGTACTTCGTAAAGAAACATTATCTATCATAAAAAGAGATTTAAGACCTAACATTGTCTATCTCAAATATATGAAATTTCCTTTAAAAAATAGATTCTCAATATAGCAAATAGATTTTAATCACCTCATAATAAATACATAACTAATTTTTCCTCTTTACCTCTCCAATAACAAAAGCAACCGAATTAGCAATATCAAATCTTCCGACTAATGGAGGCATTGGAATGGTAGGTCATTTTCGATATCCTATTTAAAGATGAAAATATTTTTCCTCAAAGAAAAATGAAAATTTACTTTCAAAAACCTGTTATTAAGTTGTTTATATTTGTAATAATTGTAAAAAACTGAAGATGAAACACTTTCTTAAAATCATATTGCTTTTTTGGATTATCGTAAGTTCAGCACAGGCAAAGTTGGAAATGACTCCAAAGGGTTTTCTACCTCTCGAAATGAATATACCCAATCAACCTATTCATCAGTTAATAGAACAATCTAAAGAATGGGCACGGTATTACAATGATAAAGGTGCTGATGTTTTTGATGTGACTGAAAATTCCTTAACCATCGAAGCTCGATATGAAAATGCTTATTACTACTGGAATTTAGCCGTAAAATATAATTTTGACATCAAATACAGTCTTAAAATTGTGTTTGGAGAAAATCAAAAATATACCCTTACGTTTATTGTAAAAGAAATTTATACCGATAAGGTCCTCCTGAAAACTACAGTAGCCGATTTTTTCACTTCTGAAGGTAAACTCAAGGAAGACTTCGAAGATGCAAAACCATCATTGGAAAAAACCGCTAATAGAATTGTAAATTCCTACATCACTTTTATAACCCCATAGTTTGTCTCTTTGCTTCTCCAACAACAAAAGCAACGGAATTGGCTATATTAAAACTTCTAATTAATGGAGACATAGGAATGGTCAGGTGATTTTCGAATAATGCTAAAACTTCGGCACTCAAACCAACACTTTCCTTACCAAAAACCAACCAGTCTCCATCTTGAAATTTTGCATCATAAATTGATTTTGAAGCATGGGAACTCATCAGGAAAACTCTAGATTGATCTGGAATTTGAGACACCCATTCGGCTACATTTTGGTATTCGGTGACATCAAGATGTACCCAATAATCAAGTCCGGAACGCTTTAGATTTTTATCATTAATAACAAACCCAAAAGGATGAATTAAGTGCAAACGGCTTTCAGTACCTACACAAAGACGGCCAATATTCCCAGTATTATTTGGTATTTCGGGTTCAACGAGAACGATGTTTAGCATATTTATTTGTTTAATCGTTTAATTGAAAATCTTCCACTTCCAAAACTTCACCAGCTTGTAAGTCATTCAAAAGTACGTTTCCTATTCGGACTCTTACCAATCTTAGGGTAGGAAAACCAACAGCTGCCGTCATTTTGCGTACTTGTCTAAACTTCCCTTCATTAACTGTGATAGAAGCCCAAGAAGTAGGACCATGACGTTCGTCCCGAATCTTTTTTCCTCTCGCACCAAAATTAGGAATTTCGTTTACAATAAAAGCTTCACAGGGTTTGGTTATATATTTTGCTCCATTAAAACCAATTTCGACACCTATTTTTAATTGTTCTATGGCTTCGAGAGTAATAATACCATCGACTTGCACATAATATTCTTTATCAACTTTTTTGCTTCGAATGGTTTCACTCATTTTCCCATCGGTTGTCAATAAAAGTAAACCTTCTGAATCTTCATCAAGCCTACCAATAGCCATTGTTCCTGCAGGAAAATCATGCAATTCACCCAAGAGCTTTTTCTTGCGCTTCAATTCGTAAATAAATTGGCTTAAATAACCGTAGGGCTTGTGAATGACGAAATGATGGTGGGACATTTTGGCTTTAATTTAAAAAGGCAAAGATAAATTTGTTAGCCCATTAATTAAAGTTATTTTCAAAACAATTAAATCCGCTACAAAACGCAAAAGCTTGTAGCGGATTTTTTTTTAAAATTTTATTATAGTTTTTTTTTGTTCAGTTCTAAAAAGAAACATTCAAACCTACATTAAACATCCATTGAAACTGATTGAATGATTGATTTTCTAATGGATTGATGTAATAATTCATTCCTGGTTCAATGAAAAATTTGGTCTTTTTAAAGAGTTCATACTGCAGAGTACTGCTTAATAAAGTCCCGTAAACATATTCATTTACATTTTTATTTTCGCCAATTGAGTTTCCATTCAAAGCAATATCATTAGAAATTAACTTCCCTACAAAACCACCAGTATTCATAGTAATATTGGCTTTCTTTTTACTCAAAACAGCATACGAAACCTCCAAAGGCATTTCGAAATACTTCAAATTTTGTGATACATCTCCTTTTTCAAGACCACTCTTTGCATTAGAATTAGAAGAAAATAAATATTCTCCGGTTTTTGAAATGGATACTAACTGATAATTGGTTGATGAATTAGGCACATAATTATCATTGGTAAGAGGTAGGGAACCTCCAGCAGTACCATACAACTTTTGTGTATCATAATACGAAACTCCAGCTATTTTTTGCCCCAATTCGTTAATTTTGAAACCAGAACTCACACCCCATTTTTTGTTCAGTTTATAATTCGTCTTCACGCCATAACCATTAGACTGTTTTGAGGTCACAGTATTTCCTAGCGCTTTTTCATTACTGTAATTTTGAGAACTCATAACTCCTGCAAAAACCTGAAGTGACCATTTATCAATGTTTTCTGAAACCGTTTTTTTCTTTGTTTTGTCTTTGTCCAATTGCACTAAAGCTTTTTCTAATTGTTCAACTTCTAATTTTATTTTGTTTGAAGAATCTTTTGGACTTGTGTTTTCTGTAATTTCTTCATTCCCGCTCGATCTAGTAACAATACTATTTTGATTACTTACTATAGATTTGCCATTAGAATTTGATTGGTTGACTTGAATTGATTTATCAATTATTATCTCTGATTTTGAAATGTTATTTTCTGAAATTCCTTTATTCTTATTCGCTTCCGAAACATTACTATTTTGATTACTAACTATAGCGTTTTTAACAGCATTTGATTGGTTTACTTGGACAGATTTGTCAACTATCAATTCTGATTTTGAAATGGTATGATCTGTAATACCTTTATTCTTGTTCGCTTCTGAAATATTACTGTTTTGATTGTTAACTAAAGCGTTTTTGCTTGAATTTGAATTACCATCTTGATCAGATTTATCAATTGATAATTCAGATTTAAGAAGAACCGAATTTGAATTGTGATTTAAAACTATCGCATTCGATTGTGATTCATTATTAGCAATTTGAATCTTCCCTTTCTTTCTCCACTGATTCAAATTATTAAATTTTGGAGAATCTTTTGTTTTAGAAGAAATACTCGAAACGGTTGTTGTCGCCACTTGATTATTATTTAAATCAACATTTTTAATTCCTTTACTATTGAACTTATCATTCCTATTTTTGACGGTATTGTCATTTAGAGTACTATTAATTTTCTCGTTTGAATCCTTTTGTAAAACAACTTCATTCGCATTATTCTCCACATTCAATTCAAGACCA
The DNA here is from genome assembly GCF_056405915.1 of Flavobacterium sp. P1_E4. Lineage (NCBI taxonomy): Bacteria > Pseudomonadati > Bacteroidota > Flavobacteriia > Flavobacteriales > Flavobacteriaceae > Flavobacterium > Flavobacterium sp. P1_E4. Next base: position 26,739 of record NZ_JBFUBE010000014.1, read on the forward strand.
TTTCCACGATTGGCATCAAAATACAAAATAGTAGGAACAGTAAGTCCAACTACTAAACTAGCAGCAATCGACCACCAAATAATGGCGCGTTTCTTCTTTTTAGGTTCATCTAATTGCGCTTCAATTTTATCCCATAATTCGGGAGGTGGAATACTGGAGTAGTTTTCCAATGAAGAAAAAATAGATTTTGCTTCTTTATTTTTCATGCCTTGTTTCTATTTACTTTTGTGGTATTTTATTATGCTGTTTTACAATTCAATACAACCAAAATTCTTTTTTTCAAAATACTCTTGGCTCTATTCAGATTCGATTTTGATGTACCTTCTGAAATTTGAAGCAACTTTGCAATCTCTTTGTGCTTCATTTTTTCGAAAACAACCAAGTTGAAAACCATTCGGTATTGATCAGGTAATTCTTGAATGTATTCTAATAACTTTTCTTGTTCGATTGGAGCCAATTCTAATTCTTCTTCCTCAATTACATCAGTATCAAAAACATCCAAGAAGAGTACATCTTTTTTCTTTTTCTTTAGTGTTTCCAGTAATTTATTGATAAAAATCCGCTTGATCCAGCCTTCAAAACTTCCTTCAAATTTGTATTGTCCCATTTTTTGAAAAGCAATTACAAAAGCCTCCTGAAAAACATCTTTGGCATCATCTTCATTTCGCATGTATTTGAGACATAGCCCATATAAAACAGGAGAAAACAACTGATAAATTTTCAGCTGTGCTTCCCGGTCGTTTTCGACACATTTTTTTATAAATAGTTCTATGTTTTCTTTCAAGAAATAAGTTTTAAACTCGTTATTTTTTTCTTTTAGTTATATTAAAATTKGCATAAAMAATTGGATCATTGACTGTTTCCTTATTATTGTTCAAAAACAAATCATCATTACTATAACTTTCTAAAATATCTTCGACAAAAATAGGACTTACTTTTGTAGTATTATCCAATTTATCTTTGGTTGTTTTTATAGGAGTAAATTCTCCTTCATCTGTAAAAATAAAAATTTTCCAAGCCCAACTATCCATGATTTCTTTTCTTGAATTTGGATCAAAACCAGCATCATCATTAGCACATGAACAAAAAGTAAAAACTATAAGTATATTTAAAAAACCTTTTTTCATGATTTGTATGATAAAAAAATTATTTTGAACCATCCAAAACGGCAACTCTACTATATATATAATTCATAAACTTCACTAAATTTTCTTGACTTTGGTCTGTGCTGTTAAAATTCATGAAATCAATTTTGGTCACTACATCACCTTGATGATATTCAAGATAGCACCCTCCTCCATCTGCAATCATATCATCTTTATACTCTTTGGTTTGACCTTTAAGAGCTAAAACTTCTTGGGGAATATGAGACACAAAATTGGATAAATCTTCCTTGAAAATAAGTCCCTCAAAATTTCCAGATATAATATTATTTCCGGACAATCTAATTGTCTTTACAGCATCAATTCTGTAAGACGAAAAACAATTACTTGGACAATACAGACTGTAGCGACCAATTATTATATAATCTTTTATCTCTGCTACTTTCTTAAATAAAATAGGTTTGTTTGATTTTGGAAGTACAACATAGTCTGCTGGATAAGTTATAGCAGTAGTTACAACCTCATCCGCCTTTGGTTCTTTTTCAAAATACTCAACAACTATTTGGCAATCATCTTCGACTACTGATTGAACTTTTATGGCATATCCGCCAGTTGGTTTTGGTCCAGCATAAATTCCCAATATTCTTTTCTTAGTAAAATCAGGCAAGGCGACATCAAAAGTTTCACATGCTGTAAACAACTTTTGCATTTCTTCATTCGAATTCACAATTATAAAAGATGGTTGTTTTGGGTTTTCTTTCAAAACACCACAGTAACTAAAACTTTCATAGGCTACATTGGTAATACTACCACAATTCTGCACGTTATCGTCAGTAAAATCAGTACACGAATAAAAGCTTAGGGCAACAAATAAGATTGAAATTAAATTCTTCATAATTATATTAATTAGTTATATAGTAAAGATGGCTTTCTAATAAAAAGGTTGCGTTACGATGCTAAAAAAAATAAAATTGTTCGTTTAGTCTTAGATTTTTAATAATTCGTGAAATTTCATTTTTTAAAATTAAGTACTACGTATTAATGCGTACTTTTACTTTTTTTTTAAAATGAAACTCTATGTTAACAATTCTTCCTTTATTATTGGTCTTTATTATTGCTCTTGCAATTGGTATCTTTATTGGCAAACTCATTTTTTCGGCACGATTCCAGTCAGAAAAAGTAAGTTTGGAAGAGAAATTAATAGCTTTGAATTCACAATTCAACCAACAAAAAGAACAATTTTTAATCGATAAAAACACTTTCGAAAAACAACTCGAATTATCCAATTCTGAAAAGGAAAACATCCGAAACGAGAAAGACAGTCTCGCCATTCAACTTTCCAAAAAAGAAGTTGACTTTGAAAATCTTTGGGAGCGCAACAAAGAACAAAAAGAAGAAGTTGAGAAACTTCAAGAAAAATTCACTAAAGAATTTGAGAACCTTGCCAATAAAATATTAGACGAAAAATCAAATAAATTTACCGAGCAAAACAAAGAAAACATGAAAAATATCTTGACTCCGCTTCAAGATAAAATTCAGCTTTTCGAAAAGAAAGTCGAAGATACCCATAAAGAAAGTATTGACTATCACGCTGCTTTGCGCCAACAAATACTTGGCTTACGCGAAATGAATATTCAAATGAGCAAGGAAACCATCAACTTGACTAAAGCCTTGAAAGGTGACAGTAAAATGCAAGGAAACTGGGGTGAACTGGTTCTGGAGCGTGTACTTGAAAAATCAGGATTGGAAAAAGGACGTGAATACGAAGTCCAACAAAGCCATACCACAGAGGATGGGAATCGAGTGTTTCCAGACGTTGTCATCAATTTACCTGACGGAAAAAAGATGGTTGTCGATTCTAAAGTTTCTTTGACTGCCTACGAAAAATACATAAATGAAGATGATGATGAAGCGACAAAAAGCCGTTATTTAAAAGAGCATGTCAGTTCGATAAAACTTCACGTAGAACAGTTAGGAAATAAAAATTATCAGGATTTATACCAAATAGAAAGCCCAGATTTTGTTTTGTTATTCATACCAATGGAACCTGCATTTGCAATAGCGCTTAACGAAGACACTACCTTATACAATAAAGCATTCGAAAAAAATATCGTAATTGTTACCCCATCAACCCTATTAGCCACTTTACGCACCATAGACAGTATGTGGGCCAACCAAAAACAACAGGAAAATGCTTTTGAAATTGCACGACAAGCAGGTGCATTGTATGATAAATTTGAAGGTTTTGTTGCCGATTTAATCAAGATTGGAAAAAAAATTGACGAGAGCAAAGTAGAATACCAAGGTGCCATGAACAAACTCGTGGACGGAAAAGGAAACCTTATCACCAGCGTTGAAAAACTTAAAAAAATGGGTGCCAAAGCCAAAAAAGCACTTCCTGATAATATTTTGAAAAGAGCTGAAGCTGACGAAAATTCACTTTTAAATTAAAACAAAATGAAAAAAATCCTTGCCTTTATCATAGTCGCAATTACAGTTGGTTTTATAAGTTATTTTGCTTTTATCTATTACGTTCCTGTTAGTGAAGGGATTCGATCTGGAGAATTGATTCGACTGAGTCATAAAGGCATTGTCATAAAAACATGGGAAGGCGAATTGAGTCAAGGAATTTCTGGAGCTCAAATTTTCAAATTTTCTGTTTTAGATAGTGATAAAGAAGTGATTGAACAAATGAAGACTTTGCAGGGACATTATGTAAAACTTACTTATGTAGAAAAATACAGAACCTTTTTCTGGTGGGGAGAAACCAGATATTTTATCAAAACAATACAAAAAGAAAAATCCCCTTTTAACCAAAACTAAACCTATGGAGAAAATATACAAAACAGTTGCTTCATCTCATGTCAGTATTTCGGTATTAATGCTGCCTTCACATACCAATTTTAGTGGAAAAATTCACGGTGGTTATATTTTATCCCTTCTGGATCAAATAGCCTTTGCTTGTGGATCCAAATTTTCCGGAAATTATTGTGTCACAGCCTCAGTAGATACAGTCAATTTCTTGAAACCTATCGAAGTGGGTGAACTCGTAACAATGAAAGCCTCTGTTAATTATGTTGGGAAAAGTTCAATGATTGTGGGGATTCGAGTAGAAGCCGAGAACATTCAGACAGGTTATAAAAAACATTGTAATTCTTCCTATTTCACAATGGTTGCCAAAGACAATGAAGGTAATAGTATGGCAGTTCCAGGTTTAATTCTGTCGAATTTTGAAGACGTAAAACGCTTTTGCAATTCATTAAAACAAATCGCTTTAAAAAAAGAACGCGAGTTACACGAAGAAGAGTTCAATTACACTTCAAAAGAAACATTGGAAGGTCTAAAAAAATACAATATTCAGATTAATTTGGATTAGTTTTTTTCTTAAGACAATAAGTTACTAAGATTCTAAGTTTAAAACTGAAGTTATAAATAAAGTATCTCAAGAAAAAAACATATAACTTATACTCTTAATTACCAATATCAAAAGAATCAATCTTTTGATATTGGTTTTTTTTGGCGTAACTTTAAGAGTATTGTCGCAAAAAGAATCGTAACTTTAGATTAAACCTTTAATAGAAAGAATTATGAAAAAATTTACTCTATTAGTTCTGTTTTTTGTCTTATACCCGATTAGTGCCCAAGAAAAATTAAGCACCTCAAAATGCACAATTTACTTCGAAGCTTCTGTACCCTTATTTGAAGCCGTTGAAGCAAAAAATGAAGCCGTTGACTGTACACTAATTCCAGACAAAAGCCAAATTACCTTTACCGCTGTCATTAAAAATTTTCAATTCAAAAGAGATTTAATGAAAGAACATTTCAATAGCAATTACTTGGAAAGCGACCGTTATTCCAAAGCTATTTTTAAAGGGGTTATCGAAAAATTTGATTTGAAAATTGTAACCGAAACTGAAAAAGATTTTCAGATAAAAGGAAAACTAACGATTCATGGTCAAACCAGGTTGATTACTGTAAATGCTAAAATTAAAAAAGTAAATAATGGAATACAGATAAACTCTCATTTCACATTAAACACAGACGACTTCAATATCGAAATCCCAAGTATTGTCATTGCAAAAATCTCAAAAAGTGTAAATACTCAAATCGATTGTATTTTAAACTAAGCTTGTTTCAAACAATCTTTCAGTGCCTTTTTGAGGTTTTTGAACTGAAACCTAAAGCCCAGTTTTTTTATTTTATCCGAAGAGACTCTTCTTCCTGTCAAAATAATATCGGCTATTTCACCTATACCCATTCGGATTAAAAAAGCTGGAACATTCGGAAGCCACATTGAACTCCCAAGTGAATTTGCCAATTCTTTGGAGAAGGATAAATTTGTAGTACTATCATTGATGGTAGCATTATACGCCCCAGTTATTTTTTCGTTTTCAATTGCTTCGATATACATCGCACATAAATCGTGTATGTGAATCCAAGGCATATATTGCTTCCCGGATCCTAAAGCACTTCCTAGTCCTCGTTTAAAAATAGGGGCAAGTTTCTTTATTATTCCTTCATTTCTCCCCAAAACCATACCTGTGCGAATTTTTACGGTACGAATGTCCAAACCAGCCATCAAATCAGCTGCTTTTTCCCATTCTTGGCATACGACACCGATAAAGTCATTGGCAGGCATTGTGCTTTCCGTACAAATACCCTCACCATTAACAGCTCCATAAAAACCAATCCCCGAAGCCGAAACAAAGGCCTCAATTTTTTTATTGTGCTTTTTCAAAATGGAGTAAATCAATTCCGCTGATTGTACTCTACTATCCCTAATTTCTTCTTTTCTTTTGGCTGTCCATTTTTTTTCGACAATATTCTCTCCAGCCAAATGAATAATATAATCAGCATTGACTACAGCTGCCTCTTCCATTTTTTGACTTGAAACATCCCAAATATAATAGGTAATTCCATCAATATTGGGTTTACTGTTTCGTGAAAGTATCGAAACCGAATACCCCTTTTTCAACAATTCTGCTGTTAGATACTTTCCAATAAAACCGGTTCCACCTGTTATTAAAACATTCTTTTTCATTACTTTATAAATTAGGGGCAATCAATTATAGCTATACAAATATAAGTTAATGTTTTGTTTAGCATTATTAATAATAAGTTAAACATTATTACCTTTATAAACTAATAAAACCTGAAAACATGGCAACTAAAAAAATAATATTATCCAAAGACCTCATTGTATCAATGTATATGAACTATACTCTAGAACATAATGAAAAACCGAAGTCTGTATTTCATTTTTCTAAAGTAAATGGTTTTACAGAAGCCGAATTCTATACCTTTTTTGGCACACTGGAAAGTATCGAAAAGGAAATATTCAATATCTTTTTTGACAAAACAATCGAGCTATTACAAAAAGATGATAATTACGAAAGTTACGATATGAAAACCAAACTCTTGAGTTTTTATTTTACTTTCTTCGAATTAATTACTGCCAATAGAAGTTATGTAGTGATGACTTTGGAACAGCATCAAAATCAACTGAAAAACCTATTGCTTTTATCAGAGTTTAGAAATAAATTCAAAGACTACATCTCCGAAATAATCACAGATGATTTCCGCATTAAGATTGAAAAACTACAGCAATACCAAGAAAAAGTATTAACAGAATCATTTTGGATTCAATTTCTATTAACCTTAAAATTTTGGATGGAAGACTCATCCCCTTCTTTTGAAAAAACGGATATCTACATTGAAAAATCGGTTAAAGTTTCTTTTGAATTAATAGACATTACACCCATTGATAGCTTAATTGATTTTGGAAAATTTATTTTCAAAGAAAAAATAAACAACAAATAATGAAAACGATAGACTACATCCCAACTTCCAAAATCGAAAGAGCTTCAAAACTAGTACAAACCGGCGCCAAAGTAGGTGTGAATTATTTGAAATATTATGGCGAAAAAATGATCAATTCTGATTTGACTCGGGACAAACTCAACGAAAATAATGCCGAAGATATTTACGATGGTTTGAAGAGTCTAAAAGGAAGCGCGCTCAAAGTTGCTCAAATGCTGAGTATGGACAAAAGTTTTCTGCCACAGGCTTATGTAGAAAAATTTTCATTGTCTCAATTTTCAGTACCGCCACTTTCGGCTCCATTGGTTTTGAAAACCTTTAAAACCAACCTAGGAAAAACACCTTATGAAATTTTTGACGAATTCAATCCTAATTCGGTCAATGCGGCAAGTATTGGTCAAGTGCATATTGCTAAAAAAAACGGTAAAAAATTGGCCGTAAAAATTCAATATCCAGGTGTTGCTAATAGCATTTCTTCAGATTTGGCCTTGGTAAAACCCATTGCTATCCGAATGTTCAATCTTCAAGGCAAAGACTCCGATAAATATTTCAAAGAAGTTGAAGACAAATTGATTGAGGAAACCAATTATCTTCTTGAACTCAAACAAAGTCAAGAAGTGGTAGCTGCCTGCAAAAAAATAGAGCATTTACTTTTCCCCGAATATTATCCCGAGTTCTCGTCCGAGAAAATTATTACAATGGACTGGATGACAGGAATTCATCTTTCTGAATTTACTTCCAAAAACGAAAATCACGAATTAGGAAACCAACTCGGACAAGCTTTATGGGATTTTTACATGTATCAAATTCATATTTTGAGAAAAGTACATGCCGACCCGCATCCTGGAAATTTTTTGGTAAACGACAACAATCAATTGGTCGCTTTAGATTTTGGTTGTATGAAGAAAATTCCCAATGACTTTTACATTCCGTATTTTGAATTGGTAAACCCGAAAATACTCAACAATCCACAATTATTTAATGAGAAACTTTTTGAACTGGAAATTCTAAGAATGGATGATTCTCCTGAAGAGATTCTTTATTTCACTCAAATGTTTTACGACTTACTGTCGCTTTTCACCCAACCTTTTCAAGGAGAAGTCTTTGATTTTTCGGATGCGGAATTTTTCGGAAATATTGCACAACTCGGAGAACGATTTTCAAAAGACACCAACTTAAAAAAAATGAATGGTAACCGTGGTTCCAAACATTTTATCTATATGAACAGAACCTTTTTTGGGCTTTACAATCTATTGTTTGATTTGAAAGCCAAAATTGTGGTGAACCAGTATAAAAAATACGAGTAGAATATTGAAAACAGAACTGACAGATCTAGAAACTGACCGAATCATAGAAATGGCTTGGGAAGACCGAACTACTTTTGATGCAATTTTTATACAATTTGGTATAAAAGAACAAGAGGTTATCAACCTTATGCGAATCGAAATGAAGCCATCCAGTTTCAAAATGTGGCGCGAACGAGTGCAAGGCAGAAAGACAAAACATGAGAAATTAAGAAACTTCGATGAAGGCCGATTTAAATGTTCAAGACAAAGACACATTAATAGCAATAAAATATCAAAAAGATAATTTTTAGAAAAAATATGCGAAACATACTAATCATTGGCGGAAGCAAAGGAATTGGAAGTGCTATCCTATTGCAACAATTGGAAAACAATAAAGTGTACAACATCAGCAGGTCAACTCCTGATGTAGCACATCCTAATTTAATTCATTACCCCATTTCAATTCTTGAAGATGATTTACCCGAGATTGAAGCCGTAGATGTTTTAATTTATTGCCCTGGTTCGATTACATTAAAACCTATTTTGAGTTTGAATCTGGACGATTTTAGAAATGATTTTGAAATCAATGTAATTGGAGCTGTAAAAGCGATTCAGAAATATTTGCCTGCCCTAAAAAAAGGAAATAATCCGTCTATTGTATTGTTCAGCACTGTTGCCGCCAAATTGGGAATGCCATTTCACGCCAGTATCGCTACCGCAAAAGCAGGAATTGAAGGATTGGTAAAATCCCTTGGTGCGGAATTGGCTTCGGTCGTTCGCGTAAATGCTATTGCCCCTACTATTACCGAAACTTCCCTATCAGCTAATATTCTTAGGAACGACCGCATGAAAGAAAATATGATGGAACGCCACCCTATGAAAAATTATCTAAAACCTAGTGAAGTAGCCGAAATGGCGAATTACTTAATATCAGAAAATGCAAAATCCCTTTCCGGACAAGTTTTTGAAATGGATTATGGAATCGTAAGTTTTAAAATTTAATAAAAAAAACAGCAAAAAAAGATGATAAAAGAAATGAGAAGTTACGAGAAAATCGAACAATATGATACCGAAATAACAGAACTACTAGCCCAAAACTACAAAAAAATTATTGGTGATTTAGGCGAAGATGTAACAAGAGAAGGACTCGAAAAAACTCCCGAAAGAGTAGCAAAAGCAATGCAATATTTAACACACGGTTACGAATTAGATCCGTTAAAAATATTAAAATCGGCATTATTTACCGAAGACCACCAACAAATGATTGTTGTCAAAGACATAGAAGTATATTCGATGTGCGAACACCACATGCTACCCTTTTTTGGCAAAGCACATATCGCTTACATTCCAAACGGAAAAATTGTTGGTTTAAGTAAAATTCCCAGAATTGTTGATGCTTTTGCTAGAAGAATGCAAGTACAAGAGCGATTGACCGACCAGATAAAAAATTGCATACAAGAAGCATTGAATCCGCTTGGTGTAGCTGTTGTCATCGAAGCACAACATATGTGTATGCAAATGCGGGGAATTCAAAAACAAAATTCGGTAACAACAACTTCTTCCTTTACAGGTGCGTTCGAAAAAGATAAAACCAGAAAAGAATTTATAAGTCTCGTCTCAAACAAATTGAGCTAATTTGTAGAACAGGGGCAACATAACCAAATATCATGCGTCCCAAATTTATTTTCCAAATAATAAGCTAGAAGGCAAATTCCTAACTATAATAAAAACAAAACCAGTAAAAAGCAGAATATCGACAACGAATTTTACTCTTAATTCGAAAAAAGCGTATTTTTTTTTAGAAGACATTATTAAACGTAAAGTTCTAAATAAAATTAACATCACTAAACCATGAAAATTCTTTTAACAGGCGCAACAGGATATGTAGGCAAACGGCTTTTATCTATTTTTGTAGAGCAAGGCCATGATGTTATTTGCTGTGTCCGTGATAAACAGCGTTTTTTTTGCCCAAAAGAATTTGAAAAAAACATACAAATTATTGAAGTTGATTTCTTAAAAAAAGAAACTTTAGAAAACATCCCCAAAGATATCGATGCCGCTTATTATTTAATCCATTCCATGTCGGGTTCCGCTAATAATTATGATGAATTGGAACATATTTCGGCTTTAAATTTTGTAGAACATATCAATCTGACGAATGCCAAACAAGTCATTTATTTAAGTGGAATTGTCAATGACCAATCACTTTCCAAACACCTATCCTCACGAAAAGCCGTAGAAGAGGTTTTGAACACTGGAACTTTTGCTACGACTACATTGAGAGCAGGAATCATAGTAGGTTCCGGTAGTGCATCCTTTGAAATCATTCGGGATTTAGTTCAAAAATTGCCCATAATGGTTACACCAAAATGGCTCAATACCAAATGCCAACCCATTGCTATTGGTGATGTTTTGGATTTTTTGACAAAATCGCTTTTAAATCAATCAACATACAATCAAAGTTTTGACATCGGTGGCCCCGATATCCTTACTTACAAAGAAATGCTTTTAGGGTTTGCCAAAGCAATTCACCTCAAAAGATACATTTACACCGTGCCAGTAATGACACCCAAATTATCCTCCTATTGGTTGTACTTTGTAACCTCAACCTCCTATAAATTAGCAACGGCGTTGGTGAGCAGTATGAAAGTCGAAGTCATTTGCCGAGACAACAGCATCAATTCAATTTTGAATATTAAACCTATGACTTATGAACTTGCATTGTCCAAAGCCTTAGTGAAAATTGACAATGACGCTATTGCTTCTAGTTGGAAAGATGCCATGATTAGCGGTCAATTTGTAGGCAACGTAAGCGATTATCTAAAAGTTCCCAAGAAAGACTGCTTTATTGACCGAAGAAAAATGGAAATTCAAAACCGAGCTTTTACCATTAACCAAATTTGGTCTATTGGCGGTGAAACCGGCTGGTATTACGGTGATTGGATGTGGGAGTTACGTGGATTTATCGACAAACTTTTTGGAGGAGTAGGTTCGAGAAGAGGACGCACTAACAAACACGAAATTCATGCTGGTGATGCATTAGATTTTTGGCGGGTTTTGTATGCCAACAAAGACGAAGGTAAACTCATTCTCTATGCCGAAATGAAACTACCGGGCGAAGCCTGGCTCGAATTTAAAATCATCAACAACACTTTGTATCAATCGGCAACTTTTAGACCCCAAGGCATTTGGGGGAAACTGTATTGGTATTCAGTTTTACCTTTTCACGGGTTTATTTTTAATGGAATGCTTCAAAAGTTGATTCACTAATTTTCTGATTTGATTCAAAAAAAACATCTATTTCAAAACCATTTGGAGGTGCCACCATTATGCAAAGGAGGCTACTTATAGCACCGCCTAACCGCCCCATTTCCATACTGCTGTCGGGCTATTCATGCTCCTTTGGTAGCTTATTTCAAATGAAATTCACTGAACTCCTATAGAAATAAATTCCTAGTGAAGTAATCCCTCACCCAAAACAACTTCAAGAAAAACGACATGAAATGATTTTCAAAAAAAGAAAATATATTTAAATTGAACAATTGCGACATACTTTTGAAAAGTAATTACTTATAAAAAAGAAATAAAAATACACTTAATCGATTTTTATTGTACTTTAGCACATATAATTTAAAATTATGTTGATAGCCTTATATTTCATGTTCACTTATTTGATAGCATTAGGAATTGCTAATACTAAAGCTAAAAAAGAATATGGTTGGAATAAACAACTATTGATAACAATTGTTGTTTTTCCGGTGGCCATTCCATTTATAATAATGATGGAAATCCATGCTTTTCTAAATAAAAAATGTACATTTTAGTAGCCTGAATCCATCCTTCAACAGATCACTTCAAAATACCCGTTTTATAAGCAGCAATAGCTCTATCTCTAGCAAAGGCATGTTCTACCATTGGTTGCCCATACCCCAAATCAAATTCCAGAATCCATTTGCGGATATAGATTCCTTTTTCATCAAACTTTTTGAGCTGAATATCAGGATTAAAAACTCTAAAATAGGGTACCGCATCACAACCTGTTCCTGCCGCCCATTGCCAATTGCCAACATTAGCAGACAAATCATAATCCAATAACTTTTCAGCAAAATAAGCTTCGCCCCATTGCCAATTGATCAATAAATGTTTGCATAGAAAACTTGCCACCACCATACGCACTCTATTGTGCATATATCCAGTTTCATTGAGCTGACGCATTCCTGCATCGACCATAGGATAACCAGTAGTTCCAGTACACCAGCGTTTGAAATCTTCCTCATTGTTGCGCCACTGAATTCCATCATATGCCGATTTGAAATTATGGCTGACTACTTTAGGAAAGCTGAATAGGATTTGCATAAAGAATTCCCGCCATATTAATTCGCTCAAAAAAATATCGTTTTTGCGAGCCGCCCAATTTACCAATTTTCGGATGCTTACTGTTCCAAAACGCAAATGGGGAGAAAGATACGAAGTGCTGTCCATCGCTGGAAAATCGCGAGTTTCATGGTAGTTTGCAATCTCCGTGAGGTTATAAGGAATTACTTTTATATCATTTTCCTCGAAACCTATTTCTTGTAAAGATGGGAATTCAAAAAGGTCTTTGTGAAAATTGAATAAGTAATTTTGTGTAACATACTCCTGAAGCGGTGCTATGGATCTGTATTTATCCAACCATTTATTTTTGTATGGTGTGTAAATGGTATATGGCAATCCATCGGATTTTGTGATTTCGTTTTCTTCAAAAATGACTTGATCTTTGAAGGAAAAACAAAGAGCATTATTTTCTTTTGCCAATGCTGAAATGGTTAAATCTCTCTTAATAGCGTAGGGTTCGTAATCTTTATTGAAGTAAACTTCCGAAATGGTAAACTCTTGAAAAAGGGATTTCCAAACTTCAGTTGTTGTTCCTTTTTTTATTAAAATTGAACTCCCGACAGCATTCAGTTTTACATTTATTTTACTGAGCGATTCGTGTATAAAACTAACTCGTGCATCGTTATTTGGCAAGCTATTTAAAATATCCGTGTCGAAAATAAACAAGGGAATAACAGGGAATTTGGATTGTAAAGCATTATACAATGCCACATTATCTTCCAGTCGCAAATCGCGTCGAAACCAGAAAATAGATACTTTTTGTTTTGTCATTTTTTTTTAGCGGCTAAGATTCTACTGAATTAAAAATCTGATCGACTTTTACACAACGGTAATCAAATATTTCCTTCAGCTGTTTTTTGACGATCAAAGTATTCACTATTCGTCCCAAAAAACCTAAAGGCAATGCGTAATGTACCACGTCAGTCATTTTTACACCATTTGGAGTTGCTTCAAAAAAATGTTTGTGATGCCAAAAACTGTAAGGCCCAAAACGTTGGTCGTCGATAAAATAGACTTTGTCTTTGACTTGGGTAATTTCGGTGACCCAATTTAATTTTAATCCCAAAAAAGGTGAAATTTTGTATTGAATAATTTGCCCTGCATACATCGGTTTACTATCAAAATCGGTGATTTCGAATCCCATCGTTTTTGGGGTTATTTTTTGCAAATTTCCAGGACTGGAGAAAAAAGCCCAACATTCCTCAAGCGAAGCATTGATATGTTGAACAGTTTCTTTTTTATATACTTTCATTTTTTCTATCAATTATTTTCATCAAAATTAAACTCATCAACAACATTGTAAAAGCATAAGCCACATCCTCTAAAGGAATAGTTCCTAAGCGAATACCTAAATTCTCATTATCATTATAAAAAACAACTGGCTCCTCGATAAAACTACCTGTAAGAATTCCGTTTACGAGTAAAAATGGAATTAAAATAATTAGAAAAGTAATAAAATAGGTGTTGAGAATTTGCTTGACTTTAAAAACAGCAATTGTTATAACAATCACAAACAAACTAAGATCAATAAAAGTGTACCATTTATTAAAATTAAAAACAATTACAGGTATAGTAATCAGCAACAAAACAGAATAAATCTTTTTTACGGTGGTGTCACTTAAGGCAACATTGGGCAAAAAATACTGAAAAGAAAAATGGATAAATATACTGGCATACGGAATGCAAATAAAAAAAAGCCATTCTTCTATAGGCAAACCAAAAAAATCTATTCCAGAATGGTATCTTGGATTGAAACTCCAAACTCCTATTTTAGTAAAAATAATATCCCAAATAATAAAAAATAGCGCCGTAATAATCAAAGAAGGAAAAATGACTCTCCATCGTTTTATATATTGCATTCTCTTTTCGAAACTATACAGAAACGGAATCAAGAAGGAAGCAATATTCAAAAAAAGATATAATGACATATTAGATTTTATAATATTTAAAAGGCACAAATAACATTCCGAAACACTCACCATGCTCTTTTCCCAAATGTTTATGATGTACTTTGTGAGCCTTACGCAAACCAACTAAATATTTGTTTTTAGTGTTTTTGAACCATGTGAAACGTTGATGAATCAATACGTCGTGAATCATAAAATAGCAAAAACCATAAGTGGTAATGCCTAGTGCAATAAAAAACAAATAATTCATTCCGCCTTGCACTCCAAAATAAAAAAGAACAATGCTTGGAGTGGCAAAAATAACGAAGAATATGTCGTTACGCTCGAATGTATGTGCGTATTTGGGTTGGTGATGATCGGCATGAAAATACCACATGAGCCCATGCATAATGTATTTATGCGTGAGCCATGTGACACATTCCATGAATAAAAAAACGCCTAAAAAAATCATGAAGGAAATCATATTCGCTTTATTAAATTAAAAATTCATCCATTTTTTCATCCCAATTTCAGTTTGTAAGTTACGAACGACTGGGCCAACAATCCTGCTTTGGAATAATTGGAAACCCGAATTCTTGTATTTCCAATTTCATTACAAGGTGTGTGTGCCAGTTTTTTGAGCAGCTTTTTGTAATAAACATAAGCTGTGTAAACACCAAATTTTGCTTCCAAAGGTAATTTTATGATTCCTTGATAAGCAATTCTAAAATCTTCCTCGATTTCCTCGATTATTGCTTTTTTTGACTTTTCATCAAAAGATTTCAAATCGACTCCAGGAAAATAATTACGGTTCAACAGTAAATTATCATCTTTTAAATCACGAAGAAAATTTACTTTTTGGAAAGCAGATCCCAATCGCATAGCTTGGTCTTTTAGCTGATTGTATTTGACTTCATCACCTTTGACGAAGACTTTCAGACACATCAATCCTACTACATCTGCAGAGCCGTAAATATATTCATTGTATTCCTCTTTGCTTTGATAATCAGACTTAATTAAATCGAGTTTCATGCTTTTGAGGAACGATTGAATCATTTCATCAGTAATATTATAATCCTTTACTGTTTGCTGAAAGGAATTCAAAATCGGATTCAAACTGATGCCCGATTTCATGGCTTTGTAATACTCGGTTTCAAAGTCATTGATTAGATCTTCTTTGTCATAACCGTGAAAAGAATCTACAATTTCATCAGCAAAACGTACAAATCCATATATACTATAAATGGCATTGCGAATACTGGGTGCCAACATATAAACCGCCATAGAAAACGAAGTACTGTAATTCTTGGTTACCAATTTACTGCACTTAAAGGACACATCATCAAATAATTGTTTCATGACTATTGATTTAAAAGTTGTTTTACTATTAATTCAGATACTAATTTTCCAGAAATTAATGCGGGAGGAACGCCAGGCCCAGGAACAGTTAATTGTCCCGTAAAATATAAGTTTTTCACTTTGGAGCTTTTGAGTTTTGGTCTCAAAAAAGCAGTTTGCAAAAGTGTATTTGCCATTCCGTAAGCATTTCCCTTATATGAATTGTACTCCGAAACGAAGTCATTTTTACAGAAAGATTGTTTGAATATGATATTCTTTTTTACCGTTTGTTGGGTTATAATTTCGAAACGTTCAATTATTTTATCGAAATATTCATCTCTTAAGACTTCGGTATCTTCGATTCCAGGAGCTAGAGGAACCAGAAAAAAACCGGATTCCATACCTTCTGGCGCAGCGGTTTCATCTGTCAATGATGGGAAATTGGCGTAAAATAAAGGTTCTTTTGGCCATTGTGGTTCGTCATAAATAGCTGCGGCATGCTGTTCAAAATCAACATCAAAGAACAAAGCGTGATGCGAAATATTCTTTATTTTTTTATTAAAACCCACATAAAACAATAAAGAAGATGGTGCAAAAACTCGGCTATCCCAATACGCTTTCGAATAGGCACGATGCTCCACATTCAATAAGGTTTCGGTATGATGATAATCAGCTCCACTCAAAATGATATTGGACGGAATCATTTTTCCATTGACCACAATTGAACGAGCTATTTTATTTTCGACATTTATTTTTTCAATATTTGCATTGGTTACAAAGGTTACACCCAATTCTCTAGCCAGACTTTCTATTGCCCGAACTACGTCAAACATACCAGTTTTAGGATGCCAAGTTCCCAAACCAAAGTCTGCATAATTCATAAAACTATAAAAAGAAGGCGTATTGGAAGGTTTGGCACCGAGAAACAAAACAGGAAATTCAAGAATATGAATCAATCGCTTGTTTTTGAATTTCTTTCTAATGTCTTTACTAATGTTACTAAAAAATTGATCTATTTTCTTAGCAGTTTCAATAGTTACCAATTCCAAAGGAGAAACACCAGGACGATACACTAATTCTTTGATAGCGATATCATAATTATTTTTGGCTTCATACATGAACTCCTTTAACACTTGACCGCTTCCTTTTTCAATAGCTTCAAAATCTGCCACAATTTGAGGTAAATTATCAGCAATGGCAATAAAATCATCAATATCAAAATAAACTCTGTACGCTGGGGAAAGCTTTATTAGTTCATAATAATCAGTTGTTTTTTTGCCAAAATCAGCAAAAAAACGTTCAAAAACGTCAGGCATCCAATACCAGCTGGGCCCCATATCAAAGGTAAAACCTTCAGCTTTCAATTGGCGAGCCCTACCGCCTATTGAAGCATTTTTTTCATAGATTGTTACTCTATGCCCACTTTGTGCCAAATAGCATGCTGCAGACATTGCTGAAAATCCAGAACCTATTATTGAGATTGATTTTTTCATTTGTTTAACAAATGTACAAAAATCTTAAACAAAAAATCAAACCTTTTCTACTAAATCTGAAATAGAATTAAAAACTTTAACATCGTTAGGAATTAACTTTTGATCAATATATTGAGTCATTCTGCCTAGTAGCCAAATTTCTGACTGATTACCCAACAACTGGGAACTCATAACAGCAACATATTCATTTACAAGGCCCATTTCGGGTTGTGTCGTAAAATACGAGACATAAACAATTGAACTGTAGTATTTCTTTAGCTCTTTCAAATTACCAATTGGCATACTTTCCCCTAGATAAATAACCTTATGCCCTTTGGACACAATTTCATAATGTAAATACATCAATCCCAAAGAGTGAATTTCATTAAGAGGAAGTGACAATACATAAACTTTATCCGATTGTATTTTTCTTTCACTTTCAATTTTTTCAATATTTACAAGTACTTTTTTTATTATCAAACAACTAATAAAATGCTCGTGAGCGGGCATTATTGTATCAGTTTGCCATAATAAACCAATATCCTCTACCAAAGGAATAAACACTTGATAAAAAATTTCCCTAAATGATTTTTCTTCCAATAACCAATTATAGGTATTCGAAAAAAGCTCTTGATCAAAATTCATCATAGCCATCTTAAAAGCATTGACAGCATGATTCTTGGAGTTTTTATTCGAAACAATATCACGAGTCATTTCGGCTATTTTTTCATCAGTAAAGGTTGAAATTTTAGAAATTTTATACCCGTAGTCACATAACAGAGTAATATTCAACAATTTTTGTAAGCTTGACAGAGAATACAAACGTATATTAGTATCGGTACGCATGGGTTGCAGAATATTATATCGTTTTTCCCAAATTCGAATTGTATGCGCTTTAATTCCCGAGAGATTTTCAAGGTCCTTAATACTGAAAATATTTTTTACATTGTTCATCTATTCATTGATATTTATTAAACAAATATAACTTTATTTTAAATTAAAATTAGAACAAAACAACTCCCAATTTTTCGAATCTTTTAATTTCATTGAATAGCTATGTTTTTTATAACTTATTTCTTCATCAAACCTTAAATTTCGTAACCCCTAATCCCTAAATTCTCTTTATATTTGTGCCTTTCGAAAAAACAACATAAAATGACTACTCTAAACGAATTGAATGCTATATCACCAATCGACGGTCGTTATAGAAATAAGACATTATCACTAGCTCCTTTTTTCTCTGAAGAAGCATTAATCAAATACCGCGTATTAATTGAAATCGAATATTTCATTGCTTTATGCGAAGTGCCTTTGCCACAATTAAAAAACGTAAACCCTAATTTATTTGGAAGTTTGCGTGACATTTATAAAAACTTCTCTACCGAAGATGCTCTTTGGATAAAAGAAACTGAAAAAGTAACCAACCACGACGTAAAAGCCGTTGAGTATTTCATCAAAGATGCTTTTGAAAAACTAGGTTTATCAGAACATAAAGAGTTCATCCACTTCGGATTAACTTCTCAAGACATTAACAATACTGCGATTCCACTTTCTACAAAAGACGCTTTTGAGAAAGTATATATGCCATCGTTAATTACTTTGACATCCAAATTGAAAGAATTGAGCCAAGAGTGGAAAGACATTCCAATGCTTGCCCGTACACACGGACAACCGGCATCGCCAACTCGTTTGGGTAAAGAAATTGCTGTTTTTGTTGAACGTCTGGAAGAGCAAATGCGTTTGTTGTTCAACATTCCATTTGCAGCCAAATTTGGTGGAGCTACAGGAAACTACAATGCACATCATGTTGCTTACCCACAAATTGACTGGAAACAATTCGGAACCAAATTTGTTCAAGAAAACTTAGGATTACACCATTCTTTTCCAACAACACAAATCGAGCATTATGACCATTTTGCAGCCTTTTTTGATGCCCTAAAAAGAATCAACACTATCATTATTGATTTGGACCGCGACATCTGGACGTATGTTTCAATGGAATATTTCAAACAAAAAATTAAAGCTGGAGAAATCGGATCATCGGCTATGCCACACAAGGTAAACCCAATTGATTTTGAAAACTCTGAAGGAAATTTAGGAATAGCCAATGCAATTTTCGAACATTTATCGGCTAAATTACCAGTTTCAAGATTGCAACGTGATTTGACAGACAGTACCGTTTTAAGAAACATTGGTGTACCTGTAGGTCATACTTTAATTGCTTTTGAAGCTACTTTGAAAGGTTTGAATAAATTATTATTGAACGAATCTAAGTTTCACGAAGATTTAGAGAAAAACTGGGCTGTTGTAGCCGAAGCGATTCAGACAATCTTAAGACGTGAAGCTTATCCAAATCCATATGAAGCATTAAAGGGATTGACTAGAACCAACGAGGCAATTGACAAAAATGCAATCCACGGTTTTATCGCAACACTTGATGTTTCTGAAGAAATCAAAGCAGAATTGATGAAAATTACACCAAGCAACTTCTTGGGGATTTAATTTCACCATAGACTTTATCCAAAATCCCATTCACTTATGAATGGGATTTTTTTTTATCATTTGCGAACTAAAAGCGATCTATCTTACAATATTTACATACATTTATTGCTACTTTCAATCTGAAAATCGAAAAAACAATCATTAATCAATCTCAAAAACTATGAAGAAAAAGACAATTCTAATTATTTGCATACTTTTAAACTGCCTAAACACAGCAATTGGACAAGAGTTATTTTCTAAAAAACTGGAAAATATACAATCAGACAAAAACATTAAATCTGAAGAAGAAAAACTAAATTTATTATATCAGATACTTTTTGATTATCAACTGGATGTATCTCCTGAAAGCGGTACTTTTTGGGGAAAACCATCAGATAATTCCAGGTGGACAGATTACTCAATGGAAGCTCTAAATCAGCGTAAAAAAGACAACGATTTATTCATTAATACATTAGCAGGAATCAACAGAAACAATCTGAATAAATCCAGTCAGCTGAACTACGACTTATTAAAAAATCAGTTGGACGACGAGAATAAAGGAGAGCAATTCCCAACTGAGCTGATGCCAATTAATCAAATGAGCGGTGTACATCAGCAAGTCATTCAAGCAGTTACTTTTACTAACATTAAAAACGAAAAAGACGCTAATGATTTACTAAAACGGTTTGATAAATTACCTGCCTTATTCGATCAAATTCAAATTTTGATGCAAGAAGGCTTAAAACAAAAAATAACACCTTCAAAAAATTCACTTTTAGGAGTTCCTGAACAAATTCAAAACCTAATTGCTGAAGATCCTTCAAAAAGCGACTTCCTTACCAGTTACAAAAAATACACTGCAACACTTTCTCCAGAGAAAAAGAAAGCAATGGATGATTTAGCAATAAAAGTCATCAATGAAAAAGTAAATCCAGCTTTACGAAAATTGAAGGAATATGTAGAGAAAACGTACATCCCAAATTCTAGAAGTACTTACGGATTAAAAGACTTACCGAATGGAATTAATTGGTACAATTTCAACATTCAACAAACAACCACAACAAAGCTGAGTTATACTGAAATCCATGAAATAGGACTCAGTGAAGTAAAACGCATTCGAACAGAAATGGATGCTTTGATAAAAAAAATTGGCTTTAAAGGAACATTTGAAGAATTTGGAGTTTTTCTAAAAACCGACCCGCAATTTTACTTTGAGAATGGCGACCAACTACTAGATGCATATCGTGTTATTGCTAAAAAAATTGACCCGGAATTGCCGACTCTTTTTGGAAAATTACCGAGACTACCCTATGGTGTTATGCCAGTTCCGTCTTATGACGAAAAATTCCAGACAACTGCCTATTACAATCCAGGCTCTCCAGAATCAGGCAGAGCAGGAAATTTTTATGCCAATACCTATGATATAAAAACCCGTCCAAAATGGGAAATGGAAGCACTTACTGCCCATGAGGCCGTTCCTGGTCATCACCTTCAAATTGCATTAAGCCAAGAATTAGAGAATGTTCCTGAGCTTAGAAAAACGACTTTCTACACCGCTTTTGTAGAAGGTTGGGGTCTCTATTCTGAGAGTTTGGGGACTGAAATTGGACTATACAAAGACCCTTATTCAAAATATGGACAACTTACTTATGAAATGTGGAGAGCCATCAGATTGGTAGTTGACACAGGTATTCACGGTAAGGGCTGGTCAAGACAGCAAGCCATCGATTATTTTAAAGCTAACTCCGCCAAAAATGAGCATGACATTACCGTTGAAGTTGATCGTTATATCACATGGCCAGGACAAGCATTAGCTTATAAAATAGGAGAATTAAAAATTAAAGAATTGCGAAAAAAAGCTACTCTTGAACTTGGAGACAAATTCAACGTTAGGGAATTTCACGATGCTGTTTTAGAAAACGGAGCTGTTCCGCTAAATATTTTAGAAAATCACATTAACGAATGGATTGTTTCCGTAAAAAACAAAACTAAATAAATCACATTCTTTTAAAGTTCATCTTAAAAAAAGCCTATTTTTCAACTTAAACCATTGAAAAATGGGCTTTTTTTCTGTAAATTACACCATAATTGATTTTTCCAAACAACTATGCTTCTAAGTACAACTACAACAAGCCATTTAAACCCATTGATCAGTGATTTAGGACTCATCTTAATAACTGCGACTGTTGCTGTTCTAATATTTAGAAAACTCAAGCAACCTTTGGTATTGGGCTATTTGATTGCTGGTTTTTTGGCTGGTAACCATTTTGATTTTTTCCCTTCTGTCAAAGAAATGAAAAGCGTTGAAGTTTGGGCCGAAATTGGGGTCATCTTTTTACTGTTTAGTCTCGGATTGGAATTTAGTTTCAAAAAATTAATGAAAGTAGGCGGAACAGCCTCCATCACCGCTGGAATCCAAATTGTGAGTATGTGCATTTTGGGATATGCTGTTGGGCAATGGTTGAGTTGGCCAAAAATGGACAGCATCTTTTTGGGAGTAATTCTCTCCATATCATCGACCACAATTATCTTAAAATCATTTGATGAATTGGGCGTTAAGACGCAAAAATTCGCAGGAATCGTTATTGGCTCTCTAATCGTTCAAGATATACTGGCGATATTAATGATGGTTTTATTGTCCACGATTGCTGTGAGCAATCAGTTTTCTGGAGGCGACCTTTTAATGTCGGTATTAAAACTGGTCTTCTTTTTAGTGCTTTGGTTTCTGGGAGGGATTTTTATCATTCCAACAGTGCTCAAAAAAACCAAACATTTACTCACCGATGAAATGTTACTCATCATCTCGCTTGCGCTGTGCCTGATGATGGTTGTCCTTGCCGCAAATGCTGGTTTTTCGCCTGCACTTGGTGCTTTTATAATGGGATCCATCATTGCCGAAACCACACAAGCCGAACATATTGAACATTTGGTAAAACCCGTAAAAGACTTATTTGGAGCTGTATTTTTCGTGTCGGTTGGTATGTTAATCAATCCCGATGCTTTGTACCAGCACGCCATTCCAGTTGTTATTCTTTCTTTTGTTACCATTTTTGGCCAATCCATCAGCTCAACGATTGGTGCCATATTATCAGGACAACCTCTTAAAGATTCTATCAGAACCGGAATGAGTTTATCCCAAATTGGGGAATTCTCCTTTATCATTGCGACTTTGGGAGTAACCTTGAAAGCAACCAATTCTTTTTTGTATCCAATAGTCGTTGCCGTTTCGGCTGTAACGGTGTTTACAACTCCGTTTATGATTAAATATTCGCTTCCTTTTTCAGAATATTTGGCACATAACTTACCCCGAAAATGGACCAAACGAATCGAACGCTATTCGGCTAGTACACAAGCCATAAAAACAGTTAGTTTGTGGCAAAAGGTTATTAACGCTTTTTTAATTCAGGTGATTGTGCTTATCGTAATCATTCTTGCCGTCATATTGCTTTCCTCCCGTTTTATATTGCCTTTAGTTGAAGATTATCATTTGGGAAACACAATGGGAGCTTTGATCACATTGGGGATAGTAGCTCCATTTTTGTGGGCGCTGGCTTTTCGAAGAGTCGCTACCAATGAAGTTGAAGAATTAATGCTGGACCGAAAATCCCGTGGGCCGTTGACGATGCTGTTTTTTATACGTATTGTACTATCCATATTTTTTATCGGTTTATTGCTGAATATTTTCTTCTCTCCAAAAATCGCCTTAATTGCATTCATAATTGCAGTGATAATTTATTTGATTTTTCAAAAGAAACTCCACATTCAGTATCACAAAATAGAAAATCATTTTCTAGCCAATTTAAACGACAGGGAGATTGACAGAGCCAAAAGAAGCCGTTCTGATCTTTCACCTTGGGACGGACACATGGCAATATTTGACATTGCAGCAGAATCCAATATAGCCGGCGAATCATTGAAAAACCTCCAAATGAGGGAAAATTTAGGAATTAATATTGTTTCGATAAAGCGGGGTGACATAACCATACACATTCCTAGTAGAAACGAACGTATTTTCCCTGGTGACGAAATTTGTGTCATAGGAACCGATGCCCAAGTACAGCAATTTAAAAAATACCTGGACCAACACGAAATGGATGTCTCTCCGGAAATCGTAGAACCCGATATTGTTTTACGCCAAATCGAATTGAAAAACCACACCTTTATTGGAAAAAGCATCAAAGAATCCAAACTGAGAGAAAAAACACAAGGACTGATTGTAGGTATCGAAAAAAGAGGAAACCGAACGCTAAATCCAGAGTCAAATGTCATTCTGGAAAAAGATGATATTTTATGGATTGTTGGCAACAAAAAACTGTTGGCAGATTTAGCCCATGATTAGAATAGTTTTTTAAATTTCGAAGTCAAAATTTTAAAAAAAACAAATCTACTAATCCCTATTTCAAGCAGTATTATTTTACAAACCTCATAAAATGACCGAACTTCTCCAAAAAAATATCGCAGCACACATTTCACTTTCAGACACTGAAATGGAGGAATTCTGTAATTTGTTTCAACATAAAACAATTAAGAAAAAAAGTTTTTTGTTGCGTGAAGGAGAAGTTTGTAAATTTGAAGGTTTTGTTACCAAAGGACTTTTTCGGGTTTATCATATTGATAAAAATGGTTTTGAACAAATACTCTATTTTGCTATTGAAAATTGGTGGATTACCGATATTGACAGCTTTACAACTGGAACACCATCACAACTTTTTATAGAGGCTATTGAAGATAGTGAGGTGCTTTTGATCGATAAAAAAGATAAGGAGTTTGCCTATGCTAATTTGCCTAAAATTGAAAAGCTGTTTCGGGTAATGACACAAAAAACGCACGTTGCCCTCCAACGAAGAATGATTGATAATTTGAGTAAAACAGCAGAGTCCCGTTATATTGAATTTACAGAAAAATACCCCCAGCTTATCCAACGACTTTCTAATATTCAAGTATCAGCTTATTTGGGAATTACCAATGTTTTTTTGAGTAATATTCGAAAGAAAATTGCAGTCAAAAAATAAGATTTCCCTTTTATTTATTAAACTAGTTTAATGTTTTTAGATCGCATATCGTCTCATCTTTGCAGTGTTAATTTAAAATAACACAACAAATGAAGAACAATATCTCAACAGTATTTATAACAATTTTAATCTTATTTAATATGGAAACACAAGCACAAAGTTTTAAAACAATCGAAACTAAAGATTTAAAACTTCAAGTTTACAACGCATCAGAAAATAGTTTTGGTGTAGCATCAGTAATCGTATCTGGAAAAACAGATGCCATTTTGATTGACGCCCAATTTACCTTGGCGGATGCCGAAAAAGTAGCACAAGAAATTAAAGCAAGCGGTAAAAAATTAACCACAATTTTTGTTTCTCACGGCGATCCTGATTTTTACTTCGGACTGGAAGTATTCAAAAAATATTTTCCGGAGGTTACTGCTTATGCTTCTCCTACAACAATAGAACACATTAAAGCAACAGCTCAAAAGAAACTGGAAGTTTGGGGTGAAAGATTAGGTAAAAACATTACATCAAACGTTATTCTACCACAGGTTTTAAAGGGAAATAGCATTGAATTGGAAGGTCAGAAATTAGAGATCATTGGTTTGGAAGAATTCCCGAATAAAACTTTTGTATGGATTCCTTCAATCAAAGCAGTGGTGGGCGGAATTAACGTTTTTGGAACTACTTTTCATCTTTGGATGGCAGATGCACAAACTGCTGAAGCTCGTAAAATCTGGATATCCGTTTTAGATAAAATCTCCGCTTTGAAACCTGAAATTGTAATTCCGGCTCACGCCAATTCCAATTCTCCATTTGATATCGCTTCTGTAAATCATACCAAAAGTTATATTCAATTCTATGAAGAAGCTTTGAAAACCAATAAAACATCAGACGCTTTAATTTCAGCTTTGAAAACAAAATATCCAACACTTACTTTTGAAACTGCCTTAATGATTGGTGCAAAAGTAAATACCGGAGAAATGAAATGGTAAAATCAATTCTTTACAGCCTGATAGCACTTTTTGTATTATCAGGCTGTTCTTTAAATAAAAAGACAATGACAAATCTTGAAATCATAAAAAGTACTTACGAAGGAAAGACTTCGGAAGAAAATGGTCAAAATCTGGCTAAATATGTTGCCGAAGATGTTTCGTGGACAGAAGCAAAAGGTTTTCCGTATGCAGGAACTTACATTGGTTTGGGCAACATAACCCAAAATGTCTTTAGCCGATTGGGAAGCGAATGGATTGATTATAAATTTACTCCTGAAGATTATGTTGCCAGCGATGATAAAGTCGTTGCTTACGGAACTTACACAGGAACTTATAAAATTACAGGTAAATCATTCACCGCCAGAGTGGCTCACGTTTGGAAATTGAAAGATAGCAAAATCATCAGTTTCGAACAATTCGTAGATAGCCAACCTGTAAATGATGCTATGAAATAAAGTCCTTTTTTTTCCGCTAGCGCGAGCGTGCCCACAAAGTAGATGGCAACAATTTTAAAGAACATCTCAGTAACAATAAAAATCTTTTAAAATTTACACAGCAATGCAAACCGACAATTTATTAAAACAAGTAAGTTTCATAAAAGAGATTGACAAGTTGAAATACATTCAACGTAAAACTAAATTATTCAACAGCGACAGAAACGAAAATGATGCTGAACATAGTTGGCATTTAGCAATGATGGCAATTGTATTAGCAGAACATTCGGACAAACCAATTGACGTTCTTAAAGTTTTGAAAATGGTTTTAATCCACGACATCGTAGA
Organism: Flavobacterium sp. P1_E4; assembly: GCF_056405915.1. Lineage (NCBI taxonomy): Bacteria > Pseudomonadati > Bacteroidota > Flavobacteriia > Flavobacteriales > Flavobacteriaceae > Flavobacterium > Flavobacterium sp. P1_E4. The sequence goes on from NZ_JBFUBE010000014.1 coordinate 53,273, forward strand.
AATTGATGCTGGTGACATTTTTCTTTACGACACTACAAAAAACCACACCAATACAGACGAAGAACTTATTGCGGCAAAACGAATTTTTGGACTTTTGCCAACAGAACAGGCAGAAGAATTTATTGCAATTTGGGAAGAATTTGAAGAAGGCATAACTGATGAAGCAAAATTTGCAAAATCAATGGACCGATTTGAACCATTGCTACAAAACACCTCCAACAATGGCGGAACTTGGGCAGAATATAATGTGCCGTATCAAACTGTTTACGACAAGAAAAAGGCAATCAAAGAAGGTTCCACAACCATTTGGAACTATGCAGAAAATTTGATTAACGAAAGTGTGGACAAAGGAATCCTAAAAAAATAATTGATTAACTTAGAAGAAAACTGCTATTGCAGAATTTTAGCTCACTATTAGATTTTCCTTTTTTAAATAATAGCAAAAAATCAAAATATCTCTCTTTAGCCCCGAGAGAAGTGAAAAACCTTTTGTTCCGGGGTTCGACACAAAAGATTGTAACGGATAGCGGGACTAATGCCACCTGAAAAAGCCTAATCTTTCTGCTCCAAAATAATAATCAAACCCCACATAAACCTAGAATCCACAATAGAAATAAAGCAATTTACTTTTGAAACGAAAAATTGGCCACGGATGTCACGGATTTGACTGATTCTCACAGAACTTTTTTTTGCATATTATTAATCCGTGCGAATCAGTTTGATCTGTAAAATCTGTGTGCCATTTCGTAATCTGGTTAAAAACAAAAAAGGTGCAAGAACTAAATCCTGCACCTTTTGACTTTAAGACTTTCGTCTTTGGACTATATTATCTCGAATAATTCGGAGCTTCTTTTGTGATCGTTACATTGTGCGGGTGACTTTCGTTGATACCACTGGCAGTAATACGAACAAAACGACCTGTATCCTGTAAAGTAGCAATGTCTTTTGAACCGCAATAACCCATACCGGCACGAAGACCACCTATGAATTGTTGCATACTTTCGTTCAACTCCCCTTTGTAAGGTACACGTCCAACGATTCCTTCTGGAACAAGTTTCTTAACATCGTCTTCCACGTCTTGGAAATAACGATCTTTTGAACCTTCTTGCATCGCTTCAACAGAACCCATTCCTCTGTATGATTTGAATTTTCTTCCTTCAAAAATAATGGTCTCACCTGGAGATTCCATAGTACCGGCCAATAATGAACCTAACATCACACAATCAGCACCAGCGGCTATCGCTTTAGGAATATCTCCTGTGTAACGAATTCCACCATCTGCAATTACAGGAACTCCTGTCCCTTTTATAGCAGCGGCTACTTCAAGCACAGCAGAAAATTGAGGAAAACCAACACCTGCAACGATTCTGGTTGTACAAATAGAACCAGGTCCTATTCCAACTTTTACACCATCGGCACCATTTTCAACCAAATATAAAGCTGCTTCTGGAGTGGCAATATTACCAACGATTACGTCAAGTTTAGGGAATTTAGCTTTTACAGCTTTTAATACATCAACCACACCTTTTGTATGTCCGTGGGCTGTATCGATAATTACGGCATCAACTCCTGCGTTTACCAAAGCAGTTGCTCTTTCAACAGCATCGGCAGTAACACCCAAAGCGGCTGCTACTCTCAAACGTCCAAATTTATCTTTATTGGCATTTGGTTTTTGAGTCAATTTGGTAATATCTCTAAAAGTGATTAAACCAACTAGCTCATTTTTATCATTTACTACAGGTAATTTTTCGATTTTATGACCTTGTAAAACTACCTCAGCTTGTTCTAATGAAGTTCCTTCGGCAACGGTTACCAGATTTTGGCTTGTCATAACCTCAACAATAGGTCTTGAACCGTTTTTTTCAAAACGTAAATCTCTATTGGTAACAATTCCTTTTAAGATTTTATTTTCATCAACAATTGGAATACCACCAATACCAAATTCTCTCATGGCACTTTTAGCATCGGCAACTGTAGAAGTCATTAATAAAGTAACAGGATCGATAATCATCCCAGACTCAGCACGTTTTACTCTACGTACTTTGGCTGCTTGTTGCTCGATTGTCATGTTTTTATGCAAAACACCAATTCCTCCTTCTTGAGCCATAGCGATTGCCATAGAACTTTCGGTTACGGTATCCATAGCTGCGGATACAATAGGAACATTTAATGTTATATTTCTTGAAAATTTTGATTGGATACTCACTTCGCGCGGAAGAACTGTTGAGTAATTGGGTACTAATAATACATCATCGTAGGTTAAACCCTCGCCGACAATCTTAGAGATATGTGCTTTCATGTTGCAATTTGTAGTTGAATTGCGTGCAAATATAGACAATCTTAAGCTAAAAAACACTTAAGTCCCCTGTTTTATTTTTAAATTGCATGGTAAAAATAAGTTAAAGCCTTATTTTATTTATAACCTCACCTCTTAATTATGTCAACAGCAAACGACTCTATTTCAGGATTAAACAAAGTTGAAGTTGAACAATCCAGAATCCAAAATGGTTTTAATTCCACAGACCATCAAAAGAAAAACCACTTGCTTTCTTCCATAATCGAAATGATAAAGGAGCCGATGTTCTTATTATTGTTAACCGCTACCAGCATCTATTTCATAACCGCAGATTATGGAAATGGAATTTTTATGACAGTAGCCATTTTACTGGTTTCCACCATTTCTCTTTATCAGGAATCCAAGAGCCGAAATGCCATCGAAGCCCTGCATAAATTAACGCAACCCAAAAGCAAAGTCATCCGAGAAGGTGAACTTATAGAGATTCCATCCGAGGAAATTGTTTTAGGAGACTATATTCAATGTGAAGAAGGCACGTTTATTCCCGCGGATGGAATCGTCATTCAGTCCAACGATTTTTCGATAAACGAATCGATAATCACAGGAGAATCATTGGCAGTTTTTAAAAATGAAAAAAGTGAAAACAATCAAGTCTTTCAGGGAACAATTGTTGCCTCTGGATTGGCTATCTGCAAAGTAATTGCGATAGGAAGCCATACACAATTAGGAAAAATCGGAAAAAGTCTGGACGACATAACCGAAGAGAAAACTCCTTTACAAATACAAATTGGAAATTTTGTTACCAAAATGTCTCTTGTCGGCTTGGGTGTATTCCTTCTTGTTTGGGGAATCAACTACTACAATTCAAAAATTGTTTTGGACAGTTTATTAAAAGCATTAACCTTGGCGATGAGCATTATTCCTGAAGAAATTCCGGTAGCTTTTGCCACATTCATGGCTTTGGGAGCCTGGCGCTTGATGAAAAGCGGAATCATTGTCAAACAAACCAAAACAGTGGAAACACTGGGAAGTGCAACCGTGATATGCACAGACAAAACAGGAACCATCACCGAAAATAGAATGAGCTTGGCACAATGGTATTTATTGGAGGAGGACAGATTTAACGAAGATAAAAACAACAGTTTATCAGCAAAAGACGAGGAATTATTGAGCCTTTCAATGTGGGCAAGCGAACCAATCCCATTTGATGCCATGGAAATTGCTTTGCACGATGCTTACGCAAAAACAGGAATCAAAGATGAGCGTCCCAATTACAAAATGGTACACGAATATCCTTTAAGCGGAAAGCCCCCAATGATGACCCATCTTTTTGAAAATAAAAACGGAGATCGAATCATCGCCACCAAAGGAGCTCCCGAAGCCATTATTGCCTGTTCAAAATTATCCGAGAAACAAACCAATCAAATTCTAAATGCAGTCCAATCTATGTCCGAAAAAGGATATCGGGTTTTGGGAGTTGGAGTCACTAATTTTTCAGGAACTGATTATCCGAAAACTCAGCAAGAATTTTTATTCGATTTCAAAGGGCTTGTAGCCTTCTATGATCCGCCAAAAGCCAATATAAAAGAAGTTTTTGAAACTTTTTACAAAGCGGGAATACAAGTAAAAATAGTCACTGGCGATAATGCCCTCACAACTGCAACCATTGCCAAACAAATTGGTTTTAGAAACTCAGGTGAAATTTTAAATGGAGACGAGCTGATGACTATGGATGAAGCCACTTTGAGAAAGAAAGTTATGGAAACCAATATTTTTACCAGAATGTTTCCTGAAGCCAAATTAAAAATTATCAAAGCCCTAAAAGAAAACAATCAAATAGTTGCGATGACTGGTGATGGTGTCAATGATGGGCCTGCATTAAAATCGGCTCATATTGGTATTGCTATGGGCAAAAAAGGAACAGAAATTGCCAAACAAGCAGCGAATTTAATTTTGATTGACGACGATTTTTCCAAAATGACAGAAGCCATAGCCATGGGGCGGAAAATTTATATCAACTTAAAAAAAGCCATTCGTTATATCATATCAATCCACATCCCAATTATCTTAATTGTATTTATTCCATTGGTTTTGGGCTGGATATATCCGAATATTTTTTCACCAGTTCATATCATTTTTCTGGAACTTATTATGGGACCTACCTGCTCCATAATTTACGAAAATGAACCTATGGAACCCAATTTGATGAAACAAATTCCTCGCCCTTTTACCAATACTTTTTTCAGTCTCAAAGAAATTACAATTAGTATTATACAAGGATTGGTAATCACGTTAGGCCTTTTGTTCATTTATCAATACAGTACAAAAAATGGATTTTCGGAAGATCTCACCCGAACCATAGTTTTCCTCACATTGATTTCAGCCAACATTTTCCTGACACTTGCCAATCGGTCTTTTTATTATTCGATCTTGACCACTTTAAAATACAAAAACAATTTGGTAATACTTATTATTGGAATAACGCTGTTGATAACAGGTTTGCTATTAATCATACCGGTCTTCAGAACATTTTTCCAGTTTGAAAGTATTGAGCCTTTACAAATTGGTTTTAGTGTATTAATTGGGTTCGTTTCTGTAGTTTGGATTGAAATTTTTAAATTTTTTAGAAGAAGAAAATAAAAAAAGTGAGCAAATCCTTTTATTTATTGCTGCTCCCCGATATTATATTAAATCCGATTTGAAACGTGAGGGCATTTGCCTTGGAGAGATCGCTATAAGCCAAAAGATTATTGGCCATTGCATAAAAGTTGACCACACCAATTTTGGTCGTCAATCCCAAGCCTATGTTTGAATACGAATAGGAATCGATAGTGTAAGTGGCTTTCATTTGTAATCCTTTTAGAAATCTTCTTCTATAATAACCCGTTAGGGCCAACATTGGGGCTCTAGGAGTTGACATTGCAAAAAGCTGTGCCCCAACCGCGCTTCGATACCAAGAATCTTCATCGGTTTCACAATTGCATTCTGTTTGCCTTTCTTCTTCAAATGAATATTGGAATGAAGAATAAAATTTCAAAGGGCGCTGTGTGGTGTACTTATTATATATGGTATCAAAAGGAATCGCTTCTTTAAAATCCCCGTAGGCATCATCAATAGTACCTTCTTCATTAAAATTGGTAATAACTCCCTTAAAAGCGTAATCCCCTTTAAATGTATAATCGACAACATCTTTTGTGTGGCTTATAAACCCAATATCCACCAAACTTGCTGTTATCTGAATGTTTTTTTCTGGATAATAAGTAAGTCCTAAATCCATACCGAGCCCAAGATTCCCTCCCAAAAAGGCTTTTTTAGGAATATCATCCCTTAAATCAGTTGCTAAATCACCCTCATAGTTTTTGTCCAAATACTTTGCCGCCCCTGAAGTATTGAGCTGTAAATTGGATTTTATGACTTGATTATAAATTAAATCAGAACCTTGTGAAGTATAAAAATATCCTGAATTATGTGTTGAAGTCGCATTAAAAACACTGGAATAAATTTTTCCACGAATTCCGAGTATAAGTTTCTCATTAAGCTGTTTATTAAATCCTATGTGAAAGACAGAGAGCAACTCTGCTTTTGCACTCAAGTCACCCAAATCAAAAGACTTCCCTATATAATCTTTATTCCCATACAAAGACAAAATGGCCAAATCTTTTGGAACATAAATAAAGGAGTCTAATTCTTGATACATTCCAAAAGAAACATACGACTTACTTTCTTCACCACCTACCCTAAAACCTGCCGTAAATATTTCCAGCTGTTGATTGGCGGTCACATAATCATTTCTACTGGTTGAAGCTAAAACATTTTTTACTTTGGTAGTAAAATCTACTCCATCATTGGCAAATAAACGATAAGCATCAAATCCTGTTGAACCAACATTAGCCGAAATTCCAGATAACAACGGCACCCCAAAAAACCAATTGTATTTCACATCTGCTCCCGGATTAAGCAATAAGCTTTGGGGTTGAGGAGTGAAATTATATAAAACTTCTTTATTTTGGGAAAAACAATAAAAAGTAACTGACAGACATAAAAGGATTATTATTTTTCTCATTTTACATCAAAATAAGCCGTTATACTTGAACTCAACTCAACTCTGCCTGGACTATTAGCTGTTAATGGCGGACCTGAAATCATCACAATCGAGAAAACCATTTTGGTCGTTCTCTTTAAAACATCAACATTTGCAGCGGTAAATGTTTCTGTTTTTTCCGCTAAAACTTCTGTGCCGTTGTAGGCGGCTACATCCATCGTTATTAAATGGATGGGTGCATTATTTTCATCGAGGAAAGTGATATTATAAACATAGCGTCTCGCTATTGTATTTTTGATTCTGAAATATAAATCGGTTTTCACCAAATCTTCTTCCACAAAGGAAGTGTTCAAAAAATCAACATTAGAAACATATGAAAAGAAAGACTGCTCACTCCCGTTTATGATAAACTCAGGAGCTTTCACTTCAAAATAAGCGAGGTTTGTAGTAAATACAGGTTGAGAATTAAAGTCATTGACCTGCTCGAAGTCCAAATCGCTGCTACACGAAAAAAGACAATACCCTAGTGTGGCAATTAAAATAATTTTTTTGAAAAAAGGAAATTTCATATCTCGTTATTTTAATTTTAGAAAGCAATTCACAAGAGTCTTTGCAACTACACTAAAGTAACAAAAAAACTTAAACTATCTAACTATTAATAACTTAAATACAAAAACAAACTAGTATTAATGAAATTCACCAAATATTTTTGAAGCCTCATTATAGGCGCTTTCAAAACTCATAGGACTGCAATTGGTGTTTTCTTTTTGAACGGTAAAATAAGAGAGTAATTTCTCTGTAGGCATATTTCCAGTCAATTTATCTGTAGCCATGGGACATCCTCCAAAACCTTGTATTGCGCCATCAAAACGGCGACATCCTCCTTTATAGGCTGCATCAATTTTCTCCAGCCATTTATCTGGTGTTGTATGAAGATGGGCTCCAAATTCGATTTGAGGATATTGAGGAATCAAATTAGAAAACAAGTAATCAATTACTTCGGGTGTTGAAGTTCCCACAGTATCGGAAAGGGATAAAATTTTCACTCCCATTGCAGCCAATCTCTCAGTCCATTGTGCCACAATTTCAACACTCCAAGGATCTCCATATGGATTTCCAAAACCCATTGAAAGATAAGCTACAGTTTCTTTATTGGTCTTATCGGCAAGATTTAAAATCTCATCCAATGTTACCAAAGATTCTGCTATTGTTTTATGCGTATTTCGCATTTGAAAGTTTTCTGAAATCGAAAAAGGGAAACCTAAATATTGAATAGCGGAATGTTCCGAAGCAAGAGTTGCTCCTTGTGAATTAGCCACTATAGCCAACAGTTTACTTGTTGTTTTGGATAAATCAAGTTGTTCTAAAACTTCGGCAGTATCTTGCATTTGAGGTATGGCTTTCGCCGAAACAAAACTCCCAAAATCAATGCTATCAAAACCTACACGCAATAAACATTGTATATAAGCTACCTTTCTTTCGGTAGGAATAAAAGCTTTTATGCCCTGCATAGCATCTCGTGGACACTCAATAATTTTTATTGCCTTCATAACTTTCTTCCGAAAAAGTATTTAAATTTTGGTTGTCAGGAACCCACTTTTCATCTCAACGGAAGAAAAAGGTTTTTTGATGTGGGTTTCAAATATATAAAAAAGGTTTTGAGTTACAAAGAAAGAAAAATCGTTCTCTTATTATTTTTTTGCCAAAATTGCTTTATTTATTTCCTTCACCAATGCCGGCCCTTCATAGATAAAGCCTGTATATAATTGAATTAAACTAGCACCAGCCTCTAATTTTTCTAAGGCATCTTCTGCAGAATGTATTCCTCCTACTCCAATAATTGGAAATGCCTTATTGCTTTTTTGAGACAGAAAACGAATCACTTCTGTAGATCGTGATGTCAATGGTTTACCTGATAACCCACCTGTTTCCGTTTGATTGCAAGAACGCAATCCACTTCTGGAAATTGTTGTGTTGGTTGCAATTACACCTGCAATCTTGGTATCTTTTACAATATCAATAATATCTAGTAATTGCTCATCTGTAAGATCTGGAGCAATTTTTAGCAGCACTGGTTTTTGCTTTGGCTTCGCCAAATTCTTATTCTGCAAAGTTTGAAGTAATTGAGTAAGTGGCTCTTTTTCCTGTAAAGCTCTAAGATTTGGAGTATTAGGAGAACTCACATTGACTACAAAATAATCAACATAATCGTATAAAGTATCAAAACAAATCTCATAATCTGAGGTAGCATCTTCATTTAAGGTCACTTTATTTTTACCAATATTTCCTCCTATAAGAACACCGTTGTTTTTCTTTAGGCGTTCAACCGCTTCCAGAACTCCTCCATTATTAAAGCCCATTCTATTGATGATTGCCGAATCTTCCACTAAACGAAATATTCTTTTTTTATCATTTCCAGACTGCCCTTTTGGGGTAAGTGTACCAATTTCTATAAAACCAAAACCAAAATTAGACAACTCTTTATACAAGACAGCATTTTTATCAAAACCAGCCGCTAAACCTACAGGGTTTTTAAACTTTAAACCAAAAACTTCTGTTTCTAATCTTTTGTCGTCAACTTGATATAAAAATCTAAAAAGGGATGAGAATCCTGGAATTTTCGATACTATTCTAATTAATGAAAAAGTAAAGTGGTGCACTTTTTCAGGGTCAAAACAAAAAAGAATAGGACGTATAAAAATCTTGTACATAGTTCAAATATTGATTGCCACAAAAGTAAAGAAATGTTTTTAGTTTTAGGGCATAGAAATGCGTTTAAAGCCGTTCATTTGTTAAATTAACAAACTAAATTCACATTAAACTAAATCATTTAGACACAAAAAAATAAAAAACGACACAGAAGCATCGCTTTTTATTTTTCCAACCAATTAACAATTAAATTTTATTTTGGCATAGCAGCATTTATTGCCGCTTTATCTATATACTGAATAACTCTGTCCACTTTATCATTCGCGTCAAAATGATAATCTGTATGTATCCACTGAGTCATTTCTTTTCCTTTTTTATACTTTGCAGTTGTTTTGTACCAAGCAAGTAACCAAACTCCTTTGGCCTCCACGCTTTGAGACTTATTTACCATAATAGGCAAGAATATGGCATCGCTGAATTTAATGGTTTCAATTACATTGGCTCTTCTTTGTTTCCAATAAGCTGCTATTGCGGGTTTTCCCACTAGGCTGTCTCCACTGTTCCATACATAAACTGCACTGTCTGCATAAATTTCCATCCAACTATCCATGTCTCCTTTTTCCATAGCGGCAAGTGTCTTCCTGCCTATTTCAGCATACTTAGGATCTGCGAATTCAGCTGGTTTAGCAACGGTATCATCAGCAACAACTGCTGTATCCATTTCTTTAGATTCTTCTTTTTTACAACTTACAAATAGGCAAAAACAACAAACAATCAATACAATTTTTTTCATAGCTTAAATATTTAAAGTGTCAAAATATTTAGATTAAGCTATTACTAGAAAGGGTAAGTAAATTTAATCAAAAAAATAATAGGTTTACTTAAAATTAAAAAATAAAACAACTGATTATCAATTTTTTACATTAAAACCAAAACATTAATCAAAATTAAAACCATCCTCATTTTAGAACAAAATTTGAAGCTTCTTTTTAAAACTCTATTATTTACTCCAGAACAATTTTGATGTGTTTTTGATGGGATTTTTCAAATACAAAATAAAGTGTTGTTGAACTACATTTGGGATTCAATAATTTAAACCAAATAAAAAACCTTTTTATGTTTAAAAAAATAATCTTTACCCTATTATTGATTAACTCTTCATTTTACATACATATTCATGCACAAGTAAGTCCCAAAAGAGGAGTTGCTTACGGAAACCATTCCGTTTCAGATTTGAACACTTTAAAACCGGGAATTTCGTGGTGGTATAATTGGTCTTCCGAACCTGAACCTGCTGTAAATGACAGCTATGAGAGTTTAGGCGTAGAATTTGTACCGATGGCTTGGGGAAAAATAAATAATCCAGATGCTTTTATTGCAACCATAAAACCTGGAGCCAAATATTTATTGGCTTTCAATGAGCCTAACTTTAATGATGGATCACGGTTAACTCCTCAAGAAGCTGTAAACGCCTGGCCAAATATCGAAAAGATAGCTGCTGCAAAAGGGTTGGAAATCGTGAGTGCCTCCCCTGCTTATAATGGACCTTCCAATTATGGCGGATATCAAAGCCCCATTGCTTGGCACGATGAATTCTTTCGTCTTTGTCCAACTTGCAAAGTAGATTATATTGCTTTTCATACTTACGATGCCTCATCTAGTTCGGTAATTGGGGTAACGAATGGGCTAAAGAAATACAACATCCCTATTTGGGTAACCGAATTTGCCAATAGAGTAGTACAATCCGCCACAGAGAAAACCAATTTCATGAAACAGATTGTGACCTCTTTTGAAAATGATCCCGACATTTATCGTTATTCTTGGTTTACTTGTAGAGTTCCTTCGGATTGGACCGATATGCTGGAAGGGCAATTGCTTGGTCCAAATAGTGGCGAAATTAAACCTATCGGGACAGCCTATCTTAATGTTCCTTATACTTCCAAAAAAATGAATGTTCCAGGCAGAATCATCGCCTACAAACATTATCGCCGCAGAGGGACTGGCTTTCAAAGCACTACCGATGGTGGCACGACACGAAATGTATCTTTTACAGATGCTGGAGATTGGGGAGAATACATGATAAATGTAGCCCAAAACAGTTCTTATAAAATGACTTTTCGAGTAGCATCTTTAATTCAAGGTAAATTTGATATCAGCGTGAATGGCGTCATTGTAAAAACGGACGAAACTTTTGAAGCCACCGGAGGCTTACAAACTTATACTGACAAAATAGTTTCCAGAATCAACTTGCCACAAGGAGAAAACTATATCAGGATTCTTTATAAATCGAGTTTTAACTTTAATTATATTGATGTAGTTGACGAAAGTAATCTTGGAATTGATGACAAAAACCTAGAAAACAACTTAGATGTTTTTTACCCAAATCCTTTCACAAACGAAGCTTCAATCCAAATTAAAAGCACAACTACTGAACCGATTCTTCTCAAAATAATTGACATGAAAGGTACGGTTTGTTTTTCCAGTAATGATTTTTATACTAATCAAAAAATAACTATTGGTAACCATTTAGCAAGCGGAATTTACACGGTAATTGCCGTTTATGAAAATACACAGAAAACATTCAAAGTGATTAAAAATTAAAACAATTCATTACAATTTGGGCATGACCACAAGGGTCAGGCTGTCCATTATATCTTTTCTTTTCCTAAAGAAGGAAAAGAAAAGGATGTCATTTCCATCCTTCATGCAAACCCGTTTTCAAAACAATATTTTTCTTACAAAAATAAAATAATCCTACAAAACAGTAAGTAAAACCAGATTACCCTTTTAACGGTGTTTAATAGTGTACATTAGCCAAAAAACAATGTCTATAGAACATAAAGTTCAATTGGTTGAAGAATTATTTGACCGCCTAGAGAATGAAATAACTAATTTCAAATCCGAAACAAATTTACATTGTCTTACAGGTTGTGGTCAGTGCTGTTCAAAACCAAATATAGATGCTTCACCTTTAGAATTTTTACCATGGGCCTTTTACTTATTTTTAAATGGAAAAGCCGAAGCTGTTTTAGAAGAACTAAATACCAAAACCAGTACTTTTTGTCATTTATACCAATCGCTTTCAACTACAGACAACAAAAATGGCAGATGCACGGACTATAAATACCGTGGATTAATTTGTAGACTTTTTGGCTATGCCGCAAGTAGAGACAAATATGGCGAGCTACGATTAAATACCTGTAAAATAATAAAAGAGAACCAACAGGAAAACTACATTAATACCGAAGTAGCTATTAGCAAAGGATTGTATATTCCAATTTTTTCGGACTATTATATGCGATTAACGCAAATTGATCAGAGACTTGGAATTACTTTACTTCCTATAAATGAAGCCCTAAAAATGGCTATTGAAGAAGTCTTGCATTATTATGCCTACAGACCTTTTCCAGGCGGACTTGAAAATATTGCTTAGAATTAAAAATTCACTTATGTGCAATAATCAATAATGCAAAAACAATTGCTTTTTTTTCTAAATTAGTTGGTTCAAATAAAGAACCATGAAAAAATTAACCAAGGAAGATATCAGTCAGGAAATTTTTGATCTGTATGATGACTACGCACACAACAAAATCGAAAGAAGACAATTTATCGAAAAATTGTCCTTGTTTGCAATAGGAAGTTTAACTGTACCGTCTCTCCTTAGTTTTATGACTCCTAATTATGTTGATTCTATCACAATCAAACCCGATGATCCAAGAATAAAATCAGAATACATAACATATCAGTCTCCAAAAGGAGGGGGAATAATTAAAGGACTTTTATCACAACCAACGGAAACCAAAAAAAAATTACCCGGAATAATTGTCGTTCACGAGAATCGAGGATTGAATCCCTATATTGAAGATGTAGGAAGAAGAGCAGCTGTGGAAGGTTTCATTACTTTGGCTCCCGATGCACTATCCCCACTGGGAGGTTATCCAGGAAATGATGATGCAGGAAGGGAACTTCAAAAGAAACGCACTCGTGAAGAAATGCTCGAAGACTTTATTGCAGCCTATGAATATCTGAAATCACACAAAGACTGTAATGGTTATGTAGGTGTTGTTGGATTTTGTTTTGGAGGTTGGATTGCCAATATGATGGCAGTCAAAACCCCTACTTTATCCGCGGCAGTTCCTTATTACGGAGGACAACCCACTGCGGAAGAAGCCGAAAAAATAACGACTCCAATTATGCTTCACTATGCCGGTTTAGACACCCATGTCAATGAAGGCTGGCCTGCTTATGAAGCCATACTCAAAAAGAACAAAGTAGAAAACACCGCTTATTTCTATCCCGGTGTTAACCATGGTTTTCACAACAATACGACTCCTAGATATGATGAAGCTGCAGCCACTTTATCTTGGACACGAACCATTGATTTTTTTAAAGAGAAACTAAAAAAGAAATAATTATGAATCTTATAGCCAAAGCATCTATACAAATTCAAAAACCGATTGAAGAAGTTTTTGAAGGAATTGTAAATCCCGAAAAAATGACAAACTATTTTATTTCGGAAAGCAACGGACGAATGGAAACTGGAAAAGAATTGATGTGGAAATTTCCCGAATTCCCAGTTGAACTTTCCATAAAAAAAATTCAGATTGAAGTCAATCATTCGATTTCATATGTTTGGGATCCAGAAACCGTAGTGACAATTATTTTGGAAGCACAACCCGACAAAAGTACCGTCGTAAAAGTAACAGAAGACGGAAAAACATTCAATGAAAACAACCTTAAATGGGCCATAGGAAACACCGAGGGGTGGGCAAATTTTCTTGCTTGCATGAAAGCCTATCTCGAATACGGAATACAACTTCGCAAGGGAGCATTTGAGTTTATGAGACAATACTAAAAGTAACAACGAACTATTTGTTTTTCTCAAATTTTTAAAAGAACTTATAAAAGTATCGTAAATTCAAACCGCTTTATTCTTGATTAACATCATTACAATTATTTAACTCACTAATTGAAAGATATAAAGATTGTTCTTCCAAGATAATAAATAGTTAGTAAAGCAAAAAAAAAGACTTCTTCACGATTCACTTTAATATCATTTTAAAGAAAGTACTTTACAAATACTACACAAAAAGAAACTTTGATATCTTTGATTTACTTTAAACTATAAATCAGGATAAAGACTAAAAAGTATCAAAATCAAACTATATGAAAATTTTTACTCAACGCTTAATCTTAATCCTCTTCCTTTTACCTTTTTTTACAAAAGCACAAAATGCAAATTCCATTTCAGAAAAGACAAAAAACATGAAAGCCAATACTGGTTTTATAAACTTTTATTGGGAAGAAAGCACGGGGAAAGTTTGGTTACAAATAGACAAACTCAATGAAGAAATCTTATATCAAACATCATTATCTGCGGGTTTGGGATCTAATGATATTGGCTTAGACAGAGGTATAATGGGTACAACATACATAGTCAAATTTAATCGAGTGGGAAATAAGATTTTAATGATTGAACCTAATTATTCTTACCGAGCAGTCAATGGTGGTGTTGCCGAAAAAAGAGCCGTTGAACAATCATTTGCTCAATCAACTATTTGGGGATTTACAGTTGCTGCCGAAAACAATGGAAGTGTGCTTGTAGATGCCACAGATTTTTTATTGCGGGATGCTTTGCAAGTATCTAATACTTTACAAAACACCAAACAAGGTAGTTATGGAATTGATGCAACAAGAAGTGCAATGTATCTTGAACACACCAAAAACTTTCCTTTAAATACAGAATTTGAAACAACAGTTACTTTTGAAAACAAAGATGGAAAACCTGGGAATTATGTAAGTTCAGTAACACCCGCACCAGAGTCCATCACATTGAGAATGCATCATTCTTTTGTAAAGTTACCAGACAATAATTTTGAAACAAGATTATATGATGCTCGTTCTCCCTATATTACAAATTCTTATTTTGATTATAGTACGCCTATTACCGAACCCATTCAAAAAATTAACATTATACGTCATCGCTTACAAAAAAAAGACCCTACAGCTGTAAGAAGCGAAGCGATAAATCCCATAATTTATTATTTAGATAACGGAACACCCGAACCCATAAGAAGCGCTCTATTGGAAGGTGCCAGCTGGTGGAACCAAGCTTTTGAAACTGCAGGCTTTATAAATGCTTTCCAAGTAAAAATCCTACCTGAAAATGCAGATCCAATGGATCTTCGATATAACATGATTAACTGGGTTCATCGTTCCACTAGAGGCTGGAGTATGGGAGGGGCTGTAGTTGATCCTCGTACAGGCGAAATAATTAAAGGAAATGTAACATTAGGATCCTTACGAGTTCGTCAAGATTATCTTATCGCACAAGGATTACTTGCTCCTTTTAAAAATGGAGTTATTCCAACCGACAATAAAATGCTTCAAATGGCCTTGTGGCGTTTAAAGCAATTGGCTGCCCACGAAGTAGGTCATACACTCGGACTGATGCACAACTATATTTCCAGTGCACAAAATAGAGCAAGTGTAATGGATTACCCGCCTCCAATGGCAACCTTAGATAATAACAATGAAATTGACCTGAACAATGTTTATACCAATGAAATTGGTGATTGGGACAAAGTTAGTATTCAATATGGATACGAACAGTTTCCAAAAGGCACTAATGAAACTTTAGCATTGGATAAAATATTAACTGATGCTTCAAAAAAAGGACTCACTTTTATTTCCGACAGAGATGCTCGCGATCCAGGAGGAATGCATCCTAATGCACATCTTTGGGATAACGGAAAAGACCCCGTTATCGAGCTTCAAAATGTAATGAAAGTGCGTGCAAAAGCATTATCTCAATTTGGAGAGAACAATATTACCAATGGCACTCCAATGGCGATGCTGGAAGATGTACTTGTGCCCATTTATCTTTTCCACCGCTACCAAGTAGAATCGGTTACAAAAGTAATTGGTGGTATAAATTACTCTTATGCCATAAAAGGCGATGGTCAAATTATAACCCAAGCAGTTTCTAAAGAAGAACAACTCAATGCTTTGAATGCCGTTGTTGGTTGTATGGATCCAAAAGTATTGGAAATACCTGAAAATATATTAAAATTAATACCTCCACGTCCAGCAGGATATGAATATACCCGAGAATTATTTAACCGGAAAACTGGGCTTTCGTTTGATCCTTTAGCAGCAGCAGAATCAGCAGCGGATATTCCATTATCTTTTTTATTTAATGCTAATCGTTTAAATAGAATGATTGAATTACAGGCAAGGAATAATGGTCTTGGCATTGACGAAATGATTAACATACTTATTGACAAAACTTGGAAAGCTCCTAGGTTGAAAGGTTTACAAAAATTAATACAGCAACAAAATCAACAATTGCTTCTCACCTATTTATTGGCAACTTCCATCAATGACGACATTTCTTTTAACGCCAAAGCACAACTTTTAAAATCGATTGATGATTTAAAAGAATACACAACCGCTCAATTAAAAACAACAACAGACACCGATTATAAAGGACATTTATTACTTGCATTAGAAAGAATAAAATCTCCAGAAAAAGCAAAACCCACATTACACCAAGCACCACCTCCAGGCTCACCAATAGGTTGTGGAGAAGATGAAAAATAGTTACCAGTAATTTCTTTTGAGACAGTACAATAACAAAAAAAGCCCCAAAATGGGGCTTTTTCAATATCAAAACTTGAGTTTATTTACTCAAATACATTTTTCTTCTAGAGTACAATTCGTAGAATTGATCGTCTTTCAAGTCATCAATAAACAAGATACTTTCTCCTGTTGATTTCATCTCTGGTCCTAATGCTTTGTTCACATTTTGGAACTTACTGAAAGAAAAAACAGGTTGTTTAATTGCATATCCTTTTAATTGTGGATTAAAAGTAAAATCGGTTACTTTATTGTGTCCTAACATTACTTTAGTAGCATAGTTCACATATGGTTCTCCATAAGCTTTTGCTATAAATGGAACCGTACGAGACGCTCTAGGGTTTGCTTCAATGATATAAACGGTATCGTCTTTTATTGCAAACTGAATATTGATCAAACCAACCGTTTTTAAAGCTTTAGCAATTTTATGAGTGTGATCTTTTATTTGTTGCATTACAAATTCACCCAAGTTAAAAGGAGGTAAAGTAGCATTACTATCTCCAGAGTGTACTCCGCAAGGTTCAATATGCTCCATAATACCTATGATATAAACATTGCCGTCTGCATCACAAATTGCATCCGCTTCAGCTTCGATTGCTCCTGCCAAATAATGGTCTAACAGTAATTTATTTCCAGGGATCGTTTTCAATAAGTTGATAACGTGCTCTTCTAATTCTTTTTTGTTGATTACAATTTTCATTCCTTGACCTCCTAATACATAAGAAGGACGAATCAATAATGGAAAGTCCAAAGTATCAGCAAGTGCAGATGCTTCATCAGCAGTTTCTGCAATTCCAAATTGTGGAAAAGGAATTTTTAATTCAGTCAATAAATCAGAAAAACGTCCTCTGTCTTCGGCTAAATCCAAAGCATCAAAACTAGTTCCAATAATTTTCACCCCGTATTTAGACAATTTCTCGGCCAATTTCAAAGCAGTTTGACCTCCTAATTGCACGATAACACCTTCCGGTTTTTCATGTTGGATAATATCATAAATATGTTCCCAGAATACAGGTTCAAAATACAATTTATCGGCTGTATCAAAATCAGTCGAAACTGTTTCTGGATTACAGTTGATCATTATGGTTTCATAACCACATTCTTTGGCTGCTAAAACCCCGTGCACACAAGAGTAATCAAACTCGATTCCTTGTCCAATTCTGTTTGGTCCAGACCCTAGAACTATAATTTTCTTTTTATCAGTTACAACACTTTCATTATCAACATAACGTTCTCCGTTAGCTTTTTCAATTTCAGCCTCAAAAGTAGAGTAGTAATAAGGTGTTTTTGCTTTAAACTCCGCAGCACAAGTATCAACCAATTTGAATACACGGTTAATATCCATTGTCATACGCAAAGAATGTACTTCACTTTCTAGACAATTCATCATGTGTGCAATTTGTCTGTCTGCAAAACCTTTTTGCTTTGCTTCTAGCAATAACTCTTTTGGAAGGCTAGAGATTTTATAATTCGAAATTTCTTTTTCTAAAGTATAAAGTTCTTCGTATTGCTTCAAGAACCACATATCGATTTTAGTGATTTCATGAATACGGCTCAATGGAATTCCCATTGCAATAGCATCATAAATTACAAAAACTCGATCCCAACTTGCAAAAGTTAGTTTCTCGATAATTTGCTCGTAGTTTGTATATCCTTTTCCGTCGGCACCTAAACCATTTCTTTTGATTTCTAATGATTGAGTCGCTTTATGTAAGGCTTCTTGGAACGAACGTCCAATTCCCATTACCTCTCCTACCGATTTCATTTGAAGTCCCAAAGTTCTGTCAGCGCCTTCAAATTTATCGAAGTTCCAACGTGGTATTTTCACAATCACATAATCCAAAGTCGGCTCGAATAAAGCTGAAGTAGATTTTGTAATTTGATTTTGCAATTCATCCAAATTGTATCCCAAAGCCAGTTTCGAAGCAATTTTTGCAATTGGGTAACCAGTCGCTTTTGATGCCAAAGCAGATGAACGAGACACACGAGGATTGATTTCAATCGCAACGATATCCTCTTTTTCATCTGGCGAAACGGCAAACTGCACGTTACATCCTCCTGCAAAGTTTCCGATGCTACGCATCATCAAGATAGCATAATCACGTAATTTTTGGAATGTCGTATCCGACAACGTCATAGCTGGCGCCACAGTAATTGAATCTCCAGTATGAATTCCCATTGGATCCATATTTTCGATAGAACAGATAATTACAACATTGTCGTTTTTATCTCTCAATAACTCCAATTCATATTCTTTCCATCCTATCAAAGCTTTATCAATCAAAACTTCATGAATTGGAGACATTTCCAATCCGTAGGTAAGTTTTTCGTCAAATTCTTCTTTAGTATGTACAAATGCTGCTCCTGTTCCTCCAAGAGTAAAAGAAGGACGAATTACTAATGGAAAACCAAATTCCTGGGCAATTTCTTTTCCTTCTAAGAAAGAAGTAGCAGTTTTTGCTGGTGCAGTAGGAACATTTATTTTTTGAAGCAATTGTTTGAACTGCTCTCTATCTTCAGTAATATTGATGGCATTTACATCTACACCAATCATTCGTACTCCAAAATCTTGCCAAATTCCTTTCTCGTCAGCTTCCAAACATAAATTCAAAGCAGTCTGTCCTCCCATGGTTGGAAGTACCGCATCAATCTGCGGGTGTGCTTTAAGGATCTCAATAATAGACTTTGTCGTTAACGGTTTCAAATAAACATGATCCGCCATAGATGGGTCGGTCATAATTGTTGCAGGATTGGAATTGATTAAGATTACTTCAATCCCTTCTTCACGAATGGAACGGGCTGACTGTGAGCCTGCGTAATCAAATTCACATGCTTGACCAATAACTATCGGACCTGAACCTATTATTAAAACTGATTTTATAGATGTATCTTTTGGCATTTTATTATGTATTGTAGTTGTTGTTTTTTTATCACGTAAAATTTGAAATTTGTTAGAAAAACACGAATTTCAAACTTAATAAAGCAGTACCGCTTGGGTATAAAAAAAGGCGATACTAAAAAAAGTAACGCCTTATAGATGTTTATACAAACATTATTTTTTGTGTCTTGGTTCGCTAGAAACAGTCAATTTATGTCTTCCTTTAGCTCTTCTACGCGCTAGAACTTTTCTTCCATTAGCAGAAGCCATTCTATCCATAAATCCGTGTTTATTTCTTCTTTTTCTTTTCGATGGTTGAAACGTTCTTTTGCTCATTGCTTTGTATATTTAAAATCTTAATTAAGTGTCTATTTATTTTTGAATAACCATTATTCTAAAACCGAGTGCAAATATACAAAGACTTTTTTTTCTGGCAAGTAGTTTTTAAAAAATATTTTTAAATCCTTTTACTATCTTTGCAACCATAAATCTTTATACATTATGTTTCATAAAAATATCAAACTCATTCTCGCTGGACTTATTATAATCACTAGCATTTGGCAATTTACTGAAAGCAATATTGGAAACGGAATTTTCCTTATTTTATTGTCTGGAATTCCAATTTTTTTATATTTCAAAAACGAATTTATACTACTTGCCTTTTTAAAACTAAGAAAACAAGACTTCGAAGGAGCTAAAAAATGGTTAGCATACATCAAAAATCCCGAAACTGCTTTAGTTAGAAAACAACAAGGATATTTCAATTACTTACACGGGATCATGCTTTCGCAAACAAATATCAATCAAGCTGAAAAATATTTCAAAAAAGCAATAGAACTTGGTTTATCAATGGATATGGATTTGGCAGTTGCCAAATTAAACTTAGCAGGTGTTGCAATGACCCGCAGAAGAAAACTAGAGGCTACTACTTTATTAAATGAAGCTAAAAAGCTAGACAAGCAAAACATGCTTAAAGATCAGATTATCATGATGAAAGAGCAAATGAAAAAAATATAAATACCTAGCTTAAAACACTTATTACTATAACATTACAAAAAGTCACTCTCGTTTTAGGGTGACTTTTTTTACATCACAAGTATTACATCGGATTAATGCGTTATTCAACGTTATTTTTATATTATTAGACACAAAGAAGATATCTTAGCTAATTGTTTTTATACCTAAATGATTTATGCAAAGATTTTTACTTACACTAATTTTATCTTTATCGTTAACAACTTCCTATTGTCAAGATACAATTACTTACCTGTCTGACGCTATAAAAGAAAACATAAATCCCTATAAAAGAGCAAGCAATAGCGCTTACGAAAAAAGGAACATTGAGGAAGGCAAAAACCTTTTTGATTCTTTAGTAAAAAACAAACTCGTCGGAACAAAATTCGATGATTTCAGTTTGAAAGTTTACAAAGAAAAAAATGTAAAAATAAACCGAATCTCCAAACCTATTTTCATCATCACTTATGCTTCTTGGTGTGTTATTCCTAAAGGAGAAATTCCCGCTTTGAATATACTAGCTAAAGAACATCGCGATGACATGCAAATTATTGTAGTGTTTTGGGACAAAAAAAGTGATTTAAAAAATATAGCCTACAAATTCAACGACAATATTAAAGTGTGTTATGCTAATGAGTACTATTCGAAAGATTCCCATATTGTAGCAACCATCAAACATACTTTAGGCTTTCCAACTTCAATTTTTGTAGACGAAAATAAAAACGTTGTAAACATCAAACATTTTGAGAGTAATACAAAAATAAAAACTCCAATTAAAGAAGCTATCATCACCAGTTACAATTACTTCAGTAAAGACATTAATGAAAATCTAATGAAAGCTTTAACCAATAAAAAAAGCTTCACCACTAATTAATTCTTTTTTACTTCGCTTTGAATAAAAAAGCAATATCTTTTTAACTACAACTCTTCAACATCATCAAATTTACCTAGAATAATTTTAGGCAAATTTGTATTTAACCATTTGCATTTCATCAAAATCATTACGTGAGTACCACCTTTAACTATAATACAATTAGAAATCTTTTTAATTGGAAAAACGTCGTCTGCATCACCATGAATATGTATTACGTCATGATCAACAACAGTCCTATTCCACAAAATAACTTGCTCAATAGCCCAATCTAGATATCGTTTATCCCGTACCGAAAGAAATTTTTCATATAACTTAAGTCTTTCATTTACTTTTTTACCAAAAGAAAATTTCGCCAAGCTTTCAATATTTTGAACCAAACTTATTGGAATTAATTTGTAAGCTTTCGTCTTTTTTGCAATCACCATTCTTTTAGGAAACTCCAAATTACTTTTTACACTGGAAATAATTAGAACTTTACGGACCACAATAAAACGTGACATTTCCTGAACCAAAATACCCCCAAAAGAAACGCCTATCAAAACTGGGTTTTCATGTTTAATCTTTCCCGTCATGCGCTTGGCATAATCTTGTAAAGATTCTTTTTCTAATGGAATTTCCCATTCTAAAAAAAACATATCAAATTCTGACTCAGGAAGTTTAATTCTTTCGAAAATAGCAACACTAGCCGCCAAACCTGGCATAAAATAAACCGGAATTTTATTCATAACTATTTTTACATTAATCTGTATTCATCACACCACTTTTTAAAATTAATATTTTATTCTCATTTACGGACTACTTGCGTTTACATTTCAAAAAATATAATTTTTAAAACAAAATTTCAAAAAAAAACAGTCATTCCTTACAAACATAAGATTTAAAAAATAGTTTCATAAGTTAATCATAAAAACATTTTTTTGCTGATTATCAAATAATTACCTTTGCGCACTGAACTTCAATTAGCCATCCTTTGCATCAATAAAACAAATATGGAAACTATAATAAAATTAGAAATTAAAGACAATGGTTTTGCCCGACAATTTGAAACAAAAGTAGAAACTGGAATCGTTTCTGTTGAATATTCTTTTCAGGAGAAAAAAATATTCTTAACCAAGATTAACACCCCTGAGGGTTACAATGACGAAGAGTTTATTTCTAATTTTTTAAAGAACATCATGGAAACTGCTATCGAAAAAAAATTAAAAGTAGTACCCATTCTTCCTAAAATTGTTACTTTCTTTAAAAAAAACCCAATCTACAAAGAATTGCTTCCACCAGGAATACGCATATAAAAGATTCATTTAAAACAAAAAAAGCAGGAGAAATTAAACTCCTGCTTTTTTTTGCCTTGAAAAGAAACTGAAAATTTATTTTTCAATTTCTTTCATACTATCCATTTTTTTGTGAGCCAAGAAACCAGTTATATCTTCAAAATGTTCTACAACACGTTTATTACCAAATTCAAAAACCTTTGTAGCCAGTCCGTCAAGGAAATCACGATCGTGAGAAACCAAAATTAAAGTCCCGTCAAAGTCACGTAAAGCATCCTTGATAATATCTTTGGTTTTCATATCCAAGTGATTTGAAGGCTCATCCAGAATCAATAAATTCACTGGCTCTAGCAATAATTTAATCATTGCCAAACGTGTTTTTTCTCCTCCAGAAAGCACTTTAACTTTCTTAGTAATATCATCTCCATGAAACATGAAAGCTCCAAGAATGTTCTTTATTTGTGTTCTTACATCACCAACTGCAATATCATCAATAGTTTCAAAAATAGTGGCGTTTTCATCCAATAAAGCCGCTTGATTTTGAGCAAAATATCCAATTTGGGAATTATGACCAATTTCAACAGAACCACTATCAGGACCAAACTCCTTCATTATAGCTTTGATCATTGTTGATTTACCTTCTCCATTTTTCCCTACAAAAGCAACTTTTTGCCCTCTTTCTATAACAATATTAGCGTCTTTGAAAACCACATGATCTCCATAGGATTTAGACATCTCTTTTACAATAACAGGATATTGTCCCGAACGAGCCGCAGGCGGGAATTTTAATTTCAATGCCGAAGTATCCACTTCATCAACTTGAACAATAACAAGTTTTTCTAACATTTTCACTCTTGACTGAACTGCATCAGTTTTAGAAAATGTCCCTTTAAAACGGTCGATAAAAGTTCTATTATCCGCAATCATTCTTTGTTGCTCATCATAGGCTTTTTGTTGATGTAAACGACGGTCTTTTCTTAATTCCAAGTAATGAGTATATTTTGCTTTGTAATCATAAATACGTCCCATTGTCACTTCAATGGTACGATTGGTAATATTATCCACAAAAGCCCTATCGTGTGAAATTACCACAACAGCTTTAGCAGAATTAATCAAGAAATCTTCCAACCATTGAATACTTTCGATATCCATGTGATTTGTAGGCTCATCCAGCAAAATCAAATCGGGTTTTTGTAAAAGTATTTTTGCCAATTCTATTCGCATTCTCCAACCTCCAGAAAACTCCGAAGTTTGACGAGTAAAATCTTCACGAACAAAACCTAGACCTATTAAAATTTTCTCTACTTCGGCTTCATAATTCACCTCTTCAATCGCGTAGAATTTCTCACTTAAGTCGGAAACTCTTTCGATTAATTTCATATACCCATCACTTTCATAATCGGTACGAATGGTCAATTGCTCATTGATTTCATCAATCTCGGCTTTCATACTGAAAATTTCACCAAAAGCCTTTGAAGCCTCTTCCATCACGGTAGCGCCATCTGTCGTCAACAAATGCTGTGGCAAATAAGCAACAACAGCTTCTTTTGGCACAGAAACATTCCCTGTGGAAGGTTTTCCTTGTCCAGCAATAATCTTTAAAAGTGTTGATTTACCAGCACCATTTTTACCCATAAGGGCAATTTTATCATTTTCATTTATTGCAAAAGAAACATCACTAAAAAGAGTTGTGCCCCCAAATTGAACCGAAATATCGTTAATTGTAATCATTTAGATTTTTAGATTATTATACTACTTAGATTATTAGAGACCTTAGCAGTTATTTTTTGAAGCTGCAAAGATAGATTAATTAAATAATTAGACAACACAATTAGATTCTTAGACTTCTCAGATTTTTTTAAAATAAAAAATCGATAATTCACATAGCTGCCTATGTAAATTATCGAATTCAAGAAAATATAACTATCTAAGAAGTATAATCAAACTATTCTTTTCTCCACTTTTTTGATTCCTCAAAAATATGTTCCAAAATAGCAGCTTCAATTTCATCAAACTCTACATTTCTGCGGCTCATCACCAACCTTGCCGTTTCAAAAGCTTTTTTGGTAACATAAGTGGTAAATCCCGCTGCTCCTCCCCAAGAAAAACTTGGTACAAAATTGCGTGGAAAACCACTTCCAAAAATATTGGCACTCACTCCTACCACTGTTCCTGTATTGAACATGGTATTGATACCACATTTACTATGATCTCCCATCATTAATCCACAAAACTGAAGACCTGTTTTAGCAAAACCTTCAGTTTCATAACTCCACAATTTTACTTCTTCGTAATTGTTTTTCAAATTTGAATTATTACTGTCTGCACCAATATTACACCATTCTCCTAAAACCGAATCTCCAAGAAATCCGTCATGACCTTTATTGGAATAAGCAAAAAGCACTGTGTTTTTTACCTCACCTCCAATTCTCGAATAAGGGCCTACAGTTGTTGCTCCATAAACTTTGGCTCCCATTTTTACTTGTGCATTTTCGCATAAAGCAAATGGTCCGCGAATGATAGACCCTTCCATTATTTCAGAATCTTTACCTATATATATAGGTCCGCTCGAAGCATTCAAGGTGACAAATTCTAATTTAGCTCCTTCTTCAATGAAAATATTTTCAGGTGCAATTACATTTACACTTTTTGGTATAGGTTGTGATTTTCTATCGGCTGTCAAAAATTCGAAATCTTCACGAATGGCAGCATCATTCATGGAGAAAATATCCCAAGTGTTTTCAATAGTGATACAGTTATCATTATATTCAAGAATTTCATAAGTATCGAAATCTACTGACTCCTGTTCGTCATTCGTATAAAAAGCTATAACATCATCCCCTTTGAAAATAGCCTGATTAGGCCCAAGATTACTAACCATTTCTACCAAAACAGTATTGGGTAAAAAAGAGGCATTAATCATTACATTTTCCTCCAACTCTACCATTGGAAATTTCTCTGATAAATATTCCTCGGTTACTGTTGTAGTGGTAGATCCCAAATGCGCTTCCCACTTTTGACGAATCGTCATAATACCAACAAGAATATCGGCAACAGGACGTGTAAAAGTAAAGGGCAACAAAGCATTTCGAGCGGGACCGTCAAAAAGTATGTAGTTCATAAATTAAATTATAAATTGTTAAAATGTGATTTGGTTATCACCGCAAAGTTACAACTATTTTTAAATGTTTATAGGAGTAAGGAATCCCACACGAAAAGAATATGAGAAAAATTTCCATAAAAAAAGCCTCGCAAATTGCGAGGCTTTTTTGTGTATTTGAAACCAGTTAAAATTATTTAACGTGTTTAGCGTATTTAGTTTTGAATTTATCAATACGTCCTGCAGTATCGATAAGTTTAGATTTACCTGTGTAAAAAGGGTGAGAAGTTCTAGAAATCTCCATTTTTACAACTGGATATTCAACACCTTCGTGTATGATAGTTTCTTTAGTATCAGCAGTAGATTTAGTGATAAAAACATCTTCGTTTGACATGTCTTTAAAAGCAACTAATCTGTAATTTTCTGGGTGTACACCTTTTTTCATCTTGAATCTTTTTTATTTGTTAATTATAACTTGTCTTGAAGCTTTTCTTCTAACAGAAAAGGTATAAACGCGCTATAACTTTTTGTTTTACAATATTATTTTGAGTTTGCAAATTTACACTTATTTTTCAATATACAAACCTTTGTGTAACTTTTTTTATATAGCCGTAAAAATCATTTTTTACACGCCATTATATTGGGAATTGCTATATTTGTAGATTAATTAAAACAGTCTCTATGGAAAATAATGTATCCCCAGCAAAATCTGGTGTTTTGTTTGGTGTTTTATTCGGTGTCATAATGGTTTTGGAATTCGTAATTATGTACCTCGTTGGAATGAAATCATTAATTAATACGAGTGTCGGAACAATTGTAAACATCTCTAATTACATGTTATTGCCAATCTTATTTATATATATAGGTTGCACAAATTACAAGAAAAACATCAACAATGGCTTTATAACACTTAGCGAAAGTCTCAAAACAGGAATTTCCATAACTTTTATCGCCGCACTTATATACGCTGTTTTTAACATTATTTTCAATTTCATTTTCCCTGAATTCATAGATGAAATGATTGCTATTACCAAAGAAGGCATGTTGGCAAAAAATCCAACCATGACAGGAGAACAAATTGAAATGGGGCTTTCAATGGTGAAAAAATTCATGAATCCTTTTATTGTTTTACCTGTAACATTAGCCATGTATTCTTTCTTTGGCTTGATTTACTCCCTAATTGTAGGTGCAGTATTAAAAAACGAAAAACCGCAAAGCTTCTAATTAATGAATTTATCAATACTCATACCGCTTCTTAACGAAGAGGAATCTCTACAAGAATTGTACACTTGGATCATTTCGATAATGAAATCTAACAACTATAGTTATGAAATCATTTTTTTGGATGACGGAAGTACAGATGAATCTTGGAATATTATATCAGGATTTGCAACTGAGAATTCAAACGTAAAAGGGATTCGGTTTATGAAAAACTTTGGAAAATCACAAGCTTTGCATGCTGGTTTTGCCAAAGCAAAAGGCGATGTGATTATCACGATGGATGCCGATTTACAAGACAGTCCAGACGAGATTCCGGGTTTATATGAAATGATCACCAAAGAAAAATACGATTTGGTTTCGGGTTGGAAAAAGAAACGTTACGACTCAGTTGTAGCTAAAAATATTCCTTCGAAACTATTTAACTGGGCTGCCAGAAAAACATCTGGGGTTGAATTGAATGATTTCAACTGTGGACTGAAAGCCTACAAAAATGTAGTAGTAAAAAACATTGAAGTTTCTGGCGAAATGCACCGATATATTCCTGTTTTGGCTAAAAATGCCGGTTTTGGGAAAATTGGCGAAAAAATAGTGCAACATCAGGCAAGAAAATATGGAGAGACCAAATTTGGAATGGAACGTTTCATTAATGGCTTTTTAGATTTAATAACTATTTGGTTTCTTTCCCGATTTGGAAAAAGACCAATGCATTTATTTGGAGCGATTGGTTCCTTTATGTTTATTCTTGGTTTTTTATTGGCTGGATATATAGGAATTTCAAAACTATATCATATGTATATGGGAATGCACTATAATTTAGTAACCAGTAATCCTTGGTTTTTCATTGCACTGACAACAATGGTTTTGGGAACACAATTGTTTTTGGCAGGATTTCTGGGAGAAATTATTTTGAGAACCAAAAACAACGAGGAACGTTACAAGGTTTCGACTGAAGTAAATTTTTAAATTCTAAACCTTCTCCTTTGAAGAGAGAAGCAAGAACTAAAAAATAGTTTATAAAAACTAAATTTCTCGCTTTACGATTCTAGCCCTGATAGTAGCGGCATCCTTTTCTTGTCTTCTTTAGACAAGAAAAGATATAGCGGATAGCAGGAAAAAGCTCCTAATAAAACTGACATTCTTGTTTTCATAAAATAGATTAACAACTTAAACTAAATATAAAATGCACATACCTCAAAACATTTTAGACGCAGTAAACGAATGGCTAACCCCAACATTCGACAATGAAACACATGTGGCCATTAAGGAATTAATGACTACTTCACCAAAAGAACTGGAAGAGAGTTTTTATAAAAACTTGGAGTTTGGAACTGGAGGAATGCGTGGTGTGATGGGAGTTGGAAACAACCGCATCAACAAATATACGCTTGGAAAAAACACCCAAGGGCTTTCTAATTATTTACATACTGTTTTTCCAGGACAGGCTTTGAAGGTTGTAATTGCTTATGATTGCCGTCATAACAGTCAATCTTTAGCCAAAGTAGTTGCTGATGTTTTCTCTGCAAATGGAATTCAAGTTTATTTATTCTCAGACTTAAGACCTACTCCAGAATTGTCTTTTGCGCTTAAACATTTAGGTTGCCAATGTGGTATTGTACTAACAGCATCACATAATCCACCAGAATATAATGGTTACAAAGTATATTGGGAAGATGGTGGACAAATTGTTCCTCCACAAGACGGAGCTATCATTGATATTATTGAAAATTTAAATTATAACGAAATTAAATTTTCGGCAGACGAAAGTTTGATAAAATATATTGACACTGAAATTGATGAAGCTTTTGTAAAATCATCAGTTGAAAATGCAAGTTTCAACACTCCAAAGGAAGCTAAAGACAACTTAAACATTGTATTTACTTCTTTACACGGAACTTCAATTATGTCTGTTCCTGCAACTTTGGAAAAAGCGGGTTACACGAATGTGAACATCGTTCCAGAACAAGCTAAACCAGATGGAAATTTTCCAACTGTAAAATCACCAAACCCAGAAGAGCCAGAAGCATTGACAATGGCGCTTGCCTTGGCCGATAAGCTGAATGCAGATATTGTTGTAGGTACCGATCCAGATTGTGACCGTTTGGGAGTTGCGGTTCGAAATAACGAAGGCAAAATGATTTTGTTGAATGGAAACCAGACAATGATTTTGATGACGGCTTTCCTATTGGAACAATGGAAAAAAGCAGGTAAAATAAACGGAAAACAATTTGTGGGTTCTACCATAGTTTCTACTCCAATGATTATGGAACTGGCAACAGCTTATGGTGTAGAATGCAAAGTGGGATTAACAGGCTTTAAATGGATCGCCAAAATGATTAAAGATTTTCCAGAACTACAATTTATTGGTGGTGGAGAAGAAAGTTTTGGATTCATGGTTGGTGATGCCGTTCGTGATAAAGATGCTGTTGCGGCTACTTTATTGATTTGTGAAGTTGCGGCACAGGCCAAAGCCAAAGGCAGTTCAGTTTACAACACTTTGTTACAATATTATGTAGACTTTGGTTTCTACAAAGAGCA
This sequence comes from Flavobacterium sp. P1_E4, assembly GCF_056405915.1. NCBI lineage: Bacteria > Pseudomonadati > Bacteroidota > Flavobacteriia > Flavobacteriales > Flavobacteriaceae > Flavobacterium > Flavobacterium sp. P1_E4. The sequence continues at coordinate 82,791 of NZ_JBFUBE010000014.1, forward strand.
TTTAGTTTCCCTTACCAAAAAAGGTATGGAAGGATTGGCCGAAATCAATCAAATGATGGTTTCATTACGCGAAAATCCATTGAAAGAAATCAATAGCCAAAGAGTGGTAATGGTAGAAGACTACAAATCATCGATAGCCAAAAACTTGTTTACTGATGAAGAAGAAGCTATTGACATGCCAAAATCTGATGTATTAATTTATTATACAGAAGATGGTTCTAAAATTTGCGCCAGACCAAGTGGAACTGAGCCAAAAATTAAATTTTACATCAGCGTAAAAACAGAATTAGATAGCGTAGCGAATTTTTCTAAGGTTGAAGAAATATTGAACGAAAAAATTAAAAATATAATTATTGCAATGCAATTGAACTAATGGACGAAAATTTAAGAAAAATATTTCCTTTTATAAAGCCTTACAAATCACACGTTACATTAAATGTAATTTATAATATTTTGTATGCTCTTTTCAGCACGCTTTCATTTATATCATTAATCCCAATGATGCAGGTGCTATTCAATAAAACAGAAAAAATAACTGAAGAACCTGTTTACAATGGCATTTTTAATATAACAAAATATGGAAATGATTATTTATATTATTATATCACCAAATTATCTGAAACAAGTGGCCCTCAATATGCCTTAATTTTAGTCGTTTCTTTAGTGATATCCACTTTCTTGCTTAAAAATCTCTTCAACTATTTAGCATCAAATCATTTAATGCACTTAAAGAATGGAGTCTTAAAAGATTTAAGAAATACAATGTATAATAAAATCATTGAACTCCCAGTTTCTTATTATTCCGAAAAAAGAAAAGGTGACATTATGGCTCGTATGCTGGGTGATGTTGGTGAAGTTCAAAACTCTTTCTTTGCCATTTTAGAATTAATTGTAAAAGAGCCTATGACTATAGTGTTTACTATTGTTGCCATGTTTATGATTAGTGTTAAATTGACGCTTTTCGTTTTCATATTTATACCTATTTCTGGATATTTTATTACAAAAATAGGAAAATCACTTAAATCAAAATCAGAGCGAATTCAGTCCGAAGGAGGCCATTTAATTTCAATTGTTGAAGAATCGCTTTCAGGAATGAAAGTAGTAAAAAGCTATAATGCCGAAAATAGCTTCAAAGGTAAATTTAATGATTCTGTTACGAGATTATTGAAACTTTCAAACAGTATTGGCAAGAAAAACAACCTTGCTTCGCCAATGAGTGAATTTATGGGAATTGTTGTTATTGCAGTTTTACTTTGGTATGGTGGAAATATGGTGTTGGTTGAAAAATTAGCAAACGGCGAACCTTTATTGGAGGGGGCCAAATTCCTTGCTTATATGGGATTGGCTTATAATATTTTAACACCTGCCAAATCTATTTCAAAAGCAAGCTATTCTGTAAAAAGTGGTATGGCAGCTGCACAGCGTGTATTTGAAGTATTGGAAGTTGAAAACACAATTACTGACAAGCCAGACGCAATAATTAAAAAATCTTTTGATACTACCATTACAATTGAAAACATCAATTTCAAATATGAAGATAAAAATGTTTTACATAATTTTTCAATTGAAGTTCCTAAAGGTAAGACCGTAGCTCTTGTTGGTCAGTCTGGCAGCGGGAAAAGCACTATTGCCAACTTATTGACTCGTTTTTATGATGTCCAAGAAGGAAATATAAAGATTGACGGTATTGACATCAAAGACATGACCATGCATTCTTTACGCAGCTTATTAGGCTTGGTAACACAGGATTCCATTCTTTTTAACGATACCATTAAAAATAATATTCTTATCGGAAAACCTGATGCTTCTGATGAAGAAATTACAGAAGCACTAAAAGTTGCCAATGCATATGAATTTGTCAAAGATCTACCGCTTGGAATCGATACAAACATTGGTGACAGCGGAAACAAACTTTCTGGCGGACAAAAACAACGATTGTCTATTGCCCGTGCCGTGCTGAAAAACCCTCCAATCATGATTCTAGATGAAGCTACATCCGCTTTGGATACGGAAAGCGAAAAATTCGTGCAAGTGGCCCTGGAAAACATGATGCAAAACAGAACTTCCATTGTAATTGCACATCGTCTTTCGACTATACAAAAAGCAGATTTGATTGTAGTCATGAAAAAAGGAAAAATCGTAGAGCAAGGAAAACACGAAGAGCTTATCGCTATGGACGGCACTTATAATAAATTAGTAACAATGCAGTCATTTGAATAGTTTAGAATAACTTAGAAGGTTTAAGGACTAAAACTTTTAAACCCTCTAAACTTATAACCTTAAACAATGTATCTCAATAATCCCAACATAAAACTTCCACAAGATTCAGATACCATTGTATGGAAATATCTGGACTTGTCGAAGTTTTTGGATTTATTGCTTTCGCAAAAATTATTCATGTCCCGATCGGATAAATTTGAAGATCAATACGAAGGTACTTTTAGCGAACCGACATTTGAGGAAATCAAAAAACTTTCCATAAACAATCCTGATTTTTTAAATTACTACAAAACACATCGGGAGAAAGTGGCAATCAGCAGTTGGCATATCAATGAATACGAATCATTTGCAATGTGGCAAATTTTTACACAGAATAGCGAAGGATTAGCAATACAATCTACAGTAAAAAGACTTCAGAATGCTTTGGTTCCCGAAAAAAATTACAAACAATATATTGGCGAGGTCAATTATATCGATTACAAAAAAGAATACATTCCGTTTGACGATTTGTTTTTCCCCTTTTTGTTCAAACGAAAAAGTTTTCAATACGAACGTGAGGTTCGAATCATTACCGATGTAACCGAGAATACTGTAAAACTAAATGATGGGCTAAAAATAAATGTAGACATCACCCAATTGATTGAAAAAATCTACATCCATCCCAAATCCGAGAATTGGTATAAAAACCTAGTAATTCAATTGGTAAAACAGCTAGGATTTGATTTTGAAATAGAAAAATCTGATTTAGAAAGCGATATTTTGATTTAGCTTTTATATTGGATTATAGCTCTCTACTTTCCAGTCTTTATCGGCTAAATTGATGTAATTATAATGCACTACATCTTTGCTGTCAAATTTTCCGTTTTTGTTGGTATCTTCAACTGTTCTAAAGTACAAACGTTTTTGGGATTCGATTAAGTTCCAATCAATCAATTCCTGTAAATCTGGAGAAACTTTGGTCAATTTATCTCCGCTAATTTCACTCAAATACAATGTTGTAATATCGCTTACATCGAGTTTACCATCTTTATTGGTATCCATATCCATCATCGAATACACCATAATTTGCTTGTTGATTTTGTCGGAAATGGTTTTTAAGTATGTTGCCGTTTGAATCAAAACAGGTTTGTCCGTTAATGCTTTTATAGAATCTGAACCTATTTTTTGGAATTTAAGATTCTGCAAAAATCCAGTAATTTCATACTCGGATGCATTTGATATAGTAAAACTCAAATCATTCACACTCGAAGAACCATATCTATTTTTTGTACCTTTTTCATAAACACTCAAATCACCTACAGGATGAATCAAATATTCAGTTCCTTGCATTTGAATTGGCAAATCGGCAATTTTTATTTGGGTAGAATCAGCTTTGGTGAGTTCTCTACCAATTTTTGAAGCATCGTAAGTCACTTTCGGCTTTTCAATTTCTTCTTTACAGCTTGCCAAAAGCAAAAGCGAAATCCCAATATAGACAAAATGTGATGTTCTCATAATAATTTTAATATTAAAAAATAAACTCAAATGTAATCATTTTTAAAAATGGAAAGGAAATATACAACAGATTTATTAATTCTGTCAATCCCAAAAAATAGCCTACAACCTCATATTTAACTTCAAGTTAAAAACTCGGGTTGTCATATAATTTGGAATCGCATATTCTGTTTTGGTATATACATCACGAACCCAAGTATTGGTAATGGCATTTTGATTGTCAAAAAGGTTGAAAATTTCAAAACCTAAAGATAGCTCTTTAAAATTCTTAAAAAATTTCTTATTCGACATCCCAACTTTTTGATCAATAAAGACTTTTGAAAACCCAACATCAACCCGACGATAATCATTCAATCTGTTTTGGTACAAATAGGGATCGGCATAAGCGGGCGAACCACCTGGTAATCCAGTATTGTAAACCATATTAAGATACAGCTTCAAACTTGGAATCTTTGGCATATAATCTTGGAACAAAAGCCCAAATTTCAATCGCTGATCCGTTGGTCTTGCAATATATCCTTTATCATCAATATTCTCTTCAGTTTTTAAATACCCGAAACTAATCCAAGAATCGGTTCCAGGAACAAATTCACCATTAAGCCGAACGTCGATCCCTTGTGCATAAGCAACTGCATTATTATCTGCAGCATAGCGTATCCTCACATTGTCAATAGTATAAGGATTTACATCCGTCATTTTTTTATAATAGGCTTCGGTAACCAATTTAAATGGGCGCTCCCACATTTTAAAACTATAATCATTACCCAAAACAAAATTTATGGATTTCTGGGCTTTAGTATCGGGTTGCACTACTCCATCATAATCACGCAGCTCCCTATAAAATGGCGGTTGACTGTAAATACCAGCTGTAAATCTGAAAAGCATATCTTTTTTCCAATTTGGTTTGATGGCAAATTGAGCTCTCGGGCTAAAAATAGTTTGAAAATTACTATCTAAATTATCCCCTGACACTTCCCAACTTTGCATTCGTACACCCAAATTATACCAAATCTCGTTTGTCCCTAAATTGTCTTTCCTTCCCCATTGTCCATAAGCAGAAAATCTATCAATATTTGTAAAATTAATGGCACTTACATATTGGTATGGAATTAATAATCCTGAATATGGCTGATAAGGCTCATCATTTTTTGGCAAACCAAGTGGAGGGCGTATCGAAAACCCTGCTGAATCAATAACTTCCCATTCCGAAATTCGGTCTCGAATGGATTCTCTAGTGTATTTAACTCCCCATTCGATTTGATTTTGCTTCCAATTTTTAAAACCTTTTACTTCCAAATTGGCAATTAAAGCATCCAAATCATTTCGGGCGTGATTGAGTTGCGAGCCAATTCCTCTTGAAAAGGCAATATCACCATAAGTATCCGATCCAATATTCGTATCCACTTCCCCTAAACGATATTGTGCATAAATATCAAAATATTCTTGTTCTATCGTATGAAAAACAGACCCAATAAATTTTAAGGTAAAACTATCGCTCACTTGATAAGTGCTTTTTAAAGCTCCAAAATAAGTATCATATTTATCTTTCTCTTTGCCTTCATAATAAACAGCAAGAGCCATTGGTGCATCTGCTGTACCAAAATTGGTTTGGCGAGTCAACGGTTGGTACAAATATTTATTCTGAGAAATATTCCCTAGAAAACTCCATTGCCATTTTGCCGAAGCTTGATAACTGATATTGGTTTGGATATCTGCAAAAGTAGGAGTATAATTAGTTTGTGTTTCTTGACTATTGACAAGAAGACTGTTGTTTCTATATCTTATTCCTGTAATTGCCGACCATTTTTTATCTTTCGAAACTGCATCAACAGCAAGGCTTCCTCCTAGAAAACTCATTTCAAGAATTGCACCAAATTGTGTAGGTGTTCTGTAGGTGATATCCAAAACAGAAGACATTTTATCACCGTACTTTGCTTGAAAACCTCCAGCCGAAAATTCTATATTTTGTACTAAATCAGTGTTGGTAAAACTCAACCCTTCCTGTTGTCCAGATCGAATCAGGAAAGGGCGATACACTTCTACTTCATTAACATAAACTAAATTTTCGTCATAATTTCCACCACGTACCGAATATTGTGTGCTGAGTTCATTATTTGAATTGACTCCTGGTAATGTTTTCAAAACATTTTCGATACCCGCATTGGCACCTGGAATAAAACGAATGTCTTTAGCTTCAAAAGTAACAATCCCCTGAACCGTTTTCTTATTATTGCTATTGATTATAACCTCACCCATTTGCTCCTCTTGATCATTCATGCGCATATTAAACACATAAACTTCATTTGGTTTTAAAGAAATTTTTAAACTGGCTTTTTTTAAAGAAATATGGGTAAATTCAAGTGTAATTATTTGATTGGAAGGAATAGCAATTTGATAAAATCCCTTTTCATTTGTCTGAGTCGTATTATTAGGAGAAGATACATTCACACCCTCAACAGGAAGACTCTTTTCATCCAAAACGATACCTTTTACAAAAGCCGTTTGAGCAAATGAATTCATTCCCATCCATAAAAAAATAAAACAACATAGGGATTTAAAAATATTCAATTGATTTTGCTTTTACTGTTTTTGATTTCTTTGAAAACGAGTTTCAAAGATAGAAGAATTCCCTACATTATCAACTACTACAACCTTTAATTCATTGTCCCCATCAGCAACAATTCCATCACTAAAATTATGAGTCAATAGTCCTGTTTTATTATCATATTCCATCAAAATCCATTTTCCGTTGATATAACCATTATAGGATTTAATTCCAGACAAGCTATCGGATATACTCACCTGAAGTAGTTTTTGGTTGTCCGATTTTTTTCCTTCAATAGATTTTGCAATCTTAATTACTGGTGCAATAGTGTCTAACACTAATTTATACTGTCCTAAAGTTTTTACTCTGGTCTCATAAACATTGTTTTTTTCGCGTGTCGTATTATAACTCACCCTTCCCCCTTCTATACGCCCAATAAATATTTTATCTTTTTGATCCGCTGAATAACTATCATTTTCCATACTAATTGTAAAATTTGTGTGTGCCGGAACTGTATCATCATGTACAGTCAAAACATTAGCTTTTACATCAAAATTCAAATTAAAATCACCATAAAATGTCCCTGCTGGAAAGAAAACAGAACATTTATCTTTTTCAAAAAAACAATCCTTTGTCGCTTTCACAACATAATTGGCAACAACAGGTTCTTTTTCAATTATAGTTGTGAGCAAATCATATTCAACAGGAATCGCAATTGTGGTTTTATTTCCATAAAAATCAGAAACCACCAAACTACAAACTGAGGTCAAATTGGGAAGTACTGTGATAATTCCATTGGTTTCGTCGGTTTTTATGATGCTCAAATTATAAGGCGGATTCATAAATAATTTTTGGACCCTTTGCCCTGTTTTTTTATAAAGCGAATAATCAATCAACGCATTCACATATCGCATTTCATCAAAAGAATAGGTATTAAATTGATAACCAAAAATAGATTTTCCGTTGCAGGACAAATTCACGTCAAAAATTCCATTTTTATTGAAAGACACATCATCATAATCATTAGCAATAATACCAAAACCTATTTTTCCGTTAGCAATAACTTTATCTGCCATATAAGTTCCGTCCTTTTGTAAGGATAAATTAATTGGAATAGGTCGTTGCGAATGATTTACCGTTGTTTTCGAATCTAAAGGATAAGCATACAAATTGGAGACTATTGGCTTCTTGGTATCTTTCATTAAAGCATCAAAACCAAAAAACATCGGGTTGATAATTTTCTCTGTTTTGGTATCACGAAATTCAAAATGCAAATGAGGCCCTTCGGAAGCACCTGTATTACCCGAAACAGCAATCAATTGTCCTTTTTTGACTTGCATTTCATTGGGTTTAAAATACATTTCAATTTCAAAAGACTGCTCTTTATAATGCGTTTTCTTTATAAAACTCTCAATAGAATCTGTTGCTTTTTGCAAATGTCCATAGACCGAAGTATATCCATTTGGATGATCTATATAAATTGTTTTTCCGTTTCCAAAAGTAGAAATCTTAATTCTCGAAACATATCCATCAGCAACTGCATATACGTTTAAGCCTTCTCTTTGAAGGGTTTTCATATCAAAACCGGCATGGAAGTGACTTGGCCTCAATTCGCCAAAATTCCCAGATAATTGTAGTGGAATATCAAGCGGAGGACAAAAATAATTTTTAGGATAATCTGTTTGAGCAAAAAGAGTAGTTGTGAAGACTAATAAAAAAAAAGAAAATTTCATTTGTGAATATTTATTGTATTTTATCGGTCAAATGTAATTCGCATAACAGCATTAGTGTCTGCGACCGATTTTGGACTATGCTCATTTCATGGAATACATTTTTGCTAAGATAAAAAAAGCAACTAAAACCCACAAGACAAAATAAAACCAAATCCCAATAAACTGATTTATAAATAATTGATTATTTTAACGTAAAAAAATCGATAAAATATTGCAATAATAAAAAGGAATACTAACTTTGTAAGATTAAGTAATGAATAGGAATTATAATGAGTGTGATTGCAGAAATAATTGATACTCTTGAAAATAAGATTGGAAAACTTTTTTTGAAAATAAAAAGTTTGGAGAAAAACAATCAAGAATTATACATAGAGTTAAAGAACGCTGCAGTGTTAGTACAAAATCAATCCAAAGAGATTGAAGCCTTAAAAACACAATTAGAAACACTCAAAATAGCCAATGCATTATTAGGCAGTGACGATAACAAAAGAGATACAAAGCTTAAAATAAATTCAATAATTCGTGAAATTGATTACTGTATAGCCCAGCTATCAGATTAGTAAAAATTATGGACGAAAAGCTTAAAATTAAAATATCAATTGCAGACAGAGTTTACCCGTTAACGGTAGATTTCTCCCAGGAAGAAGGACTTAGAAGTGCTTCTAAAAAAATTGATGCGATGATTAAGCAGTTTGAAGAAAATTATGCTGTGCGAGATAAACAAGATGTATTGGCGATGTGCGCTTTACAATTTGCGTCTCAAGCAGAACAAAAACAGATTGACAATGCTATAAATGGAGATGAAACCATTGAAAGATTAAACAAAATCAATTTGCTTTTGGACGAATATCTCGAAAATTAAACGTTCTTTACAAAGACTAAGATACTGCCTACATTAGTTCATATTGGTAAACTCAACACTAACAATTTAGAATGAGCGAATCATCACTACTATAGTATGCCACGCTTCGGCGAGGAAACTTGAACAGTGAGTTAGCTCAAAACTTGTCTTTTCGAGTTTATACAACTTCTAATGTAGGCTTTTTTTATATATAAATTTTTAACAAACATGGACATCATAACAATAATTATTTCAGGAATTACGGGTATTGCGCTAGGATTTGGCATCGCCAAAATCATCGAAAAAAGCAACATCTCTAATTTGATTAAAAGCGCAAAAAAAGAAGCAACTTCTATACTAAAAGATGCCAATCTTGAGGCAGAAAACATTAAAAAAGATAAAATTCTTCAAGCAAAAGAAAAATTCATTGAATTAAAATCGGAACACGAACAAGTAATTTTAGCCAGAGACAAAAAAGTAGCTGAAGTAGAAAAAAGAGTTCGCGACAAAGAATCACAGATTTCAAATGAATTATCAAAAGCAAAGAAAGTAAATGATGATTTTGAAGCAAAAACTGCAGAATACGAGTCTAAAATTGAAAATTTAGAGAAAAAACAAGTAGAGGTTGATAGACTACACAAAAGTCAATTACAACAGCTAGAAGTTATTTCTGGACTATCTGCCGATGAAGCCAAAGAACAACTTATCGAAGGTCTTAAAGGTGAAGCGAAGAGCAAAGCAATGTCTCATATTCAGGACACTATTGAAGAAGCTAAATTAACAGCTCAACAAGAAGCCAAAAAAATCATCATCAACACTATCCAAAGAGTGGGTACCGAAGAAGCTGTAGAAAACTGCGTTTCTGTTTTCAACATCGAATCGGATGATGTAAAGGGTAGAATCATTGGACGTGAAGGTAGAAATATTAGAGCGCTTGAAGCAGCAACCGGAGTTGAAATTATCGTTGACGATACTCCTGAGGCAATTATTCTTTCTTGTTTTGACCCAGTACGTAGAGAAATTGCTCGCTTGGCATTACACAAATTAGTTACTGACGGACGTATACACCCTGCTCGTATTGAAGAAGTTGTTGCAAAAACAACTAAACAAATTGATGATGAAATCATTGAGGTAGGTAAACGTACTGTTATTGATTTGGGAATCCACGGATTACACCCAGAGTTAATAAAAGTAGTTGGTAGAATGAAATATCGTTCTTCTTACGGACAAAATTTATTACAACACTCCCGTGAAGTTTCTAAACTTTGTGGAATTATGGCAGCTGAATTAGGACTAAATGTTAAACTTGCCAAAAGAGCTGGATTACTTCACGATATTGGTAAAGTGCCAGATGCAGAAAGTGATTTACCACACGCATTATTAGGAATGCAGTGGGCTGAAAAATATGGTGAGAAAGAAGAAGTTTGTAACGCGATTGGAGCTCACCACGATGAAATAGAAATGAAATCATTACTATCTCCTATTATTCAGGTTTGTGATGCTATTTCAGGTGCAAGACCAGGTGCAAGAAGACAAGTTTTGGATTCTTACATTCAACGTCTGAAAGATCTTGAAGAAGTAGCTTACGGATTTAGCGGAGTGAAAAATGCTTATGCAATCCAAGCTGGTAGAGAACTACGTGTAATCGTAGAAAGCGAAAAAGTATCTGATGAAAATGCCGCTAATTTATCGTTTGAAATCTCTCAAAAAATACAAACTGAAATGACTTATCCAGGTCAAGTGAAAGTTACCGTAATTAGAGAAACTAGAGCCGTGAATATCGCAAAATAAAAACCACTATCTATTAAAAGCAAGAGAGTGTAAAATACCAAAAAATCCAAATCCCAATTTATCAACAATTGGAATTTGGATTTTTTATTTAGATGCTTTTTTACTGTTGACTATTTAGGCAGTTTTTCCAAAAATAGACTATGTTGACTCTTTAGCCCTGATGGAAGTGGCATCTCCCGATTTAGAAAAACAAGGCTTTTTTGCCGTAGTTTTTGTTAATCGGGAAATATAGCGGACAGCAGGAACGATATTTCCCGATAAAGCCTAATGTTTCGCTCCTTACTATTTTCCTATCCTTTTTTGAAATAAATTTTAAAAGTAGATCCAAAATTAAGGGTGCTCTCCACTTCGATTTTACCTCCCATATTTTCAATTTGGTTTTTGGTAAGATATAGACCAACTCCTCTCGCGTCATTGTTTCTGTGAAATGTTTTATACAATCCAAAAATAGAGTCTTGATGTTTTTCGAGATCAATTCCCAATCCATTATCCTTTACATTCAGAACTACAAAATCATCATTGGCCTCCGTTGTAAAAATGATTTTTGGATCTTTATTGGGATCAGAATATTTAATTGCATTGGTAACCAAATTCAACATTATACTTTCCAGATAGGCCGGTACACAAAACACTTTTAAAGCCTTAGGCACATAATTCAGAACCTGAATCCCCTTCAGTTTAATTGACTCGTTTAAAACGTCCAGAACTTTATCAATAAAACTATTGAGCTTTAATAATTGCATGTCGCTTTCCCTTTCAGCATATATGTTTACCAAATCGTTTAAATTTTCGATTGTAGAGAACAATTCATCTGAAACGATCTGAATATTACTTAACGTATCTTCATTCGATAGAAGTGCTTCTTGATGCAAATCCAGTAATGATTTTATGTTTCCGCTATGTGTTCTTAAATTATGGGAAACGATGTGGGCAAAATTCAGCAATTTATTATTCTGTGTATTTACGATTTCTAGCATTTTGGCTAGCTCGATTTCTTTTTCTTTTTGTGCAGATATATCAGTGTGAGTACCTACTATTCGCAATGGCTTGTCATCTTCATCTCTTTCAATCACTTTGCCTCTATCTAGAATCCATTTGTATTTACCGTTACAAAGAACGCGATGACAGGTTTCATAAAAAGGGATTTTATTTTCAAAATGCTGATTTATGTTTCCATAATATTCATCCCTATCATCTGGATGTACTCTTTCGTCCCATTCTTCAGGAGCGGCAACTAAATCTGATTCAGTCAGTTCCAAAATTTTCATCGACTCGGAAGAATAATACACTTTATTGGTTATCAAATCCCAATCCCAAACTCCCCTATCCGAAGCTTGCACTGCAAAATGATACCTTTCGTCAGCAACTTTTAGTCTAATTTCTTGTTCTTTTACTACCGTTACGTCTGAAATCAGTCCATAAAAAACCACCTCCTCATTATCATTTTTTTTGGGGGTAGCATCAATACGAATCCATTTATAACCGCTTTCTGGCATTAATAATCTGAAATCAATTTCCCATTTTTCTTTGCTTGAAAGGGCCTTTTCATACGAATCCAAAAAGACTTTCAAATCCGGCTCATAAATTTTATAATTCGATAATTTATATGAATCTTCCAGAAACTCATTTATGGAAAATTCATTTAAAAACTCAATGGGTTTGCTCAAAAAATCGACAGCTATTTGTTTTTGGGAATTTACCCTTATCTGAAAAATAATATTCGGAAGCTGCTTGATTAAACTTTCGTATAATTTATTTAAATCTTCTGGGTTTTTATTGGCTGTAAAAATCATTATTTACTATACTTCTTTAGTTTACTAACAAAACTATTGAATCTTAAACAGATATTACACAAAACATTGAATTTTATTCAAAAAATCACTTTCTAGGATGATAAGCATTCATCACTTCAGTTAAAAATTTTCTATCCAAATGGACATAAATCTCGGTAGTAGTAATAGATTCATGGCCAAGCATCAATTGAATTGAACGCAAATCGGCACCATTTTCTAACAAATGGGTTGCAAAAGAATGCCTAAAAGTATGGGGACTGATTTTTTTATTCAGATTGATTTTTACAGTCAAATCTTTGATAATGGTAAAAATCATCGCACGAGTCAATTGCCGTCCTCTTCGGTTTAAGAATAAAGTATCTTCAAAACCCTTTTGAATGCTAAGATGAACTCGCACTTCATTTCTATAAATTCCAATATATTTTTGGGTCAAATCCCCAACTGGAACGAACCGCTGTTTATTACCTTTTCCGGTAATTTTGATAAATCCTTCCTCAAAAAACAAATCGGATATTTTTAAGGAAACCAATTCGGAAACCCGAAGACCACAACCGTATAAAGTTTCCAGCAAGGCACGATTGCGCTCCCCTTCATTTGAACTCAAATCAATTGCCGAGATAATAGCGTCGATTTCCTCGACTGCCAAGGTATCTGGAAGTTTACGCCCTGTTTTTGGAGATTCGATTAATTCTAAAGGATTGTCGTTTCTAAAATCTTCAAAAATCAAATAAGAAAAAAAACTTTTCAATCCAGAAATTATTCTGGCCTGCGACCTTGGGTTTACTTCTTTAGAAACAGCATAAATGAATTGCTGTACAGTTTCCTCATTAATCGCTATAGGTGATACCTGAATAGAATTTTGATTTAAAAACAAGCACAACCTCTCAATATCAAAAGAATAATTATCAATGGTGTTTTTTGATAAACCTCTTTCAATCTTAAGATAGGATTGATAACTCTTTAAATACGATTCCCAATTCATTTGAACAAAGTAAGGACTTTTTGGGGTAAAAAAAAACCTCCCGAGTTGGGAGGTTTTTTTTTTGATTCCTAACAAATATTAGAAGTGTAATGCAAATCCAATATTTAATTGGAAGACATCTTCATAAAAATCATTGTTTAACGAAATATTGTAACGAAGACCTGGCTCAACAGAAACGTTTGGTCCCAAGAACCAAGCATATCCTGCTTGTAATCCTAAATAAGAAGGATTTTCGTTAAAATCCTCTATACTTGCTCCTGTAAAAGAAGCCTCAAGAGGAAATTTATTCAGCAAATAATATTTTGCTCCTACTTTATAAGAAAAAACACTTGAATTAAAGTCGCTTCCGTCATCTCCATAACCTAGTCCAGCTTTAACAGCCAAATTATCTGCAACAAAGTAACCAGCTTCTGCTCCTAAGTTCCAAGCAGTATCACCATCAGAAGAAGCTAATTGAAAACTTGTGTTACCAACTGTAGTAGCTCCAAAATTTGTGTTAGCCTCAATTAACCATTTCCCTTTTTTTGTTTGTTCTTGTGCATTTGCAAAACCAAATGCTAATACTGCTACAGCAGCAAAAATTAATTTTTTCATTTTTTTTTATTTTAATAGTTATTTTCGGCAAATGTATTATTATTCCTCTTCTTTTAATAAAAAAATAACAATATTTTTCTCATTTTAATCAATAAAAAAAACAATTTACTGATAATCAATAATATAATTTATTACTATTTTTTAGATTTTAAGAACCATTATTTTTTTTCAAATAAAGTAAGAACTCTTTTGTATATAAAAAAAACCTCCCGAATTGGGAGGTTTTAATAAATTGAAATAATTAAACTACCATTTGTACAATAGTCCAAATTTTGGTTGAGCAAAAATATTATTGAATAAATTCACATTAATCACTAAGTCACTAGTACTAGAACCATTTTCAGGGTTTGCATTATTATAGCTTAAAATTTCAGCTAGAGTAAATGTTGCAGCCCATTTTGGAGTGAAAAAATAATTGATTCCTAAATCAATATTAGCTTTAATACCATTATTAACATTAGAGCCACCATTCATATACTCCAATTTTGTGTGGTTGTAACCCAAACCAGCTTCTCCAAATGCTTTGAAATTCCCTAGATTCAAGAAATAATATCTTGCAAATACTCCAATTCCATACGAATTTGATTTATCAAGATTATTACTATTAGGCAAATAAGACACTGATGAGATATTAAAATCACCACCTACAGCCCATTTTTCATCCAAAAAATAACCAAATTTAGGTGTTATCGCAAAATAATCATCACTGCTGTCTCCAGTAGTTAAAGTAATTCCACCCTCAAGCCACATATCCCCTTTTGAAAAAGTAGCTTTAGTCATTCCCGATTCTTGAGCATTTGCAAAACTAAAAGCAAAAACTGTAACCAATAATAAAATAATTCTTTTCATTTTTTTTTGTTTTGTTTGTTATTATGCCTGTAAATGTACGAAATAGTGTCTAATATTTACAAACCAAACCTTGATTTAATGTTAAAACAAAACCTCAATATCCAATTCATCAAAACTTAACAAAAATACAAATAACTATACAAAAGTAGTTTACAACAAAAACAAATTACCTAGAACAATTCAAAAAGAGATTTTTTTTCTTAACAAAATCAAACCAATGCGTTCAATTAAAAAAAACAATGGATTTTAGACAAAAAGTAGATCTTTAATCTATAAGGATTATTTATTTTTACAAAACAAAAATTTATGAAATGAGCATAACGTCAAATTGGTCGCAAGCACCAATAATGATATGCGAATTAATTATAGCCGATAAAACCAATAAATATCAACATATGAAAATAGCCATCCTTAATGGTCCAAATTTAAATTTACTAGGAAAAAGAGAACCTGAAGTTTACGGAACTCAAACATTCGAAGATTATTTTGAACTTTTAAAAAATAAGTTTCCAAAAATAGAATTGACCTACTACCAAAGCAATATCGAAGGAGAATTAATTGGTAAAATACAAGAATTGGGTTTTACTTATGACGGTATTATCCTCAATGCTGGCGCTTACACCCATACTTCCATAGGAATTGGCGACGCTATCAAAGCGGTAACCACACCAGTAATCGAAGTTCATATTTCAAACACTTATGCCCGTGAAAGTTTTAGGCATCAATCATATATTTCGGGAAATGCCAAAGGTGTAATTCTGGGTTTTGGTTTAAAAAGTTATGATTTGGCAATTCAGTCTTTTTTATAATCACTTTTTAACAAATTTTATAAAAAATCATACATTTTCACATGTAACATACCTTACAAAAAAGCGTCAAACATCAAAACTATAATTTATGAAAAACGCTTTTTTGTTCCTTTTTTTAGTTACTGGACTTTTTAGTTTTGCCCAAGTTAAAGGCAAAATAACCGATGAAAAAGGAAATCCATTGTCTTCCGTTACCATCTACGAAGACAATACCTATAACGGAACCACTTCCAATGAGCAGGGATTTTATGAATTAAACACAAAAAAGCTTGGCAAGCACACCGTGGTCTTTCAATTTTTAGGATTCAAAACTCAAAAGTCAACAATAGACATCGCTACTTTTCCTTATAATTTGGATATAAAATTAACAGAGGAAAGCTTTACTTTAAATGAGGTTGTAATCAATCCCAATGACAATCCTGCCAATCAGATTATCAAAAATGCTATTGCCTATAAAAAAATAAATATTGAAAAAACGGCTAAATACAAAGCTGATTTTTATTCCCGTGGTATTTTCCGAATCAAAGATGCCCCTAAAAAGATTCTAGGGAAAAAATTAGACATGTTTGATGAAGTTTTGGATTCTACTCGCAGCGGAATCCTTTATTTATCTGAAACCGTTTCAAAAATTTCTTTTCAGAAGCCAGACAAAATGAAGGAAACTATTATTGCCTCCAAAGTAAGCGGTAATGATAATGGATTCAGTTTCAACAATGCAGCATCGGCTAACTTTGATTTTTACGACAATTACTTACCGTTTGATGTGAATGTAGTTTCACCAATTGCAGACAATGCTTTCAACTACTATAAATACAAACTGGAAGGCTCATTTTACAATGAAAACAATCAACAAATCAATAAAATAAAAGTCACACCAAAAAGAGAATCGGAGCCCGTCATGGAAGGTTACATTTATATCTTAGATGACAGTTGGGCAATATATGCAGTTGATGTTAACATTAAAGGGGAGCAAATGCAAAATCCAGCATTGAACTTATTGACTTTAAAACAAAACTTCAGTTACAATTCAGATACCAAAATTTGGATAAAAAACACTCAGACAATCGATTTCACCTTTGGAATGCTAAGCATTAATATTTCTGGAAAATTTACTTATGTCTTTTCGAATTTTGAATTTGAACCTACATTCACAAAAAAAACATTTACAAAAGAAGTTCTGACTTTTGAAGAAAATGCCAACAAAAAAGGAGACGAATATTGGAATACCATTCGTCCAATTCCTTTAACCATTGAAGAAAGCACCGATTATACCAAGAAAGATATTCTGCAAACCAAAAAGAAATCACAGGTATATCTCGATTCTATAGACAAAAAGAATAATAAATTCCATTTTTTAGACCCCATTACTGGATATTCCTATAAAAATTCATTTCAAAAATGGTCTGCTAAATATGATGGAATATTAACCGGAATCAACTTTAACACTGTACAGGGCTGGAAAATCAGTACTGGATTGTCCTATACAAAAGATGACCGGGAAAAAGGAAAATACACTCGATTTGGAGTTGATTTTGATTATGGTTTCTCCGAAGACAAATTTAGATCAACAGGAAGCTTTATCCATAAATTTAACAATACCAACAAAAGTGAAATTCAAATTTCCGGTGGTAATCGTATAGCCCAGTTTAATGAAGAAAAGCCAATTAAAGAGTTATTAAACTCCGTTACCACTTTATTTTTCGAAGAAAATTTAATGAAGATTTATGAAAATAATTACATCTCATTTTTATACCAACGCGAAATCACCAATGGAATTTTCATGAAGGCCAAAGTCGATTATTTAGAAAATAAACCATTATCAAACACAACGGACCAAACCTTTTTCCCAAAAGAAAAAAACTACACTTCCAATAATCCTTGGGCTCCAAAAGATTATACAACCCCAGCATTCGAAAAATACAATTTGGTAAAAGCCAAAGTGGATGCCAGAATTAATTTTGATCAAAATTATATAACCCGCCCTGACGGAAAGTATAATTTTTCAAACGGCAATTATCCGATACTTACATTAGGTTATGAAAAAGGATTCGCCGGGAGCGAAAAAAATTATGAATTTGACCATCTAAAAGCCAAGATTGAATATGATGCAAAACTAGGAAACAAAGGAATTTTATCGTTGAATGCCAAAGGAGGCAAATTCTTTAACGCCGATCAAATTTCATTTGTGGACTACAAACATTTCAATGGAAATCAAACCTATATTGGGTTCTCAGAAAGTTATTTGAATGTATTTAATTTGATGCCTTATTACACCAACAGCACCAATGATAGTTATTTTGAGTTACATACAGAACACAATGACAAAGGCTATATCACGAATAAAATTCCGTTGTTGAATCTACTAAAATCAAACTTAGTTTTAGGTTATCACCTGCTTGCCATACCAAATAGAAATCCTTATTCTGAATACAGCGTAGGTTTGGACAACCTTGGTTTTGGAAAATTTAAAATGTTCCGACTGGATTATGTTCGCTCTTACCAAAACGGATTTCAAAAAGACGGTGTAATTGTTGGAATTAAATTCTTGAATTAAACCCGAACCACAGTAATAAAAAAACCAATACTTTTTAAATTGTATTGGTTTTATTTTTTTATAATCATTTTCTAATCCGGCTCAATATGAATCAAAACATGTCCCAATTCTGGTATTTTCTCCCGAAGGGTATCTTTGAGTAAATGAGACAAATCATGTCCTTCCTTTACGGTAATTGACCCTTTTACTCTAGCATGAAGATCAACATGATATTTCATTCCCGCTTTTCTGATAAAACATTTTTCAGTATCGATAATTCCATCCACTTGATGAGAAACTTCTCTAATTTCTTCAACCAAATCATCATACAAATGTTCGTCCATGATTTCACCAAGTGCTGGTCTAAAAATCAGGTAACTATTATACAAAATGAAAACCGAAGCAAACAAGGCAGCCCAATCATCGGCAGCTTCATATCCTTTCCCCAAAAACAATGCTATCGAAATCCCAATAAATGCCGCAACCGAAGTTAAGGCATCACTTCGGTGATGCCAAGCATCGGCTTTAAGGGAAGAACTATTGGTTTCTTTACTTCTTTTCATCACCAATCGAAAAGAATACTCTTTCCAAAGAATGATTGCGCCAAGTACATAAAGTGTCCACGATTTTGGCAATTCGTGAGGGGTTTGGATATTTATAATACTCTCATAACCTATAATCGTAGCTGATGTAATCAAAAAACCAACTACCAAAAAGGTAATCAACGGCTCGGCTCTACCGTGTCCGTAGGGATGATTATCATCTGCTGGTCTATTTGAATATTTTATACCAAACAAAACTAAAAGAGAAGCAAAGATATCCGTTGTAGATTCTATCGCATCGGCAACTAAGGCATAGGAATTCCCAAAAAAGCCAGCCAACCCTTTTATAAGAGCGAGGGAAGTGTTCCCGATTATACTAAAATAGGTTGCCTTTATGGCTTTTTGTTCATTAGCTTTATCTGACATATTTTTATTCTACTAAAAATCGCTTAAACAAACTAATTTCAAATGAAAATTAAATTTATTTAAGCGATTTTAAAATTGTTATTCTTTTAATTTTGTTTTTCTCGAACTATTTTAGCTCCTATGGCTCGTAAACGTTCATCTATGCGCTCATATCCTCTATCGATTTGCTCAATATTTTGGATTGTGCTTGTTCCTTTGGCAGATAGTGCCGCAATCAATAATGAGATTCCTGCACGAATATCAGGAGAAGACATTGTTGTTGCTTTTAGAACAGATTTAAAATCATGACCTATAACTACAGCTCTATGTGGATCACACAACATGATTTTGGCTCCCATATCAATCAATTTATCAACAAAGAACAAACGGCTTTCAAACATTTTTTGGTGGATCAAAACATCTCCTTTGGCTTGAGTGGCAACTACTAATATGATACTCAATAAATCGGGTGTGAATCCTGGCCAAGGTGCATCGGCGATAGTAAGGATTGAACCGTCAATATCTGTTTTTACTTCGTAACCGTCTTTATGTTCTGGAATAAAAATATCATCCCCTCTTTTCTCCAATGTGATTCCTAATTTTCTGAATACATTTGGAATCACCCCTAGATTTTCCCAACTTACATCTTTGATTGTAATTTCGCTTCTTGTCATAGCCGCAAGACCAATCCAAGAACCTATTTCTATCATATCCGGTAAAATTCTATGAACACAACCACCTAGTTTTTCAACTCCTTCGATAGTCAATAAATTAGATCCAACTCCTGTAATATTGGCTCCCATAGAGTTCAACATTTTACAAAGTTGTTGCAAATAAGGTTCACAAGCAGCATTGTAAACTGTTGTTTTTCCTTTGGCCAAAACTGCAGCCATAACGATATTGGCAGTTCCAGTTACAGATGCCTCATCAAGTAACATATCAGCTCCGACAAGTCCATCTGGAGCTTCTACTCCATAAAAATGGTCTTCTCTATTGTATCTAAATTTAGCTCCTAAATTGATGAATCCTTCAAAATGGGTATCCAATCTTCTACGTCCAATTTTGTCACCACCTGGTTTCGGGATATACCCTTTTCCAAAACGTGCCAAAAGTGGCCCAACAATCATAATGGAACCACGAAGAGAACCACCTTCTTTCTTGAAAGCTTCAGTTTCTAGATATCCTACATTCACCTCATCAGATTGGAAAGTATAAGAACCATGTCCTAGTTTCTCAATTTTAACTCCCAAATTCCCCAAAAGCTTTATCAATTTGTTGATATCGATAATATCTGGGATATTGTTGATTGTTATTTTTTCTGGCGTTAAAAGTACTGCACACAAAATTTGTAATGCTTCGTTTTTCGCTCCTTGCGGTATTACTTCCCCTTTTAGATGAACTCCTCCTTCTATTTTGAAAACTTCCATGTTTTTGATTTAAGATTCTTTGACTTGAAGATTCTAAGATTCTAAGGTTCTGAGTTACTAAGACATTGAACTAAAATGCTCCTATGCTTCTTAGAAACTTAGGAACTTAGCACCTTAGCTTCTCTTTTTTATTTATTTTTTTTGGAACGGTTTTGGTTTCCCCGTTTTATTATTCTTGTTACTTTGAATTTTTGGTTGTCCTGCCGGGCCAATTTTATTAGAAATCCTTTTGTTGGTTCTTAGTAAATCGGTGGTATTTAATAATTCCTCAGAACTTTGCAATAAATTCAACTTCCCGTCTGATAATTCATAAAGATGTTCAAAAATCACATCGTCTTTTACGGTATCTTTATTCCAACTCAAATAGGATTTTTTCATATGATTGGCAATTACTTTGACCAATGCACTTTTCATTTCCCCTTCTTCCCATTTGTTTGCTACATCAATCATATACTTGATGTTATTCCCATAATACCTGTATTTCGGGTAGTTTTGAGGATATTTTAAAACATCTGGCTTAAGTTGCAATACTTCCCTTGATGGAATTGGATAAGGAGAATCTGCAACTAACTTAAAATCAGACATAATAAAAAGCTGATCCCAAAGTTTGTGCTGAAAATCGGGTACGTCACGCAAGTGAGGATTCAAACTTCCCATTACCTGAATGATGTATTTTGCCGTTTTGTTGCGTTCTACTTCATCTTCAATAACGGTAGCCTGCTCGATCAATTTTTGCAAATGACGACCATATTCTGGAATGATTAAATGCTCTCTTTCGGAATTGTATTCCAAATTGAAAACAACATCATTCGCATTTTCTTTTTTATATTTTTCGATCATAATTATAAGGAAACTATACCTTCTATTGTGGATAATTCTTGGTACTTATCTATTATTTCTTGCGAATCTTTGACAGTTACATCTACTGAAACACTAGTAAATTTTCCAGTTTTGGATTTTGTTGTTTTGATTACGGCTCCCATGCAATTGAAAGCATTTTCCACTTTTTGGATATTTTCCTCGGTGGTGGGAACTATAAATTTAAACAAATATTCTGCAGGCCAGGAATTACTATTGTCCAACTCAACCTTCAGTCTTTCATAAAACTCTGCAGCCTCTTTTTCTTTATCGTTGTCCATTCTTAAATTAAAAATAAAGGCAAATATACGTTTTAGATTTTAGATTTTAGATTTTAGATTTAGGAATTATAAGTATGGATTTAAGTTTTATGAAACAATAAGTGCCAAACTAACATTTTTCTTTTATTTCTAAGATGAATTTCAATCAAAGTTATGTTTATAAAAATACACTATGTCTCTCCTTTAGCCCTGATGGAAGTGGCATTACATCTCGTTTTTTCTACGAGATGTAATATAGCGGACAGCAGGAACCATTTATACTGAAAAATCCCCATCATTCGCTCCTTATTATTCGGCTGTAATTAGCAATCAATAAACTTTTTAATTTCCAATAAGTTTGAGTATTTTTGCCGCTTAATTACAGAAAGTGCAGAAAGAAATTATTGTTATCATTGGCGGCCCGGGTACTGGGAAAAGCTCCATTATTAAAGGTCTGGAAACGAAAGGCTATTGTTGTTATCCTGAAATTTCTCGTGAAGTTACACTTGAAGCCCAAAAAAGAGGTATTGAACAATTGTTTCTGGAAGATCCTTTATTGTTTAGCCAAATGTTGCTTGACGGCAGAATAAAACAATTTAACAACGCCCAAAATGAGTCCCATAAATGGGTATTTATTGACCGTGGAATTCCTGACGTTGTTGCTTACCTAGACTATATTGGTGATGATTTTCCTGAGCATTTTGATAATGCCTGTCGCGAAAATGTGTACACCAAAATTTTCATGCTTCCACCTTGGGAGGAGATTTATGAAAGCGACAGTGAGCGCTATGAGAACTTTGAACAAGCAAAAACCATCTACAAACACCTTACTAAAACGTACACAGATTATGGATATAATCTAATTGAAGTGCCAAAAGATAGTGTAGATAACAGAATTCTTTTTATATTAGATAAAATTTAGCAATTTCTTGAAAATCAAGATTGCAAATTATTAAAAATCTAAACCAGAAATAATGCCAGAAGCATTAGCAATTCTTCAGAAATATTGGCAACATAGCACCTTTAGATCACTACAAAAAGAAATTATTGATTCGGTTTTGAGTGGCGAAGATACTTTTGCCTTGATGCCAACAGGTGGTGGGAAATCAATTTGTTTTCAGGTGCCTGCCTTGATGAATGAAGGAATCTGCCTGGTTATTTCTCCGTTGGTTGCCTTGATGAAAGATCAAGTTGCCAATTTGCAAAATCGAGGTATTAAAGCCATCGCTTTGACTGGAGGCATACGATCTGAGGAGATGATTGACTTGCTGGACAATTGCCAATTTGGGAATTATAAATTTCTGTATGTATCTCCGGAGCGCTTGCAGTCGGACTGGATTTTGGAACGTATAAAAAATCTCCCTATAAATTTGATAACTATTGACGAAGCGCATTGTGTTTCGCAATGGGGGCATGATTTTCGCCCTGCGTACTTGAAGATTTCGGCATTGAAAACCTATTTTCCAAAAGTTCCATTTTTGGCTTTGACCGCAACTGCCACTCCAAGAGTAAAAGAGGATATTATTAAAGAACTAGGATTACACAATCCTAAGCAGTTTGAGAAATCTTTTGCCAGAAAGAATATTGCCTACATGGTTTTTGAAGTGGAAGACAAACTTTTTCGGATACAACAAATTCTGAAAAAAAATCCTCAGCCATCAATTATATATGTTAGAAATAGAAAAGCATGCTTGGAAATTTCAGCCCAATTGCAAACCTTAGGATTTCAAGCCACTTATTATCACGGCGGTCTTACCTCTAGAGAAAAAGACAAAAACATGCAACTCTGGATGGAAGAAAAGGCGCAGGTCATTGTTGCCACAAATGCCTTTGGAATGGGAATTGACAAGCCTAATGTTAAAACCGTTATCCATATTCAGTTACCCGAAAACATAGAAAATTATTATCAAGAAGCAGGACGCTCTGGAAGAAACGGAGAAAAAGCATATGCCGTTTTATTAACCAGTCCAACGGATATTATCCAGACTGAAAATCAATTCATAAACGTTTTGCCGGACAAAGCGTTTTTGAACACTATGTTTATCAAACTCTGCAATTACTTTCAGATTGCCTACGGAGAAGGAATTAATGAAGAATTCACTTTTAATTTGCATCATTTTTGTTTGAAATATGGATTTCCAGCACTAAAAACATTCAATGCAATGCGTTTTTTAGATGGTCAAGGCGTTTTGACTTTGTCCCAGGAATTCTCAGAAAAGATTACATTACAATTTTTAATTCCATCCAAAGAAGTCATTCGCTATACGAGTTTGAATCCCAATGATGAAGAAATCATTTTGACTATTCTACGGACTTATCCTGGAATTTATGAAATGCAAACCGCATTCAATTTACCAATGATTGCAAAAAAATCCAATCATTCTGAAGCCGAAATACTAGCCGTATTGCATAAGCTAAAAGACAAAGAAATTATAGAATACCATTCTAAAAACAATGACGCTACATTAATCTTCAATGAAATTCGGGAAGATGAAAGAACAATAAATAAAGTTTCTAAATATTTAATAAGACAAAACGAACTCAAAAAAGAACAACTGCAATCGGTACTAAATTATGTAAAGGAAAAGAATGTTTGTAAGAGTAAAATGATTTTGGATTATTTTGGAGAAAAAGCAACTTCCAATTGTGGCATTTGTTCCTACTGCATAACAGTGGCTAAACCTAAAAAAGACTACAATGCTCTTTTAAAAAAAATCATGACTTTATTACAAAGTGAAGATTTAAATTCAAGAGAAATCCAAGAGAAAACAAAAAATACTGCAGACGATGTTATCTTTGTACTCCAACAATTATTGGAAGATGATCTTTTAATAATTCAAAAAAATAATAAATACACTTTAAAAGCCTAATGGAAAAATTAAGAATTATATTTATGGGAACTCCAGAATTTGCCGTTGGTATTCTGGACACCATAATCAAAAACAATTACGAAGTGGTTGGTGTGATCACCGCCGCTGACAAACCTGCTGGAAGGGGACAAAAACTGAAATATTCGGCAGTAAAAGAATATGCACTGGAAAATAATTTAAACTTATTACAACCAACCAATCTAAAAGACGAGAGTTTTCTTGAAGAATTAAAATCATTGAACGCTAATCTACAAATCGTTGTTGCTTTTCGAATGTTACCAAAAGTGGTCTGGGAAATGCCTTCATTGGGAACATTCAACCTTCATGCTTCTTTACTACCTAATTATAGAGGAGCTGCACCAATTAACTGGGCAATTATCAATGGAGAAACAAAAACTGGTGTCACTACTTTTTTTATCGATGATAAAATAGACACTGGAGCGATGATTTTGAGTTCTGAAACGGCAATCGATGACACCCAAAATGCAGGGCAATTACATGATAGATTAATGCATTTAGGATGCGACACTGTAATAGTGACTTTGAAAGCGATTGAAAGTGGAAATGCAACAACAACAATTCAGAGTGATCCATCGGATATCAAAACGGCATACAAGCTAAATAAAGAAAATTGTAAAATTGATTGGTCAAAATCGATTACAGAAATTTACAATTTAATTCGAGGCCTAAGTCCTTACCCAGCTGCTTGGTGCTTTTTTGGCGACAAAAACGAAGAGTGGAATGTAAAAATCTATGAAGCCAAGGCTATTTTAGAAGAACATACACATAGCATTGGCAGCTTAATTTGCACCAAAAAAGAAATGAAAATCGCAGTAGATAAAGGCTATATTCAAATAGTATCTCTTCAATTTCCAGGAAAAAAGAAAATGACTACCCCTGAATTATTAAATGGTATTACTTTTTCAGAAGAAGCAAAAGCCTATTAAGGTCAATGAAAACAGGAGTTAAGTGGTGTTTTTTTCAGAATTTTAGCTCACTTTATGAACAAAGATTGTAAGTTATTAACAAAATACGCTAAAAATGTATAAAACACTTGCAAAGACCGTATTTCCTGTTAATTTTGTTCTAATTAACAATTATTTTAACCAACAATTAACATCCAATTATTATGAACAAATCAGAATTAATCGACGCTATCGCTGCTGATGCAGGAATTACAAAAGCTGCTGCAAAATTGGCATTAGAATCATTTTTAGGAAATGTAGGTGGAACTTTGAAAAAAGGTGGTAAAGTATCATTAGTAGGATTCGGATCATGGTCAGTATCTTCAAGAGCTGCAAGAGACGGAAGAAACCCTCAAACTGGAAAAACTATTCAAATCGCTGCAAAAAATGTTGTAAAATTCAAAGCTGGAGCAGATTTGGAAGGAGCAGTAAACTAATTGTAGTTTATCTTATATAATTAAACCTTCCGATTGGAAGGTTTTTTTTTGCTTTTAAACGATTAAGCCCAAAAAAATTTGGTATTTAAATTTAATTTTTCTTAAATTTAATTAAAAATATAGCCTTATGATTTCAGAAAAATTAAAAAAAGGATATTTACTTATTGCTGAACCATCAATAATTGGAGACTTGTCATTTAATCGATCAGTAATCCTATTAGCTGATCATAATGAAGATGGTTCCGTAGGCTTTATTATGAACAAACCTTTGAAATATACCATCAATGATTTGATTCCCGAAATAAATGCCAATTTTAAGATTTTCAATGGCGGCCCTGTAGAGCAGGATAATCTTTATTTCATTCACAACATCCCTGACCTAATACCAAATAGCATAGAAATATCCAACGGAATTTATTGGGGTGGTGATTTTGAATCAACAAAAGACCTCATCAATAAAGGCAAAATAAAAAAAGAGAACATCCGATTCTTTTTGGGATATACTGGATGGGAAGAGCACCAACTTGAAAAAGAAATGGAAGCCAATTCATGGATTATCACCAGAAACAATTACGAGAACAAAATAATCGGAAAATCAACTGCCCATTTCTGGAAAGAACAAATCATAGAATTGGGAGGCGAATACCTTATTTGGTCCAACGCCCCCGAAAATCCATATTTAAACTAAGCCAAGCTTAAAGATTCATTCAGTTTTGCAACTAAAGTTTTAGAAACTTCAATCGAAAATTCTTTTTTTCTATATTTTGTAATCGGTTGCACACCTTTAATAACATTCGTCACAAACAATTCATCCGCTTTTTGAAGATCAAAAGGTGAAATTATCTCCTCAGCCACTTCAATACCGTTTATTTTTTTGGCTAATTCCAAAATTTGCTTTCTCATAACCCCATTCAAGCAACCTTCAGAAACAGGAGGAGTGATTAATCGATTTTCTTTTAGCATAAAAATATTGCCTTGTAGCGCCTCTACAACATTTTTGGAATCATTTAATAAAAGACAATTATCCAATCCATTTTCATTAGCATAAATGCTTCCTGTTACATTTATCAAACGGTTTGTCGTTTTAATTGAGGATAACAATTGCTTTGTGATATAAAAATCCTTGTACAAATCGACTTCATATTCACCTTCACTAATAAAATAGGCTGTATTTTCAAGCGATATAGCTTGTATCAAAAAAGAAACAGTATTATTTTGCGGCAAATAAAATCCACCATCATTTCTATAAACCGTAATTCTAGCTCTAGAAGACGATTCTATATTATTGTTTTTAACCAATGTAAGGATTTGATCTTCCAGGTATTCCATTGTGAAATCCATTGGGATTTCCATTCGAACAACTCTCATGGAAGACATCAACCTGAAGTAATGATCTTCTAAGAAGAGAATTTTACCGTTTACGATTTTCACTGTCTCAAAGACCGCGTCACCATATAAAAATCCTCTATTTTGTACTAATATATTCGAGTCCTCAGAGACTATTGCACCATTAAAATTTATCATACTATTTTTCAAAAAAAAGTCACGCTAAAAAGCGTGACAAATATAAGTTATAATATACAATTTCACTACACGGAACCGATAACATGTTTAAGGTCTGAAATTTGATTTTCCCACAGCTGAGTCGCCTCTTCAAGTTCCTCTTTATGAGCAAAATCAACCACCATCAAAGAAACATCTTTTGTCAATTCATCTACCAATATATTTAATTCAAAAAAATATTCGGTATCCTTATTGTTGTCGTCAACCCATTTAAACTTTACTTTTTCTCCTGATTTTTTGGAGGCCAATCTTGCTTTCTCCTGTGAGTCATTCCAGATAAAAGTAAAAAACTCACCACGAGAATTTACATTATCTGCAAACCATTCAGACAAGCCCGAAGGCGTCGAAATGTATTGATACAACAATTGAGGAGAGGAATTTATGGGGAATTCGATTTCGTAACGCACTTTTAAATCCATGAATATCGCTTAATTTTTTTCGAATATATAGATTATTACTGCAATAAAAAAACGTTTTGAAAAAAAAATATTTTTTGTTGTTTTTCGCTTGCAAACTCTAATTATTGTTTTATATTTGCACCCGCATTCAGGGATAGGATATATCCCAAATATGGCGAGGTAGCTCAGTCGGTTAGAGCGCAGGATTCATAACCCTGAGGTCACGGGTTCAACTCCCGTCTTCGCTACTGGTAATCAAGGACTTACGTTTTTTCGTAAGTCCTTTTTTCATTAAGAGTGACTTTAAGGAGTGACTTTTTACACATAAAATACCCTATATACACTTAATGTAGGTTCTCCTATTGCAGACAAAACCACATTGATAAAAAAGCTATATCCACACACAATATTGCTAAATTGTTAGCTAATAATATTATTTACTTTGTAATTTTGGATAAAACTATAGTACATGGACATTACTGATATCGTAGACCAACTTACAGATACATCAACCTCACTTACGTCAATCCTATTA
>NZ_JBFUBE010000015.1:0-102869 GCF_056405915.1 Flavobacterium sp. P1_E4
GATTAAAAGTCACAACATTATCAAAACTCAATCCTTCCTCTTTATGCATACGAACCAATTCCTGATACACTTTTATTGGGGAAGAACCTGTAGCAAGTCCTAATACACACTTTTTATTTTTTTCTTGTTTGGAACGAATTAAATCGGCAATCTCTTGAGCAACGATTATTGAAGCATCAATTGAGTTTTTAAAAATTACGTTGTGGATTTTTTCAAAACGGGTATCTTCAAACTGACCCGCTTTTTTGAAGCTTATCTCTCTTTCTGATTCTAATGTGTTTTCCATTTTCTTATTTTTAATAAATTTTATTATTCTTTAAACATTGAGATCATTTTTTTAGCAAAAATCTCTTTTATTCTTTTCTTTTTCAATAACAACTGTTTAACAATAAGTTATTTTTTTAAACAAAACCATAAGTCTTAAAATTCAGGATTTGCTTTTCTTTTGAACTATGTATAATCCGCTTATAACAAGAATAACTCCAAAAACAGTATAAAAAGTGATCGGTTCTTTCATTATAAAATGAGCAATCAAAAAACCAAATATTGGACATAAAAACAACCAATACGAAGCTTTTATTGGGTTACTTTTTAATAAATAAAGCCAAAATTGAACTGCACCTATCGAAACCGGAATAGCCAACCAACAAACCGAAGTCCAAAAAGAAGTGTCAAAACTATTTTTATCCGCTTGATAAGTTGCGTATAAAGCTGGCATCAAAAAAACACCTCCCAAAATAGTCTGCCACCCATTGATAGCTAGAATGGTCAACCCATTCCAATTCACTCGGGAGTAATAAATTATACCTAGTGAATAAGCAATCATGCTTATCAATAAAACTATTATCCCAAAAGGTGTTGCATAACTGTTTTGTAAAAGTGGATAAGCTGCCAAAACCACTCCCATAAAACACAATAATAAACTCAGAATATTTTTGAACTTGATTCTATGAGAAAACCAAAAGGCAGACATCATCGCAATAAAAACGGGATTCGTAGCTATCGCCAAACTCCCCAAACCTGCAGAAACGTGTTGCATGGCAATAACATATAACCCGAGATAAAATGTAATATTTAGAAATCCATAAATACTAATTTGTATCCATTCCCTTTTAACTGGCAGTCGATTTCCCAACACTATATGAGAAACGAATAACATAATGCTTCCCGCGATGATAAATCTAAAAATAGATATTACAAAGGGTTGAGCAGAAACCAATCCAATCTTGGTTGCAGTTGAAGCTGAAGACCAAAGAAAAGCGAAAACTATCCCTGCAAAAATACTTTTCCATTCTTTAAACTTAACTACGCTTAACAATCTTTTAGGTTTATTTATTTCACTCAAAATACATTCCTTTACTCTTTATTGAAAAATTAACGATTCAACTTTTGATAAATCATCATTAAAACGAACAAAACTGGCTGGATATCCCAGTTTTATTTTACCCAATTTATCTTCCATTTTAATTGCACTTGCCACTCGGGAAGTTCCCATTTTTATGGCCTCATCTATGGTCACATTCAAATATTGATTGGCATTACGAACGGCTTCATCCATTGAGATACTGGCTCCTGCCAAATTACCTTCATCATTTCTATAAAAGCCGTTTTCCAGATGAGCATCAAAATTGTCCCATTTGAAATTGGAAACTTTACGTCCTAAAAAAGTAGCATCAGTAATCAAAAAGAATTTGTCTTTTTTTAATTTATAAGCTAATCTTGCAGCAGCATAATCACAATGGGCCCCATCTAATATAATTGGAGCATAGACTGACTCATTTTCAAAAGTTGCACCCACCAATCCTGGTTCCCGATGTCCAAACTGAGTCATCGCATTAAATAAATGAGTCACTAGATATATTCCTTTGGCAAAATAATACGATGCCTCTTTGTAAGTCATCGTTGAATGCCCTGCCGAAATAACAATACCACTTTCTAAAAGCATGTCCAACTGCTCCTCTGAAAAACATTCAGGTGCAATAGTGATTACTTTTATAACATCTTTCCCGTATCGGATAATCTCTTCCAATTCTGAATTTGTAGGTTTTCGAACTTGAGCTAAACTATGAGCTCCCCGCTTCAAAGGATTCAAAAAAGGACCTTCTAAATGCATTCCCAATACCCCGTTTTTGTACTTTGATCGATACGAACGAATAGCCTCAATCCCTTGAAGGATGGTTTCATTTGATGATGAAATTAAACAAGGCAGCGTATGAGTCGTTCCATACTTTAAACTGGACTCATAGATATCCTGAATCGTTTCTTCTGTTGGAGTTTGGCTAAAATAATGCTTTTCGCCCCCATTGATTTGGATGTCAATAAATCCCGCAGAAAGATGATCACCTTTCAAATCAACAACCTCAATCTCTGTTGGAATTTCTTTTTGAACCGAAAGAATAACATCATTTTCGATAATGATAACACTGTTATTTAGTATTTCATCACCTGTATGAATTATCCCATTTACAATAGCCTTTTTCATTTTTTAAAATTACATTTTATTTTGCTAAGCCTAAAAAACTATAGCAGATTGATTCTCAAAATTTCTAATTAACAACTATATTTTTTCCAAATGTTCCTTTAAAATCTGAAGACAAAACCATTCCTGACGAGGCAAATGAAACGGCCCTTTGAACATATTCCCTTTTGCAGTTTGTGCAATGCTTCCATCTCTATGCAAATAACCAAACCATTCGCCGTTGGCTGCATCATGGAATTTAGAATAAGAATAATCATGAACCATTTTATGCCATTTGGCATATTTTTCGTCACCTGTCATGGTGTATGCCAATAGTGTTGCGATAATTGTTTCGTTATGTGGCCACCAAAACTTCATATCCTGCCAATATTCTTGAACGGGTTTATCATAAACATCTCTGTAGTACAAAATTCCTCCATGCTCTTCATCCCAACCGCGTTCCCACATATAATCCAACATTTTACAGCCTAAAGCAATTAAATGAGGATCATTATTTCTGTATTTTGCTTCCTGCAAAATAAACCAAGCTCCTTCAATAGCATGACCTGGATTCAAGGTTCTTCCGTCGATATGGTCAATAATTGATCCATCTGGTGCCACTTGCTCCATCACACATTTGATATCCTCTTTAACAAAATCACGTTCAATTTCGGCAATCCATTTACTAATCCATTCGTCACAACGTGGATCACCAATATTTTCTCTTAATTGTTGAGCTGTATTCATCATTATCATGGGAACGCCAATTCCTTTAGAAGGTCGGGTTGAAGTAAACTTAGGTTCCAATAAACCCGGAACTGTGGAATATTCAATACACTTACCGAATAAAAAACGAGCCTTTTCGGCAGCAGTTTCATCTCCACTTGCTTTTGCGTAAGCAGACATAGCGATTACCGCAAATGTTTCCGAAAAATAATAACGTCGTTTGCGAATGGGTTGTCCATCACGAGTGACATGAAAAAACATTTGACCATCGGTATCAAAACAATTTTTGTTTAAAAAATCGATTCCAGACTTTGCCCCCTCAAGCCATTCTTGTCTAGGTTCAACCGTATTGTAAAGCGTTGCCAATAACCAAGCCGCACGCCCCTGAATCCATACGGCTTTGTCATCATCTATTAAGCTTCCTTCTTGGTCTCTCATGAATAAATAGCCTCCAAATTTGGTATCTATCGAGCGAGGAAACCAAAAAGGTATGGTATCATTTAATAGTTGATTCTCGTAAAATTCTTTTAATTGCAGAAGTTCTGTATTTGAATAGCTCATTTTTATTTAGAATTAATTGGCTCTAGAATGGAACTGAATATTACTCTTCTATCTCCTTGATAATTATTATTTTTTTTATCTAATTTGCCCTCTCAGGCTATTTTCTTTTATTTTTTAAAGGTTCAATTCCAATCTAAAAGTAGAACAAGGTAAGCCCGCTTCATTAACTAAATTGGCCAACGTAAATGGCTTCCATGCATATAAAACCGTTTTAATGTTCTCCCCTTTCGGAATGCTTATAACTACTTGATTATTGACAATTGAAGCCTCAGTTTCTATGTGTTTCCCCTTATCTGTTACTAATTCAAAACCTAATACTGCTTTTTTATCTGAGGTAATTAAATGTTTCGCTGACGCAAAAGAAATGTGAATAGTCCCCATTTTTTGCTGTGCTTTTAATGCAATTGGACCATTAGAAATAATTGATTTTTTATAGGTATAGTGAAATGCCAAACGAGCAAGACGATCTGCAACTTCTTTTTTCCTTATTGGATGCACATTTTTTTCATCTCCATAATCCATACTTACTGCCATGCCACTATTAGGAATAAGGCTTTGCATTTTATTTTGCATCTCCCGAAACTCTGGCCAGGTTGGTCGATCGGTACTTGATAATTGTACGTAATAAAAAGGAAAATCAGTTCCCCAAGATTTCCTCCAGCTCTGAACCATTACTGGCATTAAGTGTTCATATAAAGACACATTGTGTGCATTGCTTTCCCCTTGGTACCATAAAACACCCTTTATTGGAAACTGAGTAAAAGATTCTACACCCGATTCAAAATTATAACAGGGTTGGTATGGATGACGTTGTTTAGGATTGGTGGCGTTTTTCAAATTTACGGCAGCTCGTTCACGAACCCAAGGCATAATGAAATCAGATTTACGCCAGTTCGTTAATACATCAACCACTTTATCATCATGTTCTAATGTGTATCTGTCAATCCAAGACTCAATGGGAGAACCACCAACTGCAACCTGAATCAATCCAATGGGTACATTTTCTTCATGACAAATATTTTTGCCAAAATAATAGGCAATTGCCGAGAAGTCTCTTGCTGATGTTGAATCACAAACAGCCCAACTTCCTGAGAAAAATTTTAGCTGATTGGTTTTAGCTAAAGTAACAGAATCCCATGCCATATCATCTGTTTCTTGAATAGCTTTCCAATTCAACAAACGAAGTTTCGAATTAGCAATTGCCTTTTTTACCTCGACCATTCCATTTTCAGATTTTTGAAGAGGAAAAGCCATATTTGATTGTCCCGAACAAAACCAAACATCTCCAACTAATATATTTTTGAGTACAATGCTATTTCCTTTTTCATGAATGCTCATCTGATAAGGCCCACCTTCAATCATTGCCGGAAAGCGGACTTTCCATTTACCATATTCATCTGTAATTACTGTCTGTTTTTGTTGCAGGAATGAGATTTCTATTGAATCACCTCCATTGGCTTTGCCATAAATAACAATAGGTTGATTGCGCTGTAAAACCATATTATCTGTAAAAACAGCTGCTAATTTTAGCCCGCCAAAATCTTTGGTGATATTCTCATAAACGGTTTGTGCCAAGATAACTGCTCCTTCTTTCACCGGATGTAATGCATCTGGAAAAAGATCCGGACGGCTATATAATTTTTCATGCAAATCGATTAAACCAACTTGATTCGCTTTTGCAATTCTTTCGATATGCGCTTGAATTTCCCAAAACCAATCTCTTGTCCCTGATTTAAAGCGAGAATGTTCATTAAAGATTGGTGTCAAACGACAGATATATAGTTTTACTTTTGGATTTTGCTTTTTTAAAGTATCCAACAGCCAAGCATAATCGGCATCGAATTCTTCTTTATAATTGGGCCAATTTCTTGGATCTGTATCATTCAATCCTAAGTGAATAATAGCTATATCGGGTGCAAAAGCAATCGCATCAGCACATTCTTTGGTTTTATAGTAGGCCGTATGCCCCTTTTTTAAAAGTGTTGCTCCACTGTGTCCAAAGTTTTTTACCTCATAGTTATTGCCCATCATTATTTGGAGTTGCGAAGGATAAGAATCCATACTAGGATTCGCCAAAAGATAACCTGCAGTCACAGAATCTCCGATGCACGCTACCTTCACCAAAGGAGTTTGCGCCACTATTCTATTGTTTGTTAAAAACAATAAAAGAATCAGTAGCGATAATATGTGCCTTTTAGAATTATTCATGTGCAGATAATATTTATTTTATGAATCTTGAAAATTTTTATTTACATAAAAAGTGCGAACTAAAAGTTATCCGCCAAGGTGAACGTTTTAATTCCACCCCAGCAGATTAACAACCAAATAACCAATTTGAAAACCTAAAAACTAAAAAATTTATGCATCAGTGTAATCGTTAACCTGAGGACGGAGAAAAATAACCTGCACCAACAAAGCCATCAAAACAACACCTGCCATCATTGCAAATCCGATACCTAAAGATCCATCATCTGCGTATTTTCCTAATGCTGATGTGACCAATGCTCCACAACCTACTCCCGTCATGTTTAAAACCCCATAGGCAGTAGCTCTGTACTTTGAAGACACAAACTGACAAAGAATAGGCATATTATTAGCATCAAACATTCCGTAGCCAATGCCAAAACAAAGAGCAGCGCTAACAATATGAAATAATGAATTTCCAAAACCGATTAATAGTAATGCAGGTATAGTCAAACTCAATCCGATAGCACTTGTATACACTCTCCCTTTGATATTTTTGACAACCCATTTATCTGATAATATTCCTCCAAAAATAACCCCTAACAAAGAAGACATTGAAATTGTTATTGTTGCCAATGGTCCAGCCTGTTCCATAGAAATTCCTAAATTATCCGAGAACAATGTTGGCAGCCAATTTTTGGTAGCCCAACCCGGCAAACTGATTGTTGCAAAAAAGAATAAAATAATCCAAAACGAAATATTGGTAAACAACAATCCTAATCCTTTAAAAACAGAGCTTTTTTCTTTTGCTTTATCTGAATCTGTAATTGCCATTTTTATCTCAGGAGCCTTTTTCTCGTAAAGGAAGAATACCAAAACAAGAGCATAAACAACTCCAATTAATCCAAAATAATGAAAGGTAGTATGCCAAGAATAAGCAGCCGCAATCGTTGCTCCAAATCCTCCTAAAGCTGATCCAACATAAAGACCAGTCATATGAATTCCTATAGCAAGTGATCTTGTTTTTTGCTGATGATAATCGGCAATTAAAGATAATCCCGCAGGAATATACAATGCTTCGCTAACACCCATAAGTGCTCTTAACCAATACACTTGATCATAACCCGTTGCATATCCCATGGCATAGGTAACTGCAGACCAAACAAATAAACTCCCAACAATCAACCACTTTCTATTTAATTTATCAGCTATAAGGCCTGACACCGGACTCATCAAAGCATATATCCAAAGAAATATTGCCATTAAGCGCCCAAAATTCTCACCAGAAACTAATTCTCGGATATCGGCCTCCATCGAGGGACGCATGGTGGACAGCATTTGTCTGTCCATATAGTTGAGCAATGCTACAACCCATAGCAAGCCCACTACTATCCACGGATAATATTTTGAGTTCTTCATAATTTGTTTATGATTAAAAAATGTATTCTAATGATTTTCGTCTCTTCTATTGGAGTGAAAAAAAGCTAACCAGAAAAATTTAAGATTAAATTCAATTATTTTATTTTTCCCAACATTACATTAGGTGTTCTTATTCCCGGCTTTATTTCACCATTAGACAAAATAATATCATCTCCCCATAATACTGCAGTTGTTGTGACTGGAGCCAAAAACGGTAATTCACCTGCTTTTGTCCAAGCATCCGTAAGCGTATTATACAACAACATTCCTTTATAAAATCCTTGATGTGTCGTATTCAGCACATTCTTCTCCGCAATAAGTCTTCCTTTTTCTTCTGGCGAATTTGTTTGCGCTATCTGAGATAAATAAGTTTCAATTTTATGAAAAACAAGACCATTATCTCCTCCAAGAATTAAAATCGAGTGAGCTCCTAAGGCAACAGCTGCACCCGCAGAAAAATTGGTAGTATTTGTTCCATCGGATATAGCAGCTACACTTGACCAGGCTTTCTTTTTTGGATTAAAAACAAAAGTAGTGTTGTGTAAATCACTGATACCGGTAGCCGTTTTGGTTCTTCCTCCAATCACAAAAATGGCTGTACCTTCTTTTGTTTTTTGAACAACAGCAACAGCATTGGCCAAAGCAATAGGTAAATTAGGTAACTCTTCCCATGCTGGATTCAAAACATTTAAATCCAAACTATAAAAATGATTTGATGATTTTTTAGCTTCATCACCACCAATTGCATATACCGTATTTCCAATATGGGTTAATGCAATATTTGCCATCGCCAAAGGAAATTGTGGTAACGAAAGAATGGCAACGTCATTTTTAGAATCTTTCCATTTCAAAATATAAGCCTTATTCGACAGTCCATTTTCATTTTCACCACCTACATATACAACTCCTAAATCTGTTGAAGTAACCCCACAATACGCAATTGGTTCAGGTAATTTCGCTTTTACCTTTTTATTCCAAACAAAATTCTCTCCCTGTTTTTGCAGTACATGGATTTCATCAAAATATTTCTTTGCTCCTCCTTCCCAAGGCATTTTATCTGGAAAATTAGCTCCACCAGTCACAATCAAAACATTCTTATGTACCCCATTTATAGGCCCCGCAAATCCAAGAGACTTACTCCCCTCATTGTTTTGCAAATAAGCTGCAATTTCCCACTCGATCGTATTAAAATCTTTTTCCTGAGAACTAACGGTTATTGTTATTGACATCATAAAAAATAATGGAATTAGAGAAAGTAATAACTTTTCTATTGAGTTCATTTATAGTTAACTATCCGAATTTGATTTAAAGCTTTTGAAATCCAAGCTTTCAACATCTTTTTGGAAATCCACAAACTGCTCAGCACTCATGTTTTTAACCGGTAATCTAAAATCACCCAAATTCAATCCTACAACTTTCATGTAAGATTTACCAACTGAAATACCTCCATATTTGCCTAAAAGACGAATCATGTTAATTGATTTTTGTTGTAAAACACGAGCCAAAACCAAGTCATTAGAATTAAAAGCATCAATCAATCTGTGATATAAAGGAGCTGCGTAATTAAAAGTACTCCCCACTGCACCCTTTGCTCCTAACACTAAAGCTGACAACATATTTTCGTCACGTCCCCAAAGCATATCGTATTTACCTTCCTTGTAGCTCATACAGCTTTGGAAATCCATAAAATCTTCATGAGTATATTTTACTCCAGCAAAATTGTCCAGTTTACCATCTAATGCTTGAACCAAATCAAACATAGGTACATTTACACCAGTCAAAACCGGAATGTGGTAGTAATATAAAGGCATATTTGGTACACTTTCACCAACCATGATGCAAGCTTGGGCCAACATATCAACATTGGCAGGTTTAAAATAAAAAGGAGCCGTTAAAGAAACAGCATATAAACCTATTTCATAAGCATGCTTTGCTAAGTCAATACAATCTGAGAGACAAGTTCCTCCCAAAAATACCATTACTTTAAAATCATCATCATGGTTTGAACAATCAGCCCATGCTTGTGCAACTGCTTTTTTTTCTTCTAAAGTAATCGAAACCCCTTCACCTGTAGAGCCATTTATAAAGGCCCCTGTGATTTTATTTTGTTTTAAAAATGCGTAATATCTTGAAATTAAGCTAACATCTAATTTTCCGTTTTTATCAAAAGGTGTAAATGGTGCAGCTATAAGCCCTTGTAAGTGTTGAATTTTCATGATTTTTTTTCGTTAAATTATGGGTGTTATTTGACTAAGCCGAAAATTTTTGAATTTTCGACTCAATCAATAACAGTAAGTTTTTAATCTAAATTAATACCCAGGATTTTGAGTAACTTTTGGATTGTAATTAATTGTGTTTTGAGATATTGGGAATAAGATCTGCTTGCCAGCCATAGAAGGCACGTTACCCGTTTTATTGAAACGAACTAAATCCCACCATGCTTTTCCTTCGAAAGCCAATTCTTTTAGACGCTCATTCAAAATGACATCGTCATTTGCAGCTTTTGAAGAATTTATAAACGAAGCAGTAGCATCCGCTCTTTTCATAACTTGATCCATCTCAACCGTTGGGTCTTGTCCCAAAGCGTTCTTTATTTCGGCTTTCATTAATAAAATATCAGCCAAACGATAAATAATGATATCACTTGTAAATCGTCTTAAAGTACCGTCTACTGTACCATTATATTTCATTAAGCCAGTAACCACATCCGCAGTATTCGCTGTGTTTCTAAGGGTTAAATAAGTAGCATCTTTTCGAACATCAGTAGCTGTAAAGCTAAAGTGAGCAGGATCTGGCTGCACTCTTGAAATACCTGCATTTCCTGCACCAGAACCCAATGTTCCAAACATTGCTGTAGCCTCCGCTGTCGTTGCTCCCGGATAATCTGAAGGACCAACATACATAAATGAATTCCAGTTATCTGATAAGTTTGAAGGAACATCAGTCAATGAATAACGAACAGCAAAAAGTACTTCGCTATTACCTTTATTGGTATAACTGAATACATCTTTAAAATTAGGAAGCAAAGTTAATCCCGCAGGAATAGCGTTTATAGCGCTTAAAGCAGTATTCAAATCTGTAGCTCCCCCATTTAGTTGTTTAGCTGTCCACAAATTAACTTCTGCTTTTAAAGCATTAGCAGCCGCTTTTGACAATTGTACTTTATTGATATTTTCATCAGGAAAATTAGCAAGTGCCGATTCAATATCAGATTTGATGAAAGCAAAAGTCTCCTCCAAAGTGTTACGAGGAACTATATATTCATTTTGATTCGTATTTTCTGTTGGAGTTGTCACAATTGGAACACCTCCCCAAGAACGAGCCATAATAAAATAAGCTAATGCTCTCATTGTATAAGCTTGAGCAAGATACCTTTTTTGCTCGTTTGCGGTAGCAGCGCTAAAAGTAATAGTGGGAACGTATTTTAAAATCAAATTTGCCTGTTGCACAACTGTATATAACCCAGCCCATTCTACATCAACATTTTGAGCAGTAAGATTGTTGTTATAATAATTAGCCAAATTCAATGGTGATTGAACACCTCCTTTAATTTCAGCACTTCTGGAACCTCCCAATAGGTAATAATTTTGCTGGGTTTGTGTTCTAAAGTTAAAGTACATTCCATTAACAGCAGCCTTTGCATCATCTTCGGTTTTCCAAAAGGCATTTGAAGTGATAAGACTCTCCGATTCTAAGTTTAAGTCGTCTGCACAAGACCCCATTAGTGAGATACAAGCGAACAACAAAGAATACAATATATATTTATTTTTCATGATGTTTGATATTAAAATTTACAGACTAACATTTAATCCAAGTATAATATTTCTTGGTACAGGATATGTCCCTGTGGCTCCTGCCGAATTAAGACCTTGGCTGGAACCCCCGTCAATTCCTTGAACTTCAGGATTTAAACCTGTATATTTAGTGAAATAATAAAGATTACTTCCCGTTAGATAAAAGCGGGCAGATGCCAATTTTATTTTATTTGCAAAAGAAGTAGGAACGGTATATGCTAAAGTGATTTCTCTTAAACATAAATAATCTCCACTCTCGTAATAACGGCTATTTCCTTGAAACATATTTGTATTATAGGCTACTCCACTGGCTTCCGATCTAAATAAATTGTTTTGATTGGTTTGATCAGCCCAACGGTAACGCGGTACATCAGTAATGTCTCCTTCTTTTTGCCAAGATTGTAAACTTTCGGCTAACAATCCATAATTTCCTTGAAATTGACCTACAAAACGAGCTCTAGCTTCATTATAAATTGTTGCTCCCAAAGAATAATCGGTTCTTACCACTAATGAAAATCCTTTATAACTTACATCAAAATTAAAACCTCCTACATATTTAGGAAACATATTTCCCATATAAGTTCTGTCTCTACTATCGATAACATTATTGCCATCAGTATCTTCAAAAACAGCATCTCCAGGATATTTTATTCCGTTTGGATTACCACCTGCTGCGTTTGTTTTAGTCACATAAGTATCTTTTGTTGTTGCATTATAAGCATCTGCAGCTGCTTGCGTTGGAAGAATATACAATTGTTTATGAGCATAGAAATCTCCAATTTTTTGTCCCTCTTGTGATCCACCTACATATACATAAGATTGACTTCCAGCATCCCAAATTTGAGTACCACCAATTCTATTGTTTAAATTTCCATTGTAAGGAAGTGTTTCGATAACATTAGTATTGTGAGAGATAATAAATCCAGCATTAATTTTTAAATCATTTTGATTATAAATATTTGCTGTTAATTCCATTTCAAATCCTTTACTTCTTAAACCACCAAGATTGGTCAAAACTGTTGAGAATCCACTATTAGAAGGTAAAGTCAAATTGGTCAATAAATCTGAAGTCAATTTGTTGTAAAAATCTCCAATTAATCTAATTCTATCTTGGTTAATCCCTAAATCAAATCCGATATTATTCGTTTGTGATTGCTCCCATTTCAAACCTGGATTGGCAATTTGTGAATTAGTAATAGCCGATTGTCCGTTGTAATTATTAGCAATTCCGTTTGTAGAACCTGAATATAGTCCTCCAGCTTGAAAATCACCCAAAGTTCCTAAATTCCCATTGATACCAAAACTTCCTCTTATTTTTAATGAAGACACAACTGTTGGCATTGCTTTCCAAAATTCTTCTTCATGGGCATTCCATCCTACAGATACCCCTGGGAAGAATCCATATTTATTATCTGGTCCTAAACTGGAAGCACCATCATAACGAAAAGATCCTGTAAATAAATACCTGTTTTTATAATCATAGTTCAAACGTCCGAAAACCCCATTCATTACCAATTTGGTATTATTGGCATAAACTGAAACTGGAATTGGAGACGAATCTAATGTTTGTGCCAGATCAGAAGGACTTCCTTTTCCTGAAGCATTAAATGTTTTTATAGTTCTTCCATAATTTGAAGCTCCTAATTTGGCTTGAAAGTTTCCTATTTCATCAAACGATTTGGTATAGGTAAAAACTCCTTCAAATTGTGTTTGAAACAAACGATTATTCATTTGGGTTGCAGGTCGAGTATTATCAACTAAACCCGTACTTCCACTTAAAAAAGCTTGTTGAAAAGTATTACCAGAAGTATTTTCGCTGTACAAAGACATAGAAGGTGTGAAATTCAAATCCTTTGTAATCTTCAAATCTCCGTCAACTGCTAATTGCAATTTTTCATTTTCATTGATCCCTTTCACTTTCCCCATTTGATACAATGGATTTCCGTTGATGTTATTCTGACCCGGAGCTAAAGTACCATCTTCTAATAAAAATTTAGTAGTTGGAGCATTTCCTAAATACCTATTAAACACAACACTATTGCTTACCACT
The DNA here is from genome assembly GCF_056405915.1 of Flavobacterium sp. P1_E4. Lineage (NCBI taxonomy): Bacteria > Pseudomonadati > Bacteroidota > Flavobacteriia > Flavobacteriales > Flavobacteriaceae > Flavobacterium > Flavobacterium sp. P1_E4. The sequence goes on from NZ_JBFUBE010000015.1 coordinate 13,193, forward strand.
TGGTTATTATTGGATCTAGCATATAACATTTTACCATTTAGCGTAAAATTATCAGCCAGATTAAAAGAAGCATTCAACTTTGCAGTAAATCTTTCATAACCAGTAAATATTGTAACTCCATCTCCTTTTAAATATCCTAAACTCAAATCGAAAAGGCCTTTATCTGTCCCTCCGCTAAAATTTAAATTATGATTTTGTGTAAAAGCATCTTGAAACAAAACATCATTCCAATCTGTACTTTGAAACATAATTGTATTGGCAGAATTAAGTGGATCTGCCATTTCTTGCCAACCTTTTGCTTGCAAAGAGGCAATAGTATCTGCTGACAAACTTGATTTTAATAATGTTGCAAATGGTGTACTTGATGTTAAATTATTTCCTGTACCGTATGGAGTTGCACCAATTAATTGATTGTCTCTTGCATTAGGACGTGTACCACCCATAATATCTGCAGCATTTTGAACCCCCAAACGAGATAAGCGTATAAAATCTTCTCCTCCCAAAAAGTTATACTCTTTTGCGATTTGACTGAATTGAGAAGAATACCCATAAGTAATTTTAGTTTTCCCAACCTTACCAACAGAGGTAGTAATAATAACAACCCCATTAGACCCACGTGCACCATAAATGGAAGTTGATGCTGCGTCTTTTAATACCTGCAATGAAGCAATATCGGCCGAGTTAATATCGTCAATTTGGCTACGAATTACCCCATCAACAATATATAATGGTGTAGCTCCTGCTGGATTATCAATAGAGGTACCTCCACGAACTAAAATATTCGAAGCTTTACCCGGTTGACCAGATGCAGTACGAACAACTACACCACTTACATTCCCTTGTAATGCCTGAGTAACATTAGAATAAGGTACATTTTCTAAAACTTTTTTATCTAATTTAGAAACCGAAGTACTGACTGTTCTTCTATTTTGAGATCCGTACCCAACAATAAGTACCTCATTCATTTGCTGTCCAACTTCTTTTAAAACTATATTCAGTTCTGCATCGTTTACAATCTTAACCTCCTGATCTTGTAAACCAATATAAGTTACAACCAATACGGTCACATCATCTGGAATTTCGATTTCAAAAGTGCCGTCAACATCAGTTTGTGTAGAAACTTTTGTGCCTTTAGCCAAAATATTTACTCCAGGCAATGACTCTCCTTTTTCGTTGGTAACTTTTCCTTTTATTTTTCTATTGATTGGCGCAATTGTGCTTTTCTTTAAAGCGCTCTCTTCTTTTGGAATTAAAGAAATGGTTTTACCTTGAATAATCCATTTTATAGATGTTCCCTTAAAAGCTTCCTGCAAAACTTTTTCGATCGAAGCATTTTTAACGTCAAGAGATATTGCCTTTACATTCTTCAAGATAGTAACGTCATAGAAAAAAACATAGGTTGTTTGTTCTTTAATAACTGACAAAACTTTTTTTGCTGACACATTCTTTCCTGAGAAAGTAATCGTTTGAGAAGATACTGCTGCCGATACATTAAATGTAAGAGCAATTATCAATATGGACGTTAATTTCATAACTTTCCAGAATTTAGGAGTAAGCCAAGAATTTCTTGACTTGCATTTTGGTAATAATTTCATACTTTTGTAATGATTTTGGTTAATAATAAATTTTCCTTGCTTGGTCTATTTATACGTTTTTCAAGTCATAGTTCCTTTGTACTAAGGAACAAGCCAGCGATGCTTCCAACATCTGCTGGCTTTTTTTATTGAATTACAGATAAATATTTTATAAAATGAGTTTCCTCGATTTGTCTTTTTTCTTAAGGCATTACTCTCAAAACTTTGCCTTCTATTTTAAAATGAATATTATTTCCTTCTAAAATTTTCAATACTTGTGATAGTTCTAAGTCACGATTTATTTCACCTTCAAAATTTCTGGAAACAACCCCTTTTTCGAAAACAATATCTACATCATACCATCTGCTTAATTGACGCAGAACAGTTTCTAAACTTGCATTGTTAAAATAAAACATGCCTTTTTTCCAAGCCATCACTTCGTCAAAGTTATCAAGCTCCTTAACAGCTACAGCTCCAGTATTTTTTATTTCGGCTTGCTGACCCGGTTTTAAAAGCACTTTTTTATCTTTTTTGCCTACCAAGACACTACCTTCTAAAAGTGTGGTATTAATTTCACTTTCATCATCATAACTATTGATATTAAAATGAGTCCCCAATACCTTTACTTCAACATCCTTAACACTTACTGTAAAAGGTCTGTTTTTATCTTTGGCTACCTCAAAATAAACTTCTCCTTTTATAGCAACCTTTCTTTCATTAGCTGCAAAAGAAGTTGGAAATGTAATTGAGGAAGAAGCATTAAGCCAAACTTTTGTACCATCTGACAATTCTAATTTATATTGTCTCCCTCGCGGTGTAGTCATAATATTAGTAACTGCTTTAGCATTGTTCTCTCCTGTATAAACCAATTCTCCATCTTTTTTTGAAACAGCTGTATTACTTTGATTGGCCAAAACTCCATTAGCTACACTATCCAAAACAATTTGAGAACCATCTGCCAATGTAAGTATGGCGCCTGTTCTTCCCGGAGGAATAATATTTTTTTCATTATTAACTACAGCAGGAGCAATAGTATCCTTTTGAGAAAATTTAAAATATCCAAGCCCAAGAACAATTACGACACTCGCAGCAACAACTAATCTTTTCCAATTAAATAAAGTAAAGTCCGCTTCTTCTTCAATTTCCTCATTAACATTCATTTTCACCCTAAGCTTTTCAATAAAATGCTGAGTCGATTCCGAACTCTCACTAATAGGTTCTATACTTTCATAATTTTCGCGAAGGATATAATCCAAATCATCCGCATATTGAGGATCATCAATCATTTTTAACAACTGTGCTTTCCCTTCAGGAGATATTTCCCCTAAAACAAACTGGTACATAAGTTCTTTAAACACTTCTTTTTGATACATAACTAAAAGATTTAAGCCTTGTAAGGATGTCCTTCATATATAAAGACGAGGATACTTTACTAAAGTGGCAATGAAAATGAAAAAAAAATTAAAAAAAGAGTAAAAAAATAATTAGAGCACAAAAAATATCATAAAAAGCTAGCAAAAAAGGAATACATTCCTAGACAAATTAAGACCAATAAACCAAGGCCATAATGCTTGTTAAGATAGACTCTCATGAAGTTTAACGCTTCTAACAAATGCCATCTAATAGTTCTTTTGGCCAAACCTAATTCTTCACTGATAAAATCAGCATCTTTGCCTTCCATACGGCTCAATAAGAAAATTGTACGCCTTGGTTCAGTCAAAAGATTCGCTCCTTCCTGTATAATTTTATTTAATTCTTGGAATTCATATTGATCATCAGGTTTCAGAAACATTTCCTGGAGTTTTTCTCCTTTAAAGCTTTCTGTCTCGATCAATTTTTTGCGAATATGGGTGATAATTAAATTACGGCTCACGATAAAAAGATAGTTATCAAAACTTTTGACCTCGGACAACCTTTCTCTTTTATCCCAAATTTGAATAAACACATCTTGGGTTAATTCTTCGGCAACAGGATATGATTTCACAAAACTAAGGGCATGTTGTAATACTTTCTGCCAATATTTCTCAACAAGACGAGAGTAGACTAATTCATTGCCTGAAGCTACATTCAATAAAACCACAGATTCATCTGATGACATTAAGGGAGAATTCATAAAGTTTTTAGGGGGTAACTTAATTTGTTAAATTAATTGGAGCAAACTTAACAAAAAAAAAAAATCCTTGAGCTAGATATTTCTAAAAAACAATTAAAAAGATTAAATAATTAACAACAAATCAATAAATATCAATGCTATTTGAGAGAAAAAAGAAACATTACCAAAAAAATATTCAATTAAATCAAAAGTATTTAACACTCATTTTTTTTAAGAATTAGATCTAAACTTATTTTTTAAACCTCGAATAAGATAAAGTAAACTTTCAATTCAAAATTCTCAAAAATTAGTTTTGAGATGTTTTTCCAAAAGACAATTATACTATATCAATTTCTAAAAGTTGCAAAACAACACCAAGTCCATTATATTTGGCTAGGCGTCTGGGAAGAAAACCACAGAGCCTTACAATTTTATGCCAAAAATGGATTTCTCACATTCGACAAACATATTTTCATTCTAGACAATGACCAACAAACCAATTTATTAATAAAACTCCCAATAAAGACCAAATCCTAATGACCAATACTCCCTCATCAATTACAAAAAATTCAAAATCCATACTCAATGCCGCGGTGATTGTAGCCGCACTTGGTTATTTTGTTGACATTTATGACTTATTGCTTTTTGGAATCGTTCGCACCGATAGTCTAAAGGATCTTGGTATAACAGGAGATGCTGTCCGAAACCAAGGAGAATATCTCATCAGTATGCAAATGTTTGGTATGCTTTTCGGTGGGATTTTATGGGGCATTTTAGGAGACAAAAAAGGACGAATATCTGTTTTATTTGGTTCTATATTATTGTATTCGGTCGCTAATATTGCCAACGGAATGGTAACTACTGTTGATGGATACGCGTTTTGGCGATTGATTGCAGGAATTGGACTTGCGGGGGAATTGGGTGCAGGAATCACTTTGGTCGCCGAATCCTTGCCGAAAGACAAACGCGGTTACGGAACTATGATTGTGGCTTCGGTTGGAGTTTCGGGAGCTGTTGCCGCTTATTTGGTTTATCAATTTTTCCAGGATTGGCGTATGTGTTATTATGCTGGAGGTTGTCTTGGCATTTTGTTATTGTTTTTAAGAATCAGCATTACCGAGTCAGGTATGTTCAAGCAAATTCAGCAAAGCGATGAAAAGAAAGGAGACTTTCTGTCATTATTTACCAACTCAAAAAGATTTTTAAAATACCTTCAATGCATACTTATTGGAATTCCACTTTGGTTCTTGGTAGGCGTTTTGATTACTTTTTCACCCGAATTTGCAAAAGCTCTTGGCGTTCAACAAGCCGAAACCATAGCTGCGGGAAAAGCAATTGCTTTTTGCTACAGTGGTTTGGTCTTTGGAGACATTGCTAGCGGATTATTAAGCCAATGGCTAAAAAGTCGAAAAAAAATCATGTGTCTATTTTTGATTTCTAACCTAATCATGGTTTTTGTCTATTTGAATGCTTATGGAATTTCGGTTTCAACTTTCTATTTGCTTTGTTTTGCAATGGGAGTTTCTGTTGGATATTGGGTTTTATTTGTAACCATAGCTGCAGAGCAATTTGGAACTAATATCAGAGCAACTGTAACAACTACAGTTCCCAATTTTGTTAGGGGTTCGCTTCCGCTAATTATTTTGATTTACAGCTTTTTTCGTGACCGCCTTTTTGATGGTGATATTCTCAAATCGGGAATGATTGTTGGTTCTTTATTATCAATAGTTTCCCTATTGGCGCTATGGAAGTTAAAGGAAACTTTCCATGTAGATTTGGATTATTCCGAAAGCAATGATGAAACTTTTATTTAAATGAGATGAAATAAATTTCTATTTATTTTTTATATTTGAATGAAATTTATACAATGAAGATATTTTTCACCTTCCTTTTTTATACCCTATTCCAAGTAGGTTTTGCACAATCTGCCAATCAATATTTTGAAAAAATAAGAGATAATGAAGTTGAACTCACAGCTTTCTTTGCTCAAATGCCAAAAGGTGGCGATTTACACCATCATTATTCTGGTTCAATTTATGCAGAACCGCTTTTAGCTCACGCCATTGCCGAAGATTTTTATCTCAATACACAAACCATGACTGTAAGCCAAGAAAAGCAGAATGGAAGTGACTGGGTATTATTTTCGACTTTACAAAAGAATGGCGAATTGGATAACTACAAACAAAAAATAATTCATAAATGGTCTATCAAAGATTATAATAATGTTGATTATCCTTCAGATAAATTATTTTTTGAATCCTTTATGAAGTTTGAACCTGCTACCAAAAACAATTTTGAAGCTGGTTTATTAGAACTAAAAAACAGAGCTATTAAAGAAAATGTAAGCTACATCGAAACCCAATTATCGACTATTCCCTGTGCGATAAAAACAGATGATTTGGCAAAATACAGTACCAATTTGAGAAAATTTGCGGCAAGCAAAAACGAAAAAGCTGTTATGCAATCTTTGGATTCCTTGTATAACTTTTTTAATCAAAAAGAAGCCAAAAAATACGCTGCCGATTTCAACACCAACTTTGTTACCAAAATGCACAAAGAACTCAAAATAGACAACAACCAATTCACGATGCGCTATCAAAATTTTGTTTTGCGTTTCATGGAACCGGTTGATTTATTCAAAAATTTAATTGTTGCTTTTATCTCGGCCGACAGCAGTCCGTTGATGGCAGGTGTTAATATTGTTTCTCCAGAAGATGGTGAAACTTCCATGAAAGATTATTGGTTACACATGGTTATGTTCAAATTTTGTCATACTCGTTTTCCAAAGGTAAAATATACAATGCACGCAGGTGAGCTCACGTTGGGATTGGTTCGTCCCGAAGAATTGTCTTGGCATATTAATGCGGCAGTTTATATTGCTGGTGCCAACAGAATTGGACATGGAGTTGATATGGCCTACGAAGAAAAGAGCTATGATTTAATGCGTTATATGGCCAAGAATAACATTCCGATCGAAATCAATCTTACCAGTAATGAGTTCATTTTAAAAGTAAAAGAAAACCGTCATCCTATTTTATTGTACAAAGAATTTGGAGTGCCAATCGTCATTAGTACTGATGATGCAGGAATATTGCGAACCAATATGACCGAACAATATGTTCTACTGGCAAAACGATACAAAACCATTTCCTATACCGACATTAAGCAATTTGTTTACAACAGTATCAACTATAGTTTCATACAAGATCCTACGGTAAAAAAACAATTAGTTCAGGACTTAGATAATCGTTTTAAGGCTTTTGAGAATAATTTTATATCGAAATAAATTGAAAAAATAGTCTCCTAAATTTAGACAATTAGTTTAAGTCTTCTAAAACTACATTTCAACAAGACATTACTAGTCATCCACATTAAACTCTCATTTCATCTGTTAAAAAAGATAACTTTTGTCGTTTTTTTTCAAAAAAAATAAAAAAAATAACATTAATTAAAAACAAAAGTTATATTTGAAAATAAATAGTCTTTTAACTACTTTTTTTAATTAACCAACCCTTTTTAACCACAAGATGAAAATGAAGAAAACTACTTTAACTATTATTTCCTGTCTGTTTACCTTTTTTATGTATTCTCAAGAAGAACAAATGCAAAAGAAAATAGATTCTATTGAAAAAACTTTCAAATATGAACATGGCTCCATTGATTTAAAAAATGGAATGGGAAAAATAAATATTCCAAATGGTTTTAAATATCTAAATTCAGTACAAGCAGAAAGAGTGTTGGTTGATTTATGGGGAAATCCAAAAGGGGAAAATTTAACTCTAGGATTACTATTACCAGAAAATCAAGGAGTAATGAGTCAAACCGGTTATGTATTCAATATAGAATATGACGAAATTGGACATGTTGAAGACGATGATGCAGATGACATCAATTATGATGATTTGTTAACCGAAATGCAAAAGGAAACAATCGAAGAAAACAAAGAGAGACAAAAAGAAGGGTATGAACCAGTAACAATTGTAGGATGGGCAGCAAAACCATATTATGACAAAGACAGGAAAATATTGCACTGGGCCAAAGAAATAAAATTTGGAAAAAGCTCAATAAATACGCTAAATTATAATGTTAGAATCCTAGGCCGAAAAGGAGTTTTGGTATTAAATGCTATTGCAACCGAAAATGAGCTTCCACTTGTACAAAAAGACATTAGCAAAGTGTTAGATATTGTACAATTCAATGATGGGTATAAATATGAAGATTTTGATTCTAATGTGGACGAAGTTGCCGCTTGGACAATTGGTGGTCTTGTAGCTGGAAAAGTCCTTGCCAAAGTTGGTTTCTTTGCTCTTTTTGCAAAATTTGGAAAACTAATCGTACTTGGTCTTTTAGGTTTCTTTGGTGCTTTCAAAAACAAAGTAAAAGGATGGTTCTCTAAAAACAAGAATACTGAAAATGAAGAAGAACCGAGAGAGCTAGAAGAAACAGTTGCCCAAATTGAAGAAACAGAAGAAACAGAAAAAACAGAAGAACCTGAAACTGTAGATAAAGAACTTTAATACAACTTTTATTCAAAATAATTCTAAGCCCCAAAATTGGGGCTTTTTTTATAGTTAAAAATTAAAATTACAGCTTTACCAATTTTAAATTTGCATTATTATGCCTAATTTCACGAAATTTTATTTCCTTATTCAATAGTAACAAAATGAAACATTGGGACATACTTCTATCCAATCAAGTTGACAAAAAAACCTATATAAATACTTTACTATCGGGAGAGATTCAGGGGGAATTATCTGTATTCAATTCGTTAAACGGAATCCTATATTCAGACATTTCCATTCAAAAATTAATAGAAGAGGAATACCAATACGATTCCATTGAAGCTACCACCGAATCCAAACGAAACCTTCGCACCTTTTCATCTGGAGAACGAAAAAAGGAATTCTTAAAGTATTGCCTAAAAAAAAATCCTGACTATATTATTCTAGATAATCCTATGGATCATTTGGATCATGCTTCCCGAATTGAATTAACATTGGCAATTAAAGCAATTTTGAGTTCTGTTCGAATTATCCAATTGGTTAATAGAACTGTTGATTTGCTTCCTTTTATTCCCAATAAAGCACACATAGAGGACAATTCATTTGAATTGAAATCCATAAACGGAATCGAAAGTAATTCATTTGAAAACGGCAGCCATAAAATACCGATTCACAAAGAAGTTTTCAATGATCGAGTTCTTGTCAAAATGAATTCTATATCCGTTTTCTATGATGAAAGACCAATTATCGATTCTCTTTCCTGGACTATAAAGCAAGGAGATTTTTGGCATCTTATTGGGCCTAACGGTTCTGGAAAAAGCACCTTATTATCACTAATTTCGGGTGATAATCCCAAAGGGTATGGACAGGATGTGGAACTCTTTGGCAGAAAAAAAGGAAGTGGTGAAAGTGTCTGGGAAATCAAAAAACAAATTGGCTTTTTCAACACCGCCATGACCGATTTATTCAATAAAAGTTATAGTCTGGAAGAAATGATTCTCTCCGGTTTCTTTGATTCCATCGGATTATACACAGAACCCACAACCCTACAACGAAGAATCGTAGCACAATGGCTTGAAGCAATTCAAATGAGTCATCTAAAAAACAAAATCTTCAATCGCCTTTCTACTGGACAACAAAGAGTTGCTCTAATAGCCCGTGCAGTAATCAAACATCCCCCCCTATTAATTCTGGATGAACCTCTTGAAGGTTTGGATGATCAAAACATAGCATTGGTAACCCAACTTATCAATTTGATTAAGAAAGAAACCAATATTGCCATCCTGTTCGTTTCCCACCGAATAGAACCCAATCTTTCCCCAGATTCAGTTTTAGAATTAAGCCCAAGTCCAACAGGTTCCAAAGGAGTTATTAAACATCATTTTGAAGCTGAAATAAAATAACTGCATTCTATAAAAAAAGCCTCAAAATTGAGGCTTTTATATTTTTATCATTAATCTTCTTCAGCATGATGTGATTTTGAATATCCTCTCCATTTCTCAATGCAATCCTTAAAATCCTGAGGTAATTCTGTGTCAAATCGCATCAATTCTCCCGTATTCGGATGCACAAAACCAAGTGTTTTAGCATGCAATGCCTGACGTGGCAAGGCTTTGAAACAATTTTCAATAAACTGTTTGTATTTCGTAAACGTAGTTCCTTTCAAAATCAAGTGACCACCGTAACGCTCATCATTAAAAAGTGGATGTCCAATATGCTTCAAGTGTGCACGAATCTGGTGTGTTCTTCCTGTTTCCAATTTACAAGAAATCAAAGTCACATACCCAAAACGCTCCAAAACTTTATAATGTGTTATAGCAGGTTTTCCAATTTCGGGATCGGCAAAAACAGCCATTTGCATACGGTCTTTTAAGTGTCTCGCCAAGTTCCCTTCAATAGTTCCTTGTTCTTCAGTAACATTACCCCAAACTAGAGCAATATATTCTCTTTCGGATGTTTTGGCTTCAAATTGTTTGGCCAAATGCGTCATCGCAGCTTCAGTTTTGGCAATAACCAATAATCCCGAAGTATCCTTATCAATTCTATGAACTAATCCAGGACGCTCGCTACTGTTCATTGGTAAATTCTCAAAATGAAACGCCAGTGCATTCACTAGAGTTCCTGTATAATTCCCATGACCGGGATGTACTACCAATCCAGGTGGTTTATTGATTAGCAAAAGTGCCTCATCCTCATAAACAATATCCAACGGAATATCCTCTGGATCTACCCTGTTTTCAAATGGCGGATGTGACAACATTACCTGAATCACATCAAGGGGTTTCACTTTATAATTTGACTTTACAGTCAAGTCATTCACAAAAATATTCCCTTCGGTAGCAGCATTCTGAATTTTATTTCGTGTGGCATTTGGAATCATACCCATCAGGTATTTGTCAATCCTCAAAATCGCCTGTCCTTTCGGAACTTCATAACGAAAATGCTCAAATAACTCTTCGTCTAAATCCTCTATTTGCTCAATATTATTGTTCATTTGTTGTTGTTTCTTGTGCTGGTGTAGTAGCTGTACTGTCCACCGCTTCTTCTTGATAACTCTCTTTTCCGTCTCCCAAAACCAAATCAATTTTAGAGGCTTTCAAGACTCTGTCCCCTACTTTCACATTTCTGCCTTTATAACGCATTTCCAAGACCATGTCTTTTCCTAAATTTGGAACATAAGTGATTGTTCCTGCTTCAAGTCCTAATGCCTTAAGCGTTGGCACTGCTTCACGATATGTTTTATCAATCAAATCCGGAATTCGAACAGACGAAAACCCAGATGAATTAATCTTAATATATACTTTTCTACCTACTTTCACCTTTGTTCCAGGCATAGGATCTTGCTCCACAACACTGTATTTTGGATAATCTCCTCTAAAATCTACACTGTCCAACAATTCATAATCCAAATCCAATTCATCCAGCTTGTCCTCTACTTGTTCCTCTGTCAATTTTCTCAAATCTGGAACAGCAATTTCATGACCATGATCCGTTGTAAAAGTCAACCAATGCATGAATAAATAACCCAAAACTGCAATAATGGCAAGTGCAATCAACACCTGTCCGAAAAATACACGACTCGTAAGATATTTTTTTAAGCTCATAAATATTTTTATTTCCCGCAAAGATAAAGCTATTTCGTTTCAAAAAAAATGATAATTTTGTTTAGCATACGTTTAATCGACTAATCGATTAAACGTTTAACCGATTAAACGTTTAAAATGAAAAACATTGCCATCATCATGGGCGGCTATTCAAGCGAATACCAAATCTCACTAATTAGCGGAAACGTAGTTTACCAGTTTCTGGACAAAACCAAATACAATGCTTTCCGCATCCATATTTTTAAAGAAAAATGGGGATATGTTGATGCCAATGATGCCGAATTCCCAATTGACAGAAATGATTTTTCGGTAAACATAAACGGAACCAAACAAACTTTCGATTGCGTTTTCAATGCCATTCACGGAACTCCGGGTGAAGATGGATTGATGCAGGCTTATTTCGAATTATTAAACATTCCTCAAACTGCCTGCGATTATTACCAAGCTGCATTAACTTTCAACAAACGTGACTTGTTATCGGTATTGAAACCATACGGAATCAAAACAGCCAATTCCTATTATCTAAACAAAGGTGACATCATCAACACTGACGAAATTGTTCAAAAACTAGGTTTGCCTTGTTTTGTAAAACCAAACAAAGCGGGTTCTAGTTTCGGGATTTCAAAAGTAAAAACTGCTGCCGAATTGCCAATCGCCATTGAAGTAGCTTATAAAGAAGACAACGAAATCATCATAGAAAGTTTCCTTGACGGAACCGAAGTTTCTGTCGGAGTCATCAACTACAAAGGAACAGTAACTGTTTTACCAATAACCGAAATTATCTCCGAAAATGATTTCTTCGATTATGAAGCCAAATACCAAGGTAAATCACAGGAAATTACACCAGCTAGAATTTCAGATGAAATGACCCAAAAAGTGGGAGAAATTGCAAAACGTGCCTACGAAGTGCTTAAAATGAAAGGATTCTCTCGAAGCGAATTCATCATTGTGGACGGCGAACCTCATATGCTGGAAATGAACACCATTCCTGGCCTAACGACCGAAAGTTTGATTCCACAACAAGCCAAAGCAGCTGGAATTTCACTGGAAGATTTATTCACAAATGCTATTGAGTTAGCGATTAATTAAGTTGCTAAGAGTTTTAAAATCTTTAATATTATATCCTCAAGATCCTGCAAGGTTTCCAAGACCTTGTAGGTATGTTTTAAAAATCAAATACCTACAAGGTCAAAAAAAGACCTTGCAGGAAAATCAATTAACAACATAAAATAAAGTTTTAAAAACTCAGAATCTTAGCAACTTAGAATCTTTAAACTAAAACAATGAACAAAACCAGAATTGAAGCCTTTAGTGATGGCGTTTTAGCCATTATCATTACCATAATGGTTTTAGAAATAAAAGCACCTGAAGAAGATAGCTTTGAATCTTTAAAACACTTGATTCCAGTTTTCTTAAGCTATGTTTTGAGTTTTATATACGTTGGGATTTATTGGAACAACCATCATCATATGTTTCAAGTGGTAAAAAAAGTGAATGGCTCTATTTTGTGGGGCAATCTTTTTTTACTCTTTTGGCTTTCATTGATTCCGTTTGCAACAAGCTGGATTGGAGAACATCATTTTGCAGCAGTGCCAATGAGCATTTATGGCTTTGTCCTACTGATGTGTGCGATAGCATATAATTTGCTCCAAAATAAAATTATAAGACTAGAAGGTAAAGATTCAATTTTACACCGTGCAGTTGAAAAAGACTTAAAAGGCAAAATATCAGCATTAGCATATCTTTTGGCAATTCCCTTGGCTTTTGTCTCGCCTTGGATTTCTGGTCTGCTTTATATTGCTGTAGCAATGCTCTGGATTGTTCCAGATTCAAGAATTGAAAAACAACTAAATTAAATCGAAATGAAGAAAGCCATATTCCCGGGATCGTTTGACCCTATCACTTTAGGTCACGAAGACATCATCAATAGAGGTATTTCGCTTTTTGATGAAATCGTAATTGCCATTGGGGTCAATGCCGAAAAAAAATACATGTTTTCACTCGAGGAAAGAAAACGTTTCATTGAAGAAACATTCAAAAATGAACCCAAAGTTACGGTCATCACTTACGAAGGTTTAACAATCGACTTATGTCATAAAATCAAAGCCGATTTTATCCTAAGAGGATTGCGTAACCCAGCCGACTTTGAATTCGAAAAAGCAATCGCCCACACAAATAGACGATTATCCAAAATAGAAACTGTCTTTTTATTGACTGCAGCACGAACTTCATACATAAGCTCCAGTATAGTGAGAGATGTTATCCGAAATTTCGGTGAATACGAAATGCTGGTTCCAGAAGCCGTAAGGGTTAAATTGCATAAGTAGTATTGGCTAATGTTTTGATTTAGTACAAAGATTTTGAAGAAATGGAATTCTTTGAAAATTATAAACTCTGATACTACCAGAAGACACGAGCAAAACATAAACTTGCAAAACCTACCATTTAAGCGTAATTTTGCAACCTAAAATAACACATTCCATATAATGAGCTTCGAAAGAGAATTAAATAAACGCAGCGGTTCACAATGTGAATTATGCGCTGCCACAGAAAACCTAAAAGAGTTCCAAATATTACCTACCAAAAAAGGAGGATTGGACGAAAGTATTTTTGCTTGTTCTACTTGTATTGACCAAATTGAAAATCCAGGACACGAAGATTTAAATCACTGGAGATGCTTGAATGACAGTATGTGGAGCGAACACGTTCCAGTTCAAGTTTCAGCTTGGAGAATGTTAAGCCGTTTGCGTAAAAATGGTTGGCCGCAAGAGCTTTTGGAGCAAATGTATTTTGACGAAGATACACTGGAATGGGCACAAGCCACAGGTGAAGGAGAAGATGATGAAAACAAAATCATTCACCGCGATGTTAATGGAGTTATTCTAACCCACGGAGATTCTGTAGTATTAATCAAAGATCTAAAAGTAAAAGGATCAAGTATGGTTGCCAAACAAGGAACTTCGGTACGTAACATCCGTTTGGATCATGAAAATGCAGAATACATTGAAGGAAAAGTAGATGGCCAACAAATTGTGATTATCACGCAATACGTTAAGAAAATATAATTTCGGTTCCTATAAAAATAAAAAACGTCCCAATAAATTGGGACGTTTTTGTTTATAATACTATCTTCAATTAGCTTTTTTGAAATAATTTTTCAACTTGCTCTTTTGATAATGGCTCAGAAATATGAGTAGCGCTAGCATCTTTATTCGAAACCATAAACTGTACTGTTGTTTTGTCTGAACTTACAATATAGTGTAACCAAACAAAATTATTAGGCAATTCCAATTTCACATCATTCAAAGGACTTGCAGAAAATCCACCTGTAATGATTTTGTAAAGGCTTTGGTAAGCATTATCAACATTTTTAAAAGTAAAAGCTTTCAAAGCAGCCTCTTCTTCTTCACTTTGTACAGTTGTGTAAAAAAAGGTGAAGTCATCTCCAATTTTTTGAACATAAAAACTATTATTTACTCTTCCCAATTTTTCAACTGGCACAGTTTCAACAACTTTAATTTGGCTAAAACCAATAGAACTAATAAACAAAACAGCAATCGCAATAATTTTTTTCATAATTTATTTGGGGTTTAATGATATACTTGATAGGTAAGTATTTGTTAGCAAACATAATAATAAAAAGAAACATCTCCTTTCTATTATTATGTTTTTATCAACAGTAATTTATTTATTTTGTTTGTAAATTAACACTACAACTCATAAGATTTTGAATTTCTGGGTTTTAAAAACCAATAAAATTACTCCTCTTCCTTTTTAATAACCTTTCTTGCTACTTCAATTTTAAATTTTTTGCCTTTCATTTTTTCATCTTTTACATGATGCAATAAGTCTTTGACTTTATTGAATTTAACTGCTGCAAAGGAGATAAAATCTTTCACTTCAATTAATCCTAAATCCCCTTTTTCCAACTTACCTTTTTGGGAAAAGAAACCTACGATGTCTATTTTGTTCAGTTTATTTTTCTTTCCACCACTAATATAAATGGTTTGAAACTCTGGAGGTTTTGGTAGTGTGATTGAATTTTCAACATTAAACACTTCCATGCCGTAATCCAAATAATCCATTTTTTTCTCACTCTCATGTGCTATCACATAAGCTGTCCCCGAAGCCAACATACGGGCTGTACGCCCATTTCTATGAGTAAACTCATCTTCTTTCAAAGGCAGATGATAGTGAATTACATGTTTCATTTCAGGAATATCCAAACCACGCGCGGCGAGATCAGTGGTGATTAAATAACTCATACTTCCATTACGGAATTGAATTAACGATCTTTCACGTTCATCCTGATCCATTCCACCATGATAATAAGTGGAATAAATTCCTTTTTCGTTTAAGGTATCGCTAATACGCTCTGCAGCATCACGGTGGTTACAAAAAACAATCGCCTGCTGTGATTTTAAAGAACATATAAGATTAAACAAACTCCCTAGTTTGTCTTTTTCTTTCGAAACTACCATTTTGGTAGCCAAGTTACTTTCCTGTTCCTCTTCGGTTGGGATAAAATCCAAGATTGTTGGGTTTACAACTCGTGTATATTTTGGAATTTCAATATCTGATGTAGCCGAAACCAATACTCGTTTGTTGAGTTTACTCAATTTACCAATAATGAAAGACATTTGTTCGTGGAAACCTAACTGTAACGATTTGTCAAACTCGTCCAGAATTAAAGTTTGGATTTTATCCAATCGAAAAGTCCCTCTGTCGATATGGTCTGCAATTCGACCCGGAGTTCCAATTAAAACTGCGGGTGGATTACTCAAATTTTTGATTTCGGTATCAATGGAATGTCCGCCGTAACAAACATTTACTTTGTAATCAGTTCCCATTTTTTTCCAAACCTGTTCAATTTGCAATCCTAATTCACGCGATGGAACCAGAATCAAACATTGAACCGATAGAATTTCGGGTTGTAACATTTCGAAAATAGGCAATAAAAATGCCAACGTTTTCCCAGAACCTGTTGGAGAAAGCAGTAAAACATTATTATCATTTAGGATGACATCTTGTGCAACTTCTTGCATTTCATTTAGGCTTTCTATGCCTAAATTCAATAATATATTGTTGGAATGGTGTTTCTTATTCATTTTGCAAAGGTAGTCAAAAATAACACTCTGTTTTCAATACTGGAATCGTCCATTTTATATCACAGAATTGCATAGTTTTTATGGCTAGCAATTCTGGGGTTATTTTTTTCTTTTTTAGAATGATCGTAAAAAAGCAAAATATCTCCCTTTAGCCCCGATAGAAGTAAAAATCCTTGTGTGCCGGGGTTCGGCACACAAGATTGTAACGGATAGCGGGACGATGCTGACTAAAAGAGCCTAATCTTCCTGCTCCAAAAAATTAATTATTGAACTAAGGTCTAATTTTAAAAAGCTTCGGTAAGTCTAAAATAAAATCCCCAATCCCCGCGGCCAACTGCAGCATCTATCCCAGCATTTATTTTTTGACCTGCCTTTTCAATTACCTGATAACGAACACCTGCTCCTAAGCTTGGCAGTGGTTTACTCCAAGAGGCTCCTGAATTGTACCAATCCCCTGCTGCTGCACCTTCTTCGGATTTTCTATAGGCAATTCCAAGTCCGACAAATCCAACATATCCCCACTTTTTATAAAAATTATTTCTAAATTCAGTTTGAGCAGTATAAGTTTGATTTCCTCTATATTCCCCTTGAGTATATCCTCTTAAATCTGTTTGACCAATATAATCCTGCGAAGCAAAAGGAACATCTCCAAAATTGGCTTTCATTGCAAATCGACTGGCCAAAATTTTGTGATCCCCCATTCCTTTATAATAATTTACATATAACATTGTTTTAATGAAATCATGATCATTATCCAGCCAAGATGGAACTGTAGAAAATCTACCGTCTATAAAAAGACCAGAACTCGGGTTATAGACACTGTTTCGGGTATCATAACTAATGGGTATGGATAGCGAATTGGTATTATTAGGTTCCACCACTTCGGAATTATCCGGAAGTGTGATCGTTACATCTGAGCGCATCATAAATCCTCCAAGCCCTAAATAAAAATTTTCGAAAACTCTTCTCTGTATTGCAAATACATACAGGGCACCTTTTGTTGTATAAGGGGTTTCGTAGACTCCTGTCACGCTCCCATCACCGCCATCTTCAAAGGATTGAAAAGCCTGAAAATTATAATTAATATATCCTGCTGCAGCAATTATCCTCCAGTAATCTTCCTTAAGATAAAGACGTGTTCCTACTAAAAAGTAGAAAGAATCGTTTGTAGCATAATTCCCCACAGCCATTAATCTGGAAAGAGGTGCTTTCTTTGAATTGTCAGCCTTAAAAAAACCCATCGCAATTACTCCGACTCCAAGTCCCTGTGAACGGTCATATGTCAAAGTAGGCAAAGGCATAAAGGCAAATTTCTTTTCTTTCTTTTTGACTGTGTCGTTTTTTTTAACTGTATCCAAATTGGCGATCAGCATTGTTGTGAATATTGTCTTTCTACTAATCAACCTTTTTTCACTATTTGAAAATGCAAAAACATAAAAAGTACAAAATAAAAATGCTGGGAGTAGGAAGGTTCTTTTCATTTGAATCTAAATTTTGAATACAAATAAATACTATTTGTAAAAATTCAACTATCAAAAATAAGAATAAACAAATTCAAAAACACTTTTTATTTAAGATAAATCCATTAATTCTCAACCTAATATATAAGCAACTAAATTGTGTGGGGTTTTGGTTCAAAAAAAAATTAAGCATCTTAATTTCATCTTAGATCTTAAGCCAGATTTGAGACAAAAAAATAATTATAAATTAATTACATTTGGAACCCACATTCAAAATTATCCCTATGCAATTAGCACGCTTTTATTTCCTGTTGATCACAGTTTCAATTTTTGCCCAAAACAATAATAAATACAATACTTTTTTCGAAAAAGGAAATGGAAATCAATCGGCTAATTATCAAGAAACAATGGCCTATTATACTCTTTTGGCTCATGATTTTCAGACTATCAAAATGGAAAAAATGGGGTTGACGGATAGTGGCGAACCTTTATACATGATTACTTTCAATCCTGAAAAAAAATTTAATTTTGATGAAATTCAAAAAAACAAAGCGGTATTATTCCTTAATAATGGGATTCACGCAGGCGAACCGGACGGTATAGATGCAACTATGCAATTGTTTCGGGATTTAGCTTTAGGAAAAATAAAAACACCAAAAAACACGGTAATAGTAACAATTCCTATTTACAATATCGGCGGTGCTTTGAACAGAAACTCATCCTCAAGAGCCAACCAAGAAGGGCCAGAAGAATATGGTTTTCGAGGTAATGCCAGAAACTATGATTTGAATCGTGATATGATTAAATCCGATACGAGAAACACCAAGAGCTTTGTTGCTATCTATCATAAAATAAATCCAGATGTTTTTATAGACAATCACGTGAGTAATGGTTCGGATTATCAATACAAACTCACATATATTATGACGCAGCACAATAAATTAGGCACTATCTTAGGAGATTATATGAACACTGAAATGATGCCATTTATTGTAAAAGATTTGGAACAAAAAAACATTCCAACAACACCATATGTCAATGCATTTGAGGAAACGCCAGATAATGGTTTTATACAATTTTCGGATACACCAAGATATACAACAGGTTACGCTTCTCTTTTCAATACTATTGGGTTTGTTGTTGAAACCCACATGCTAAAAAAATATGCTGATCGTGTAAAAGCCACTTACGAATATATGATTACCACAATCGATTTTACCGATTTGAATTATAAAAAAATAAAAGAATTGCGTGCCAAAAATGAAGAACAATATAAACCTAAAAAATCATATCCTGTTGAATGGAAAATAGACAGTTCTAAGGCTACAACCTTTTTGTTTTCTGGCTTTGAAGCTTCCTATAAAAAAAGCGAGGTAACAACTGGACAACGATTATTTTATGATAGAACCAAACCTTATCAAAAAAATGTTCCTTATATCAAAGAATATAAATCGGTAAAAGATGTGACAATTCCGAAAGCCTATATTGTCCCTAAAGGATATTGGAATGTGATTGATTTATTAAAAAGTAATAATTGCAAGTACACACAATTAAAAAAAGATACCATTATTGAAGTCGAAGGTTATAAAATTGCCGATTTCAAGACTTCAAGTCAAGCCTATGAAGGACATTATCCGCATAGAAATACAAAATTGACAGCAACTCTTGAGAAGAAATTCTTTGCGAAAGGAGATTATGTGTTCTTTACTGAACAAAAAGCAGTAAAATATTTACTGGAAACTTTAGAACCCGAAGCTGTTGATTCGTTCTTCAATTGGAACTTTTTCGATAGCATTTTACAACAAAAAGAAGGATATTCAGAATATGTTTTTGAGGATTTGGCTGCTCAACTTTTAAAAGACAACCCTAGTTTAAAAACTGAATTGGAAACCAAAGTTAATAATGATCCAATATTTGCAAAAAATAGCGAAGCACAATTGGACTGGGTTTATAAACATTCCAAATTCTATGAAAAAGAACATTTACAATATCCTGTTTACAGATTATTGAACTAATATTATTTATTTGATTAATTTTTCCTCTTCAAATAGAAGCTTAATATTCTCATATGAATTTTCTAATGCTTTTGGAATTTCACTTGGCTTAAGCCAGGCCACTTTTTCAATTCCTTCTTCTAATTGGCCTTTCGGAGTGCCTTCAAATGTAGATTGCATTTCAAACCAATGGGTGATTTTTAATTTGTATTTTCCATTTCGCTTAAAAACATGGTAGGTCTTTTGAAGTTTTTTAACAACTTCCAATTCATTTACGCCAGTTTCTTCTTCAACTTCCCGCATGGCGGTTTCCTCAATTAACTCTCCTTTATCCGTCCCCCCTTTAGGCAAATCCCATTTTCCATTTCTAAAAATGAATAAAACTTCCCCTTTTTTATTATAAACCAGTCCACCTCCTGCTTTATTTACAGGGATTTTTGCTTTCAAAGTTTTCATAATCACACTTTCATCAGGGTGATAGAGATAGGCTTTCTTAATTTTATTTTGAAACATTTTAACAATAACCTGCTCGATATCAATACTATCTAACAAGAAAAGTTGAAAATCTGTCTCCTTAGAGATTTGATTTGTCAAAAAAAGTGGTTTGTCGTTAACAAAAACTTTATACATTTGTATTATGATTTTTAATAAAGATACAGCCGAAAAAACAGCCGAATTGCTTTTGCAAATAAATGCAATTAAATTGAATCCAGGAAATCCTTTTACATGGGCTTCTGGATGGAAATCGCCTATATATTGCGATAATCGTTTAATCCTCTCGTTTCCAGCCATAAGAAATTATGTTAGGGACGAATTTTCTAAAAACATCGAGAAACAATTTGGTAAGCCAGATGTTATTGCTGGTGTAGCCACTGGAGCAATTGGTATTGGAATGTTAGTTGCAGAAAGTATGGGATTACCTTTTGTATATGTTCGACCAGAACCAAAAAAACACGGGCGTCAAAACCAAGTAGAAGGTTTTTTACAAAAAGGACAAAGCGTAGTAATTATAGAAGATTTAATTAGTACTGGAAACAGTAGTTTGCTTGCCGTTGAAGGCTTACGGGAAGCAGGAGCAGTTATAAAAGGAATGGCAGCTATATTTACATATGGCTTTGAAGTTGCAGACCAGAACTTCAAAAATGCTAAAATTGATTTATACACTTTGAGCAATTATCAAAATTTATTGAATTTAGCTGTTGCCAAAAAGTATATCACAGAAGAAGAAGAGCAAACCTTGAGAGAATGGAACGTAAGTCCATCTACTTGGGCAGTTTAAATTGTTGCTTTCCGCTTTTAGATAAGATTCCTTTAAAACAAAATAACAAACAATACATAAAATAATGAACTTAGAAAGTCCAAAAGTTACGGTTGAAAAATCAAGTCAAGAATTATTCGATTTATTAAGCGATGTAAAAAACTTCGAAAAATTAATGCCCGATAATATTGCAAAATTTGAAGTTATTGGAGAAGATGCTTTTATTTTTGGATTAAAAGGAATGCCTGAAATCAAATTAAAGATGAAAGAAAAAGTAGCGCCAAACAAAATCGTTTTGGGTGCTGCAAGCGACAAACTTCCTTTTACTTTAGTAGCGAACATTGATACCATTTCTGAGCAATCAAGTGCTGTAAAACTAGATTTTGAAGGCGAATTCAATGCCATGATGGCCATGATGGTGAAAGGTCCTATTGGAAAATTCATCGAGACCTTGGCAAATAATATGACAAAACTTTAATATCTTTCTATAAAGAATAAAAGCCTTTTAGTTTTTAGCTAAAAGGCTTTTTTATTGGTTTTAAGAATGATTTCGCCTTAGTACAACATTTGCACTTCTTTCAGATTGTATTCACAAATGCTGTCATCTTCCAAAAGAATCTGAAGTTTACCTATTGAAGAAACCCCTTTTATAATACCCATAAAATTGCTTTCATTTTCATCTGTAAACGCTGTAGGAACACCTATTTTAAATAATTCATTGGTATATTCTTCCCACAAATTAGAAGCTGTTGCATCGTAATTTGCAATCATTTTTTTCATTTCCGATACTATCACCAATAGAATTTCTTCTTTATCAAAAAAAGAACCGCAAATCAACGCCAATGATGACGCTCTTGGCAAATTTTCAAATTGCATTTGATTTACGTTCAACCCAAGTCCGACAATAGACGTAATCGCTCCGCTTCCTTTTATGCTATTCTCAATCAATATGCCACCCATTTTCTTATTTGCTGACATAATGTCGTTAGGCCATTTCACACTTAATTCAGGAATATTATACTTTTTTAAAGCCCGAATTACAGCCAATGAAACCACTACATTTAGGTTAAAAACCGTCTCATTATCAAATAAAAATTCTTTAATCAAAACACTCATTATAAGGTTTTTACCAGACTCAGAATCCCACTTGGCTCCCATTTGCCCTTTCCCTTTCAACTGATTCTCAGCAGTGACAACAGTAAAATTCTGAACCTCTTGTTTGTTCGATAAACCTTTTAGAAATTCATTTGTGGAATCTATGGCATCGAGTTTGATTAGCTTCATGTGTACTTTTTTTTGTAAAACATAATTTAATATTATGTTAAGGTTCAAAATTAATCACAAAAAATGGTAACTTTACAAACTTATATAAAAAATTAAATGGCGAAAAAGACTATAAACAATGATGTTCTATTAGCGAACATTATAAAAGGAATAGAAGAAGTAAAAGGAAGTGATATCGATATTTTAGATTTAAGAGAAATAGACACAGCAGTTTGCGACTATTTCATTATATGCAATGGTAACTCAAACACTCAAGTTAATGCCATTGTCAATTCTATTCAAAAAACAGTTTCTAAAGATTTAAAAGACAAACCTTGGCATGTTGAAGGTTCTGATGTAGCAGAATGGGTTTTGATGGATTATGTACACATCGTAGTGCATGTATTCCAAAAACACATCCGTGAATACTACAACATTGAAAGTCTTTGGGGTGATGCCAAAATCACTAAAATCGAAAACAAATATTAAAGAAATAATCTTCTAATGGCTAAAGATAATAATCCAAATTCAAATAAATTTAAAGTAAGTCCTTGGTTAGTTTACACTGCAATACTATTAATTTTTTTAGGAATAAGTTTTGTAACTGGTGGATCTAGCTTTCAAGAACCTGCTCAATTAACTTCTTCTAAATTTAATTCTTACTTAGAGAAAGGACAAATTGAAAAAGTAATTGTTTACAATAAAAATGAAGCTGAAGTTTATTTAAATGCGCAAGCCTTAAATGATCCAGAACATAAAAAAGTAGCAAAAGACGTACTAGACAGGCCTAATAAAGGTCCTCATTATTCGTTTGACATTGGTAATGATCAAATTTTTCAAACCAAGTTAGAAAAAGCAGTTGCCGAGGGAAAATTAAAAGATTTTAATTTTTTACAAAAAAGCAACTGGACTGATCTATTCGTAAGCCTACTGCCAATTATTATCATTATTGGTGTTTGGATTTTTATTATGCGAAAAATGTCAGGTGGCCCAGGTGGTGGAGGTGGTCAAATTTTTAATATTGGAAAATCGAAAGCCAAGCTTTTTGATGAAAAAACAGATATTAAAACTACTTTCAAAGATGTAGCAGGTTTAGAAGGTGCAAAAGAAGAAATACAAGAAATTGTAGAATTTCTTAAAAACCCTGAAAAATACACAAATTTAGGAGGTAAAATACCGAAAGGAGCCCTACTTGTAGGACCTCCGGGAACAGGTAAAACATTATTGGCTAAAGCTGTAGCCGGAGAAGCCCAAGTACCTTTCTTCTCTTTATCTGGTTCAGATTTCGTTGAAATGTTTGTAGGTGTAGGTGCTTCAAGAGTACGTGATCTTTTCAAACAAGCTAAAGAGAAATCTCCTGCCATTATATTTATTGATGAAATTGATGCAGTAGGTAGAGCTAGAGGAAAAAGTAATATGTCAGGTGGAAATGATGAAAGAGAAAACACATTAAACCAATTATTGACTGAAATGGACGGTTTTGGTACCAATTCAAATGTAATTGTTTTGGCTGCAACAAATAGAGCCGATGTTTTAGACAAAGCCTTAATGCGTGCTGGTCGTTTTGACAGACAAATTTTTGTTGACTTACCAGATATTCGCGAAAGAGCTGAAATTTTTCAAGTACACCTTGCTCCTTTGAAAAAAATCGAAGGACTTGATACCGACTTTTTAGCAAAACAGACCCCAGGTTTTTCTGGAGCTGATATTGCCAATGTTTGTAATGAAGCTGCATTAATTGCCGCTAGAAACAATAAAGAAGCAGTAGACAAACAAGATTTCTTGGATGCAGTAGATCGTATCGTAGGAGGACTTGAAAAGAAAAACAAAATCATCACTCCAGAGGAAAAAAGAGCTATCGCTATTCACGAAGCTGGACACGCAACTGTTAGCTGGATGCTTGAACACGCTGCTCCATTGATTAAAGTAACTATCGTCCCTCGTGGACAAAGTCTTGGTGCTGCTTGGTATCTTCCAGAAGAACGTTTAATTGTACGTACAGATCAAATGCTTGACGAAATGTGTGCTACTATGGGTGGTAGAGCTGCAGAGAAAGTAACTTTTGACAGAATATCCACAGGAGCTTTAAGTGATTTAGAAAAAGTTACCAAACAAGCTCGTGCCATGGTTACCGTTTACGGATTAAATGACAAAATTGGAAATGTAACTTATTACGATTCAAGCGGGCAAAGTGAATACAGTTTTTCTAAACCATATTCTGATGAAACTGCCAAAGTAATTGACAAAGAAATTTCAGATCTTATCGAAAGTCAATACCAAAGAGCGATAATGATTCTAGAAGAAAATAAAGATAAATTAGAACAACTGGCTTCAATCTTAATCGAAAAAGAAGTTATTTTTAAAGACGATTTAGAGACCATTTTTGGAAAAAGAACTTTCGACAAAAACCTAGGTGAAGTAGTATCGTAATTACATAAAATACACAAATATTTAAAATCTTAATTCAAAACCCTGTTTTGAATTAAGATTTTTTTATCTTTGAACGTTTTCAAGTAACACAAAACGATTATTAACAAATTATGAATCTTTTTAAAAAATTATTTGGTTCTAACGACCCGTCTTCAGATGAAGCCAGAAGCGGCAATTCAGACCGACCAAATCCAGATATCAATTCCCCTTTGGATGAGCAGTTTATCTATAATTTCAAAAAAAATGGGGGTAAATTTTTATACTGTGAAAACTTAAATGAAGTAAAAGAACAATTTGAAAATATACTTGAAGAAAACGATTGGTTTGAATGCGAAGCTCTTTGCTATGAACCTAAATTGTACTTTTTGCTAGATGATAATAAGCTCACCTACGGTCAAAATATAAATCCAAAATTTTTATTGTCGAGTTGTGAAAATTTAGTGGGTGAAGAAGGTTCCATTTTATTTTCATCAAATCAAATCAAACAAAAAAAACCTAATGATTTACCTGCTAACATCATTATTTTAGCCAACACTAGTCAGATAGTTGAAGGAAAAAGTGATGGCCTTAGTGCAATTAGAAAAAAATACTTGACAGAATATCCAACAAATATCACGACAATAAAATATTTTGAAAAAGCAAAAGAGGAAGATTTCACTCAATATGGAAGCTCAGCCAAAAATTTATATTTATTGCTTTTAGAAGATCTTTAAAATGAATGAAACACTAAAAAGGTCAATATCTGGAGCTATTTACATTTTATTATTAATAGCTTCAATACAATACTCTATAGAAACTTTTTTCATTCTATTTGGAGTTTTTCTATTGATAGCGGTAATGGAATTTTGCAATTTAGTTCACTTAAACAAAATTGCCCCTATAGCAATTGCCATTGTATTTTACTTATTCTTTTATAAAATTGCCGTAGCCGTAAAGGTAGATGGCATTTTTCATATATTACGCTACAGCAAAAACTTTGACTTAGCAGTACTTTTTTTATCCCTTATCGTTTCCTTAAAATGCATCGTTTTTCTATTTGATAACAAAAATTTAAAAGTGGATACTTTTTCAAAATTTGCTTATCTAATTGGATACATTGTGTTACCATTTATTATTATTACAAAAATACCTTTTGGAATAAAAGGTTATAATCCAAACATTCTAATAAGCATTTTCATTTTAATATGGACCAATGATACTTTTGCCTATTTAGTCGGTAAAACTTTTGGTAAACATAAATTATTTGAAAGAATTTCCCCTAAAAAAACCATCGAAGGATTTTTAGGCGGAATAGGATTTGCATTAATTGCCAGTTATTTTATCTCAAAATATTTTTTAATGCTACCTGAAAAAAACACCTACATTTGGATTATAATCGCTTTGATTGTTGGTATTTTCGGGACAATTGGTGATTTAGTTGAATCAAAATTCAAACGGATTTCAGAAAAAAAAGACAGTGGAAACATAATGCCTGGCCATGGAGGCATTCTAGATCGACTAGATAGTGTTATCTTTGTAGCACCAATAATATTTTTATTTTATCAAATTTTAAGTTATGTTTCATAAAGAAGGAACTCAAAGTATTTTATTCGGCACAATTTTTACTGCCATCGTTTGTTTAGTATCAGATCGTTTTATTCAAATAGAATGGATTAAAATGACCATTGAAATAGCTGCGCTATTACTATTAATTATCATTTTGCAATTTTTCAGAAATCCAAAACGAACAGTAGAAATAAACGAGAACCATATTATTGCTCCTGTAGACGGAAAAGTTGTGGTAATAGAAGAGGTATTTGAAACTGAATATTTCAAAGATAAAAGAATTCAAGTTTCAATTTTTATGTCCCCTATAAACGTTCACGTTACGCGTTATGCGCTAAGCGGTATTGTAAAATTCAGCAAATATCATCCTGGTAAGTTTCTTGTAGCTTGGCATCCAAAAGCAAGTGAAGAAAATGAAAGAACCACAGTTGTCGTTGAAAACAAAACGTTTGGTGCAATATTATACCGTCAAATTGCTGGTGCTTTAGCCAGACGTATAGTAAATTATGCTCAAGAAGGAATGCAAGTAGTACAAGGTACCGATGCTGGTTTTATTAAATTTGGTTCGAGAGTAGATATATTTTTACCAATAGGTACTCCAATTAATGTGGTACTTGACCAAAAAGCAATTGGAGGAAAAACTATAATTGCAATTAAATCTTAATGATTGAAAAAGATTTAGATAAACAATTTAAGGAAGCAGTTGAAATCGCTTCCTTTATGACCCAAGCATCTTTACCACAAGATGTCCAGCTACGTCTTTATGCCTTTTATAAGCATGCTACATTTGATAAAACCAAGTTTACCGTTATGGACAATTCTGACTTAAGAAATGCATTCAAAACCAATGCCTGGATTCAGATTAGTCATCTTTCGCAAGACGAAGCCAAACAACAATATATTGAACTAATTCATTCCTTAATAAAGTAATTGTATTATTCTAATGAAAAAAAATACTTTTCTAATAGCTCTTTTGCTTTTTATTTCGGTTTTAATTTCTTGTAATGATAAAAAATTAACTGAAGTTGTCGAAGTTCCTTTACCTACAGTA
Organism: Flavobacterium sp. P1_E4; assembly: GCF_056405915.1. Lineage (NCBI taxonomy): Bacteria > Pseudomonadati > Bacteroidota > Flavobacteriia > Flavobacteriales > Flavobacteriaceae > Flavobacterium > Flavobacterium sp. P1_E4. Next base: position 40,574 of record NZ_JBFUBE010000015.1, read on the forward strand.
CAAGAGAAAGTTGCTATTGGCAATCCAAATGATTTAAAAGCAGATGAAGGCTCTTTTCAATTGGAAAAACTTCCTTTTGGATATGATGCTTTATCACCTGATTTATCAGCTTTGACCGTAGAAACCCATTATAAAAATTATTTATATTACACTAACAGCTTAAACAAAGCAGTATTAGGAACTGACAAAGAAAACCTTTCCATAGAAGATCTATTAAGTAAACTAGACATAAACGACGCTATATTACGTAATAATGCTGGTGGATATTACAACCATAGTTTGTACTTTAAATCCATAAGTCCGAAAGCTGGTGGCGAACCAATAGATACCTTAGCTTCAAAGATTACTAAAGATTTTGGTTCCTATTCTAATTTCAAAACTGTATTTAAAGACGCTGCAACTAAACAGTTTGGATCTGGTTGGGTATGGCTGGTAGTTGATAAAACTGGAGTCTTACAATTATCTACAACTCAAGACCAAGATAATCCATTAATGACATATGCTCCTGTTGTTGGATTTCACGGAACACCAATTTTAGGAATTGACCTCTGGGAACATGCTTATTTCATGGATTACCAATACAAAAAGAAAAATTATATCGATGCTTTTTTCAATATAATAAACTGGGAAAAAATAAACGAAAATTACAAAGCAACATTTAAAAAATAAGAAATAAAAAAAGCTGACATTTAAAATGTCAGCTTTTTTTATTTTATCCATCAACGACTTTTACAACTGGTAAATAAATGATTCCAAAGGATGTATTGTAATTGAAGCTTTTCCTTCGCCATTTACAACTTGCAATTGAACTGCATTTTTTTCATTCAACTGGTCTTTTATAGTATAACTTCCATCTTTCAAATTCCATTTGCTAATTATATCTGCTGGAATTTTCAACTCAAAACTATTGGTCACATCTGAAGAAAAATTAGTCAATACAATTAATTTTTGATTATCTGACCAACGAACAAATGAATACACATGGTTAGGATCATACCCAAGTCCTAAATTACGGTTTACTTCTTGAAGGTCTTGAAACTGCCCCATTACTGCAGAGCTTTTTGCGGAGAAATTGAGTAATCTTTTGTAAAAATCACGCAACTCTTTTTCGCTTTGCGATAGTTTTCCACCATCAAATGCACCGTCATTCATCCATCGCTGATGATTTGGCACGCCCACATAATCAAAAATAGATGTTCTGGAATGAGAACCAAATCCACCATTTTCATTTCCTGCCTCCCCTACTTCTTGACCAAAATAGATCATAATAGGCGCCGAAGTTATCATAGTAGAAACAACCATCATTGGCTTTCCTTTTTCTGCAGAACCTGCAAATTCTGGACTTGCCAATCGTTGTTCATCATGATTATCCAAGAACTTCAACATATGTATATCAATATCAGCTAATCCGCTTTGAATATATGAAAGTCCATCTGGTGGAGTTTTTCCTTGGATAATGTCTTTCAATTTGTCATAAGTCTCAACTTTATCATATAAATAATCCATTTTACCCAAATGGATATAATTACGATACTCTTTTGGATTGTACACTTCCGCCATTAAAAAGGCATCAGGATTGGCATTTTTTATAGCAGAGTTCATATAGCTCCAAAATTCGTAAGGCACCATTTCGGCCATGTCATACCTAAACCCATCAACACCTTTAGATGTCCAATACAAAGCTATATCTCTAAATTTAATCCAAGAATTAGGTACGCTTTTATCTTTCCAAAAATCAAAATGTTCTTTATAAGATAGCTTATCATAGCCAGCTGGCAACTCTGGAAAATCTTTTGAACCATCAGGACGAATACCATAATTTACCTTAACTGTTTCGTACCAATCATTTTTATCCGGTTTTGCCAAACGGGAACCATTTCCGGTCCATTTGGCTGGATTTTCTTCGAATTTCCCATCAATAAGTGGATTACTTTCCCCGTTCAAAGGTTTATCTCCGTCAGGCAACTGAAAAGGTGTGTTGGGAATGTAATAAAAATTATTATCTCTTTTGTATTCCATACTAACGTCATCATCTGCACCAAAATCTTTCACACCTTTCGGATTGCTTTTTCCTTCATATTTACGGGCAATATGATTGGGAACTATATCAATAATTACTTTAAGATTTGCTTTATGGGTTCTTTTAATCAGAGCTTCAAATTCTTCCAAACGCTTTTCTGGATTGACTGCCAAATCTGGATTCACATTATAATAATCTTTAACTGCATACGGTGAACCTGCCCTACCTTTTACCACTTCTGGGTCATCATTTGAAACTCCTATAGCTGTATAATCTCTTATAACGGCATGATGAGGGACACCTGTATACCAAATATGGGTAGCACCCAAATCTTTTATTTCATGAAGCGCTTTATCTGTAAAATCATTAAACTTCCCAACTCCATTTTCTTCTATGGTTCCCCACGGCTTATTGGTTGCGTTTTTGTTACCAAACAACCTAGTAAAAACTTGATAAACTACTGCTTTATTTTCGGAAACGGTTTCTTTCTTTTGTACACTCATTTTTACATCTTTAGTTTTACAAGCAGTCGCTATAAGCAAAACACTTATTCCTGCCATTACTATTTTTTTTGTGATCATTTTTTTGAATTATAAAAAATTAAAAATCTACAATTGATACTATATTTGTATTCGGTATCAATCCATAAATTTAACGATTTTTTCAAAAAAAAGCCACTAAAACTCGCCAATTCAGGTCAGTCTACAAATTAAAAAACTACTACAACGTAATAGCTAATCCTTTTGTTTATAAATATATTTTTTCAAAAAAACTCTCTTATAATCCTAATGGCAAACTATTATAAATAAATCCTAATATATAAGGGGTTTGCCTCATTTTTCATAAATTTACAAAAAAATTAAGACCATTGAAGAAATCTTTAAATTTCATTATATACAGCCTAGCATTTCTTTGTGCAAATCTTGTTTTGGCACAAGCTCCTAAAAAAATATTAATTGAACATTCTGATTTTGCAGATGTCGATCAACTCAAAGTACCAGATGCCCTTTTACTAACAGGAAATGTACGTGTAAATCATGATGGTGTAGTTTTAACTTGCAATAAAGCTTATTTTTTTCAAAAAGAAAATTATCTAAAAGCTTTTGGAAATGTACAATTGGTACAAGGTGATACTTTGTATTTGAACAGTAATTATGCCGAATACAGTGGTGAACTTAAAAAAGCATTTGCAACTGGAAATGCTGTTATGAGTTCTCCAGACGCTACTTTGGCCACGGATACCATCAATTTTGACCGAAACATACAACAAGTATACTACAATACAAACGGAACTATTATCAACAAAGACAACACCTTGAAAAGCAAGTCTGGCAGGTATTATGTTTCCGAGAAAAAATTTCAGTTCCTAACTGCCGTGACACTTACCAATAAAACATACGAAATCAAATCCAATCATCTGGATTATTACAGTAATTCAGGGCATTCCTATCTTTTTGGTCCATCAACCATAACCAGTAAAGCTAATTTTATTTATACCGAAAAAGGTTTTTATGACACAAAAAAAAATCTAGCACATTTTATCGACAAATCATACATCAAGTATGATGATCGACTGATAAAAGGAGATAGTTTGTATTATGATCGAAATAAAGAATTCGCTTCGGCAACACGAAATGTAAAAATAACCGATTCTATTAATCGGGGAGTAATTAGAGGTCATTATGCCGAATTATATAAACAGAAAGACTCAATGTTTGTGACCAAAAGAGCCTTAGCAGTTAATTTTGTAGATAATGACTCGGTTTATATCCATGGCAAAAAACTCATGGTAACCGGTAAAGAGGGAAACCGAATCATTCGTGCCTTCAATAATGTTCGTTTTTACAAAACAAATATGAGTGGAAAATGTGATTCTATCCATTCCAGCTCCAAATTAGGGTTAACAAAATTGATTGGAAATCCAATTTTATGGAATGGTGAAAGCCAAATCACTGGCGATGTGATGCATCTCATTGGAGATAAAAAAACTCAAAAACTAGATTCACTCAAAGTGCTCAACAATACATTTCTGGTCTCGAAGGACACTCTTGGAACCGGATTTAATCAGGTAAAAGGTCAAAACTTATTTGGAAAATTTCAAGATGGAAAACTGCATGATGTTGATATCATAAAAAATGCAGAAGTGATTTATTACTCGCGTAATGAAGCCCACGAACTCGTTGGAATCGACAAAAGTGTGAGTAGTAAAATCAATATTCTTTTTGATAAAAACGAAATAGAAACCATTACGCGCTTTACACAAGTAGATGGCGATATTTATCCCGAATCCGAATTGCCCGAAAATGCCAGAACACTTAAGGGACTCAATTGGCGTGGAGACGAAAGGATAAAATCCAAAGACGATGTTTTTAGCGAGGAAGAAAATGCTGAAGAACTCAAAGTCATTGAAGAAACCACAAAAGACAAAGCTAAAAAAGCTACACCAATGAAAGTTCGAAAGGAAACATTGAATTATGACAAGAAGAATTCGAAAAAGTAATCATATTTCAGTTTGCAGAATTAAACTTTTAAACCCTTAAACATTTCAAAAAGTGAATCCCGATTTCATAAAATACCAAGCACAAACTTCACCATATCCATTAGGCATGGAAGTTTCGCATGCTATTGGCTCTTATATTTTTGATACAAATAATAAAAAATACTTAGATTTTGTAGCAGGTGTTTCAGCTTGCACACTAGGACATCAAAACAAGAAAGTAAATGATGCCATAAAGGGTCAATTAGACAAATATTCGCATGTTATGGTTTATGGAGAATATTCACAAAGTCCTGCGGTTGAATATTGCAAATTAATGGCTTCACTCCTACCTGCCCCTTTAGACAAAACATATTTAGTCAATTCAGGCACCGAAGGCATAGAAGGAGCCTTAAAACTAGCCAAAAGAGCAACAGGAAGAAGTCAACTGATTTCATGCCACAATGCATATCATGGCAACACAATGGGATCTATGAGTGTTATGGGATTTGAAGAACGCAAACAAGCCTTTCGCCCTTTGCTTCCCGATATCGATTTTATAACCTTCAACAACGAAGCCGATTTACTAAAAATCACAACCAGAACAGCCGGAATCATACTGGAGACGATTCAAGGGGGAGCTGGTTTTATTGAACCACATAATGATTTCCTAAAAAAAGTAAGAGCTCGATGCACTGAAGTAGGTGCAATGATGATACTCGACGAAATCCAGCCGGGATTTGGAAGAACAGGCAAACTTTTTGGATTTCAAAACTATGACGTTGTACCAGATATCGTTGTTATGGGAAAAGGAATGGGCGGCGGAATGCCTGTAGGTGCATTCACAGCATCATCTGCCATGATGGATTTACTAACTGAAAATCCAAAATTAGGCCATATCACCACATTTGGAGGTCACCCTGTCATTGCGTCAGCTTGTTTGGCTACTTTGAAAGAATTAACTGAAACCAACATCATGACAGAGGCTTTAGAGAAAGAAAAACTCTTTAGATCGCTTTTGGTACATCCTTTGATACAAGAAATAAGAGGAAAAGGATTGATGCTTGCTGCCATGACAGCGAGTGCCGACATCACTAATGAAGTAATTCTAAAATGTCAAGACAGAGGTTTAATTTTATTTTGGTTGCTTTTTGAAGGATGCGCGATTAGAATAACTCCACCTCTTACAATTTCCGAAGAAGAAATCAGAGAAGGATGTGCCATAATTCTCGAAGTAATGAATGAGATGATTTAAGATTTTTGATTTTTAGAAAATAGAATATAGATTTTAGAATATAGATTTAAAAATTGATATTGCCATTGATATTGCCATTGTCATTGAAAAACCTGTTAATTAAATTGTTCACAACAAATAAAATTCTTCCTCATTTCAATAATACGTTTTCCTAATTTTATTTTAGGATAATTTAAAAACACACAGTATGCAATTAAGCAACGAAGAAGAAGAGTATAACTTATCCCTATCAAAATTTGAGTCTATGTTGAAAACCAACAAAGTATTCTTTTTTGACTCCGAAGAATTTGAAGAAATCATTCTTCATTACCTCGATATGGGCAAGTCAGCATTGGCCAAAAAAGCTTTAAAACTAGCTCTGGAACAACACCCAAGATCCAGCGGGCTTAAATTAGTTCAAGTAGAAATGCTCATTTATGACGATAAACTCGAAATAGCCGAAAAGCTATTGAATGAGCTTTATGCTATCGAACCCACAAACGAAGAAATTTACATTCAAAAAGCCAATATTTGCTCCAAAAGAGATCAGCATGAAAAAGCAGTAGAAATGCTTAAAATTGCTTTAGAATATACTGATGACTATGCCGATGTTTACAACTTAATCGGTATGGAATATCTTTTTATGGACAATCTAGAATTGGCCAAAGAAAGTTTCATTAAATGTCTAGAAGAAGACTTTGAAGATCAATCAGCATTATACAATGTAGTTTATTGTTATGAATTTTTGGATCAAAACCAAGAAGCCATATTGTATTTAAATAAATATATTGACAAAAATCCATATAGCGAAATTGCTTGGCATCAACTAGGCCGTTTATACTATGGCGTAAAAGAATATGAAAGCGCCATTCGCGCTTTTGATTATGCAACTCTTATAGACGAGGAATTCCTTGGTGCTTTTATGGAAAAAGCAAAAGCATTGGAACGTCTAAAAAAGTACGACCTTGCCATTGAAAGTTACAATCGAACAATCGAATTGGACGATGCAACATCCTATGCCTTGCTTCGAATAGGGAAATGTTATGAAAAATTAGGCAACAAAGTTTTAGCTCTTAAATATTTCAACAAAACGGTACACGAAGATCCACTTTTGGACAAAGGTTGGATTGCCATTACCGATTTTTATGTACGTCAAAAAAACTTCCAAAAAGCATTATTTTTTGTCAATAAAGCTTTGGCTATCGACAACCAAAATAAATTATACTGGAAACGATTTGCAGCCATTAACAAACAAATGAACTTGTTTGAGGAAGCTGAATTTGGGTATAGAAAAGCAGTTGAATTTGGTGATTACCAACTCGACACTTGGTTGTTTTGGGTTGACATTTTACAGTTTTTAGGAGAATTCGAAAGTGCAATTCAAACATTATTACAAGCATCCGAATACTTCCCAGAAGAAAACGAAGTAGAATATCGTTTGGCTGGATTGTATTTTATGATTTCAGACAATATAAAAGCAAAATTTCACTTAAGCAATGCTTTACGCCTGAATCATGATAACTACATCCTATTGGAAGATTTATTCCCTGTAGTTTGGGAGAAAAAAATGGTGCGAAATTATATTGACAAACATAAAAAATAATAATGATTGAAGTATTAAGAAAACGCTTTGGGTTATTAGGCCGTAATATCAGTTATTCCTTTTCAAAAGGATATTTCACAGAAAAATTTAGCAAAGAACATTTCGAAGGTTGCACTTATGAAAATTTCGATATTCCTGAAATCAATAATTTTACAGAATTAAAGGAAAACAATACAGATCTTAATGGACTAAACGTTACTATCCCCTACAAGGAATCTGTGATTCCTTTTTTGGATAAACTATCTAAAAATGCTGAACAAATTGGAGCCGTTAACACTATAAAATTCACTAAAAAAGGAAAATTAAAAGGATACAATACCGATTATTACGGTTTCAAGAAATCTCTTGAACCACTATTGGAGCCGCATCATAAAAAAGCACTCATTCTTGGGACTGGCGGAGCCTCCAAAGGAGTTGCTTTCGCGCTGGATCAATTGGACATCACCTATACCTTTGTGTCTCGTGAAGCCAAACAAAATTGCATTGATTACAACCTTATCAATGCCACAACCTTTGACAACTACCAAATCATAATCAATTGTACTCCGGTAGGAACAAGTCCAAATGTTGATTTATTCCCGCTTATTCCTTATGAATTCTTTACAGAAAAACATATTGCCTACGACTTGATTTACAATCCAGCAGAAACGCAATTTCTCAGCAAGGCCAAAGCCCAAGGTGCTCAAATTAAAAATGGATTGGATATGCTCATTTTTCAAGCTGAGAAAGCCTGGAAGATTTGGAATAAATAGAAACCCAATTTATTATATGCTTTTTCAATAACACAATCTACAAATATAAAAATAGTGAACCCTCAAAATGGATTATCCTTTGAGGGTTTTCTATTTAATATTTTATCATTATAAAAAGTGGATATAAAATCAAAAAACAAGTCAATAAACTAGAAAGAATTCAAATTACACTATTTAAGAAAGAATTTTCTGTAAAAATGAATTATAAACAAAAGTTTTATTTTGTATTTTGACGCACCTTTAGTATCTTTCGCATTCAAAAAATAAAAACCTTATACATTTACAAAATGTTAGAAGAAAAGAACGATAACCTATCTCTAAAAGAAACTGAGATAGATGGAAAAACAGCTAATGAACTGCAAGAAGCAGTTCAATCAGAAGCGTCTGTAATTGTAACAGAAAGTGAAATAAGTGATGCTGTAGCAGAGGAAAACACGGTAAACCCAGTTTCTGAAACAGTAATTTCGAATGAAAACGGAACAGATGAAAAGCAAAACGTAATTGACGCAATAGCTCAAACAAATGCTGAAGAAAGTGAAGATGAAACGCTAAAAGAACGTCACGATATTCCAATGCTCGATTATGATGCATTACCTATGGAAACACTTGTAAGTGAATTGAAAAATTTGGTTACAAATGAAAAAGTAATGTCGATCAAAGAGCATGTTGAAGAAATTCGAAAAGCATTTTTAGCTAAATACAACCACCTTATAGACGAAAAAAGAGAAGAATTCAATCAGGAAAATCAAGATCCTAACGAGGAATTTCAATATCATTCTCCACTAAAATCAAAGTTCGATCAATATTATACAATCTACAAAGACAATAAAAATGTTCACTTTAAGAGTTTACAATCAAATTTAAAAACTAACTTAGAAGTTAGATTAGCCATTGTAGAAGAACTAAAGGAATTAATCAATCCACAAGCAAACATCAAAGACACATTAAATCATTTTAATGAATTAAGAGAAAGATGGAAAAATGCAGGTGCAATTCCAAAAGACAAATACAATCATGTTTGGAATAATTATCATTTTCACGTAGAAAATTTTTATGATTATTTGCACTTGGACAGAGAAGCAAGGGATATTGATTTCAAATACAATCTAGAACAAAAACAAAAAATCGTTGCACGTGTTCAAGAATTACTCAAAGAAGCTGACATCAATAAAGCTTTCAGAGAACTTCAAGATCTACACCGAATTTGGAAAGAGGATATCGGTCCAGTTTCAAGAGAGCATCGCGATGAGATTTGGAACCAATTTAGTGAGCTAACAAAAAAAATGCACGATAAGCGTGAAGTATTGTTCGAAAACTTAAGAGGAACTGAGCTTGAAAATCTAGAAAAGAAAAAAGAAATTATTGCCAAAATTGAAGTTTTAGCTACTGAGAAAGTAAATGCACATTCACAATGGCTAGCTCAAATTGAAAAAGTGGAAGCTTTACGCTCTGAGTTTTTCTCTGCAGGAAAAGTACCTTCAGATGTTAACGAAGCTACTTGGGCGGCATTCAAAACAGCCGTTAGAAATTTCAACAGCTTTAAAAATTCTTTTTACAAAGACATTAAAAAAGACCAAACTGATAACCTGAACAAAAAAATTGCTTTGGTAAAGAAAGCCAAAGAATTACAGGAAAGTGTTGATTTTGCCAGCACTACTCCTATTATGAAGCAAATTCAGGAAGAGTGGAAAAAAATTGGTCATGTTCCAAGAAAATACTCTGATAAAATCTGGAACGAATTTAGAGAAGCCTGTAATCACTATTTTGACAAATTAAAAGAKCACAAAAGTGTTGAAAACGTTGACGAAGTAGAAGCTTTTGACAAAAAGAAAGCATATTTAGAAACGTTGAGAGAATTCCAATTGACTGGAGATCACAAAACCGATTTGGACGCTATTAAATTGCATATTGAAACTTGGAAAAACTTTGGTAAAGTTCCTTTCCCTAGAAGACATATCGAAGGTAAATTCAATAAAATTCTAGATGCTTTATTTGAAAAATTAAGCTTAAGCAAAAAAGATACCGAAATGATGCGTTTCTCTAACAGAATTGATCATTTATCTGAAAGCAATGACACTAGAAAAATTGACAATGAGAAAATTTTCTTAATGCGCAAAATTGAAGAAGTACAAAATGAAATTTTCCAACTAGAGAATAACATTCAGTTTTTCACCAATACAAAAAATGCGAAAAAAGAAAATTCAATCGTATTGGAAGTTCGAAAAAACATTGCCATCCATAAAGAAAGCTTAGATGTTTGGAAAGAAAAACTAAAACAATTGAGAAATTTAAACATCGAATAAATTTAAACTCATAAATAAATATTAAGCCTCAAACCTGAAAAAGTTTGAGGCTTTTTTTTATAAAACACACAATTTTAACTTTCATTTACCATAATACAATCCTTAAACAAAAACCTATTCTCTATTTTTGCAATATGAGAAAGTCTTGGAAATTTATCGTATTTACTGGTCTATTGATCCAGTTCAGTTTTGCCTATAGTGCAAATCACGATGCGACATTTTCTTCAAGAAAGGATAATAGAACTGCATTCAGCAAAGAAAGTTTAAGTGTTTTTCACTTCGTTCAACCCAGTATAGAACGAGGTAATCCTGACCTAAAACACAACAACCGTATTCCAGTCAATATTGGTGACTCCAATACACCACCATTATTTTCAAATCTTAAAGAAAACAACCCTAAAATAGTTTTATCAGACCAAGACATTGACCGATGTACAAAAGTCTCTATTTTACTTTTTCCATTCCATTATTTCTGGTGATTTAATATCATGATTCCGTCTTGTAAAAGTTAAAACAACTTTTAAATTCTTCTTGGTTCTATCTGAATCAAGAAAACAAATCATTATATATAATTACAAAAAAACAAAAAAATGGACACATCAGTAACCATAATAGGTCTTATAATTACAGTCTTAATAGGCATTCCGTTAACTTTAGTCTTCCGTTCTAACATAATGAATAGAGCAAAAATAAAAGAGATAAAGAAACAATACAGCCAAAACAATCATTATAATTTTGAATTAACCGAAACACAGAACAAAAAAATTCTGTCTATAGACCAAAAGAATAAGGGCTTTCTATTTATTGATTTCAGCTATAAAAAAGAAACAGTTTATTTTGTAGATTTAACAAACATCATTCTGTGCAATCTATTGGAAACTACTCGAAGCAGATTAGGCACAATGGAAAAAGTCGAAATTGAACTGGTTCATAAAAACACCATGAAAAAAGAAATGATTCCAATTTATAATATCGAAAATCATTTTTTAGACTTTAACTGTTTATTTGAAGATCATAAAATGGCAAAAAAATGGGTCGGTTTAATTAATGAAAGTCTATAATAAATCCACAAAGAGGTTCTAGCGAGCCTCTTTGTTTGTATATGGCTAATATAGAATATCATAATTATGATAATTATCATTTTTATCCTTAAAATGGCGCACTAATTTTGTTATTTACATTAAAAGCCAACTTATGAAAACCTCACTTATACAAAAATACAATGTTCCTGGGCCACGTTACACTAGCTATCCTACGGTTCCTTATTGGGATGAGTCAGGATTTACTAATGAAACTTGGTTAAAAACCCTAAAAAAATCATTCCAGGAAAGTAATGATAAAGAAGGCATCAGTTTATATATTCATCTGCCTTTTTGCGAAAGCTTATGCACTTTTTGCGGTTGCAACAAACGCATCACCAAAAATCACAATGTCGAAAATCCTTATATAGAGGCAGTTTTAAAAGAATGGACGCTTTACCGCGATATTTTGGGCAAAAAACCTAAAATTAAAGAAATCCATTTGGGTGGAGGAACACCAACATTTTTCTCCATAGAAAGCCTTGAAAAATTAATAAACGGAATATTTTCGCTTGCCGAAAAAGCTGAAGGTTATGAATTCAGTTTTGAGGGGCATCCCAATAATACCACTCTTGCACATTTGCAAAAACTATATGATTTGGGTTTTAGAAGAGTCAGTTTTGGAGTTCAAGATTATTCCGAAAAAGTACAAAAAGCTATTCATAGAATACAGCCTTTTCACAATGTTGCCAAAGTTACTTTTTGGGCAAAAGAAATTGGTTATACTTCAATAGGCCATGACATTATCTTTGGATTGCCTTTTCAGGAAGTTGAAGACGTCGTGGATACTATCGAAAAAACAAACTCCTTACAGCCTGATCGTTTGGCATTTTATAGTTATGCCCATGTGCCATGGATAAAAGGAAATGGTCAACGCGGATTTCATGATGAAGACATCCCTAAAGACGATGCTAAAAGAAAATTATACGAAGTTGGAAAAGAATTGCTTTTTGAAAATGAGTATTATGAAATCGGTATGGATCATTTTGCATTAAAATCAGACAGTTTATTTCATTCATTTGAAGACAAAAAATTACACCGAAACTTCATGGGTTATAGCTCCTCCAAAACCCAATTGATGATTGGTTTAGGTGTTTCATCCATAAGTGATAGTTGGTACAGCTTTGCTCAAAATGTCAAAACTCTGGAAGAATATTACAAAATATTAGAATCTGACCAATTACCGGTTTATAGAGGTCATTTATTATCTACAGAAGATCTAATTATCAGAAAACATATTTTGAATCTAATGTGCCAATTTGAAACCAGTTGGGAGGATTCTGCAAATTATCTTTCTGAAATTCCAGAAATTGTACTTCAACTGAAAGAAATGGAAAACGACGGTCTATTGATTATAGGCGACAACAAAATCATTGTTACAGAAGAAGGGAAACCGTATGTTCGTAACATTTGCATGGCATTCGATTTAAGATTAAAAAGGAAAGCGCCTGAAACAGCATTGTTTTCAATGACAATTTAAAAAAGAAACTAAGGACAGGTTAAACCTTTAAAAACAACATCTTAATTTATTAATTCAACTATTTTTTAAAGCTCTTATGGGCGTGCCCCTCCGTAAAAACTACGGGTCGTGCTGTACGTTCCCGCTTTTTTTTGATCCCTTAAAAAAGGGATCAAAAAAAGAGCTCCACTGCCATCACTCACGCAAAAACAGTAAACGTTCAAACATTCAATTTTATTCAAAACCAAAAAAAACCAATTAATGACAATTGGCTTTTTCTTGTACAAACAAACTCATATTCGAGGGAGAAACATAGGGTATCCCGAGTCCCAATCCCCTTAGGATAAACAATATCCCGATTACGATCCCAACATAAGGAATTACTTTTTGAATTCTATTCCGAATAGGAACGGTGATAAACGAATTAATATATACCACTAAGCTCATCAAAGGCACGGTTCCTAAACCAAAAAGCAACATATACAACACTCCAAAACTGGCACTTTGCATGGCAATTGCACCAAATAAAGCTACATATACCATACCACAAGGCAAAAATCCATTGAGCAAACCGATAATAAAAAGTGATTTGAAACTTTTATTTTTGAAATGACTACCTAGATTTTGCTTGATTTTGGATATCCAACCATACACTGGTTTCGAAAAATTATATTGGGCAAAAACTTTTTCAGGAATTAGAATTACCAAAATCATGGCAACACCAATAAATATGGATAATTGCTGCTGGATTCCAGCCAAAAACAAGCCTTTACCCAACAACCCAAAAAGCAAACCTATACTTCCATAAGCAGTCAACCTTCCCAAATGATAAGTAATGATTTGAATTACTTTCTTGGTTTGATTATTTCGTTCTACAGGCAACATCATAGCAATAGGACCGCACATTCCTATGCAGTGAAAACTACTGATTAAACCAAATAAAAAAGCCGTGTAAAGCATTGTGATTTTAAATTGCAGATTATAGAGTTCTGATTTTAGAGAGAATGATTTAAAACTAACTTTTCTTTCCCTGCTTTCTTTATTCTATCATTACTATTTTATATAAATTTCTTGTTTAGTCAAATAGGACTTTCCTTTATATTTCCATTCCATATTGATATCCCATTCACCACCAATTAGCTTATCCTTTGCAATAAATAATGAGGCTGAATCCGTAAACGAAATAGGCAGTAGAAAATCAAATTTCTTATTGGAAGGTCTATATAAAGCAACAGTTCCTTTGATATCCTTTGGTGCAAAATCAGCAGGAAAAACAATTGTAATACCATTAAGCCCAACTGTTATTACAGGTTTTACTTTTAAATCATGAGCATTTTGAATACGCGCCATTTCATCTTGAAAATGAACATCATGCTTGTAATACTCCTCCACTACCAAATCATTATCATACTTACTATCTGACTGCACTTTTACAACAAAATACATAATAAAGCTTATAAATAAAGCGAATGCAATCACTATATAAGTTCCCCAATTAATTTTCATTTTTATTCTTTTTTAAAAATTTCTTCTAATTATATACTTTTCAAAATACTCTATAGCTAGTCAAAACTACGCGGACTTAAAAAATTAGTATGTGTCGTTTCTATTTTTTTATTTCCTTCGTAGAGATCAATCTCCAATTTAGTCCTATCGCTTTCCAACAAAAACCTATTAATTTCGATAAACATGGTACCGCTCGTCATTCCGCGTTTGGGAACTTTTAATTCCTGAACACCAACTACTTTTAAGGTACCTTTAATACCAACCAATTTAAAATTCATATCATTGATATCATGATTGGTCTTATTAATGATTTTAAAAGTATATACATTACTGATATTCTCTCCTTTATGCTGAAATAATTGACCTGGCAACCTCAAAATGGTGGCTTCAACTTCAGACCTCAAAAATAACAAACCCGTAAGTACACCAACTAATATAACCAATATTGCAGTGTAACCTTTCATTCTGGCCGTAAATTTAAACTTAGCCTTAGTTTCAATTTCATCTTCCGAGGCATAACGAATAAGCCCCAAAGGCAACCCTACGCTTTCCATTATCGTATCACATTCATCGATGCAAGCGGTACAATTTACACATTCTAGCTGAACACCATTACGAATATCAATTCCTGTGGGACATACGTTCACACATTGTTTACAATCAATACAATCTCCTTTTCCCGAAGCAGCTCTGTCTTCTTGCTTATTGAATTTGGCTCTACCTACTTCTTTCTCACCACGAACAAAATCATAAGCCACATTTATTGATTTTTTATCCAATAAAACTCCTTGCAATCTTCCGTAAGGACAAGCAATAATACAAACTTGCTCTCTAAACCAAGCAAAAACAAAATAGAAAACACTGGTAAAAATCAATAATGATATAAAACTACTTGAATGAGCTAAAGGGCCATCTTCAATTAAACGAAATAATTCATCGCTACCAATAAGATAAGCTAAAAACACATTGGCAATTAGAAACGAAATCACTAGAAACGCAAACCATTTTAAAGTTTTCTTTCTAATTTTCTCTCCATTCCATT
The DNA here is from genome assembly GCF_056405915.1 of Flavobacterium sp. P1_E4. Lineage (NCBI taxonomy): Bacteria > Pseudomonadati > Bacteroidota > Flavobacteriia > Flavobacteriales > Flavobacteriaceae > Flavobacterium > Flavobacterium sp. P1_E4. The sequence goes on from NZ_JBFUBE010000015.1 coordinate 56,048, forward strand.
CTTGTTTCTCTAGGCGGATTTGTGCTCCCCTATCCCCTTCTATCCAATATTCTATACGACGAAAAACCATTTCCATAAAAATGGTCTGCGGACAAATCCAGCCACAAAATATTCGACCAAAAATAACTGTAAATAGAATAACAAACACGACACCAATGACCATAAACAGTACAAAAATATAAAAATCCTGTGGCCAAAATGGAAAGCTAAAAATATTAAAACGACGTTCCAAAACATTGAACATCATGAACTGATTCCCATTAATTTTTATAAAAGGATTGGCAACGAGAATAATCAATAAAAAATAGCTGACCCATTTTCTATATTCGTAAAACTTACCAGAAGGCTTTTTGGGATAAATATATTTTCTATGACCCTCCTTATCAATTGTCCCAATGGTATCTCTGAAAGATTCGTCTAGATTACTTGACATTTTTTTATTTTTAAAATACTAAAAAAGAGCTTTCTCAAAGTAGTAAATTTTGACAAAGCTCTTCATTCTAATATATCGTTAAATTATTATTTTACTTGAGTACTATCTGCAGCAGGAGCAGCAGCACTTGCTGGAGCATTCTCATCAACCCAAATTTCTCCGTCTGGTGCTTTTGGATCTTTTGGATTACTTCCTCTTAATGAGATAACATAACTCGCAACCGCTTGAATTTCTTTTGGTTTCAAAGTTCCTTTCCAAGCAATCATCCCTTTACCATCTCGACCTCCATTGGTAATCGTGTGAAACAAATTCTTAATTCCACCACCCAATATCCAGTGATCATCTGTTAAGTTAGGTCCGATTTGCCCACCAGCATCCGCACGGTGACAAGCCACGCAATTTGTAGTAAAAATTGCTTTTCCTGCATCTAAATCAGCGGCATCCGTCAATAAAGTTACTGTTTTTTCATCCATCAAATCGGGAGCTGTTTTCATATATTCAGCAACTTCAATTTTGGCTTGAGCCATTTCACTTTTCAATTCAGCTTCTTGGTCTGGCGCACCCATTATTTCAAAACGAACCAAATATATTACAGCAAAAATAATACAGGCATAGAATAAATAGACCCACCATGGCGGTAAATTGTTGTCCAATTCTTTGATTCCGTCATAATCATGATCCATCAAAAGTTGCTTTTCATCTTCAATTGGTACTGTTTTTGTCAAACGCTGCATTAAGTTTTTGTACCAACTTTTATCTTTCAAACTTAAACTATCTTCATGAGCTAATTTTGCTTTCTCTTCATCTGATAACAATCTATAAGTAATTGTATTTACAGCATTCAATGTTATTTCGATTGCAATCAAAAGGAAAAGCAATACAAACAAAAAGACAGCAACCATTGGATACTTTATAAAAGCAGGATGATCTCCTGAATCGATAAAATATTCCATCACTCCCAAAACGGAGAAAAATATGAAAAGTACTCTTATATAAGGTGGAATTAATTTTTTCATTATTTATATTTTTTGAAATTGTACAATTTAGTCTTCTAATGGGATTTGACTTATTTCGTCTATTGTCTCTTTTTTATAGGAATAAACCCAAAGTCCTAAACCAAGAAAAAAGAAAAAGAAAATCAGTAACGATAGTATTGGAAATATTGCAACACCTGCAATGGTCTCCATATTGTGTTTTATTTGTTCGAACATAACGTTTACTTTTTGTTATTCTTTAACTTTAATATCAGTACCCAATCTTTGTATATAAGCAATCATTGCTACAATTTCTCTTTCATTCATTGGAACGAATTTTTCACCTTTAGCCAGAGCTTTTTTCTTACTGTCCTCATAACTTTTCACAAAATCAGGATCATTTTTAAGGCTTTCTTCAATTGCAATAGCTTGTGTTCTTAGGTCTTTCAATCCGTTTGCAACTTGAGCATCAGAATAAGGAACACCAAGAGTAACCATCGCTTTCATTTTCTTTTCGGTCATCGAAATGTCCATAGCTTTATTGTCAAACAACCATTTGTAGCTCGGCATAATAGAACCCGCCGAAATACTTTGAGGACTCCAAAAGTGATTAAAATGCCAATTGTCATTGTATTTTCCACCTACTCTTAACAGATCCGGACCAGTACGTTTCGATCCCCATAAAAATGGATGATCATATACAAATTCTCCTGCTTTGGATTGAGGCCCGTAACGTTCTACTTCACTTCTAAACGGACGAACTGATTGAGAGTGACAACCTACACAACCTTCACGGATATATAAATCACGTCCTTCTAATTCCAATGGAGAATAAGGCTTAACACTTGCAATTGTCGGTATATTTGATTTCACCATAATCGTTGGAACAATTTGAATAATTCCCCCAATTAATATAGCGATTGTAGCGAATATGGCCATTTTGATTGGTTTTCTTTCCAACCAAGAATGGTATTTCTCTCCTCTAAGTCTTCCAGAACTAATCGTTTGTAATGCTGGAGCTTCCGCCAATTCATCTTCTACATCTTCACCTGCTCTAACTGTTTGAATAATATTGTAAACCAACGTTAACATTCCTACCAAATACATAGATCCTCCAATTGCTCTCATCCAATACATTGGCATGATTTGAGTAACGGTTTCAAGGAAGTTACCATAGGTTAAGGTTCCGTCTGGATTGAATTGTTTCCACATAGAAGCTTGCAAGAAACCAGCCAAATACATTGGCAATGCATATAATATAATTCCTAATGTCCCTACCCAAAAGTGGAAATTAGCCAATTTAGTAGAATATAAAGTAGTTTTTGTCATTCTTGGAATCAACCAATAAATAATACCAAAAGCCATAAAACCATTCCAAGCCAATGCCCCAACATGAACGTGAGCAATAATCCAATCTGTATAGTGTGCTATAGCATTTACATTTTTAAGAGAAAGCATTGGTCCTTCAAAAGTTGCCATACCATAACCTGTCATTGCAACAACAAAGAATTTTAAAACTGGTTCTTCACGAACTTTATCCCAAACTCCCCTCAAGGTCAGAAGTCCGTTAATCATACCTCCCCAAGATGGAGCAATCAACATTACTGAGAATACAACTCCTAAATTTTGAGCCCAGTTAGGCAAAGCAGAATACAACAAATGGTGTGGACCAGCCCAGATATATAAAAATATTAATGACCAAAAATGGATAATTGACAATCTATAAGAATACACAGGACGATTGGCCACTTTAGGTACAAAGTAATACATTAACCCTAAAAATGGTGTCGTCAAGAAAAAGGCAACTGCATTATGACCGTACCACCACTGTACTAACGCATCCTGAACTCCTGCATAAACAGAATAACTCTTCATAGCAGAAACCGGCAACTCCAAACTATTAAAAATATGTAATACGGCAACAGTAATAAATGTAGCTAAGTAAAACCAAATGGCAACATACAAATGGCGCTCTCTTCTTTTCAACATTGTACCAATCATGTTGATTCCAAAGGCTACCCATATCAAAGCAATAGCAATATCAATAGGCCATTCCAGTTCGGCATATTCTTTTGAAGATGTATATCCTAATGGAAGTGAAATTGCTGCCGCAACAATAATTAATTGCCAACCCCAAAAATTTAGATTACTCAAGAAATCACTATACATTCTGGCTTTTAACAATCGTTGAAGCGAATAATAAACGCCCGCAAACATTGCATTACCAACAAAGGCAAAAATTACTGCATTGGTATGTAAAGGTCTCAATCTACCAAAACTTAACCATGAAATACCTTCGGTCATGTTTGGAAAAAGGAACATCGTAGCCAATATAAGACCCACCAACATTCCCACTACTCCAAATAGTATGGTAGCATAAATGAACTTCTTTACAATTTTGTTGTCATAATAAAATTGTTCCATTTCCATATTTATAATTGTTTTTAAAGTTGTTTAAAATTGGGTAAATTATTAAAAAGATTAAAGAGTAATTTAACTCTTAATTTCTGATTTATTTTGGGAAGATTTAATCAATTCATCGTCAAAAAGCATTCTGACAGATGGGGTATAATCATCATCATATTGACCTGATTTTACTGCAAAAACAAAAGCAATAAAAAATCCAACGGCAACGAAAATACTAATGGCAATCAATAAATAGATAACACTCATAATCCTAATATTAAGTTAACAAAATTATACGTATCACTTTTTACAAAAAATGACAATTATCATATTTATTGTAATATGTTAAAAATATGAAAAAAAACTAAACAATTCCCTGTTAAACTATTTTATTTTCCTCGAATAATAATTACTCATCACTGTAACAAAACTCACTATCGTAATGGTACTCAAAGGCATAATAATCGCCGCAACCAATGGCAAGAGGTTTCCGGTAATAGCAAAAGACAATCCAACCACATTGTATAAAAGTGACAAAGTGAAGCTCATTTTGATAGTCGTGATGGCTTTTTTGGATAATTTTAAAAAATAATTCAACTTTTGAAACTGTTTTGCATCCAAAATTGCATCACAGGCAGGAGAAAAAACATTTACATTTTCGGAAATGGAAACGCCCACGTTGCTTTGCGCCAAAGCACCGGCATCATTAAGCCCATCTCCTACCATCATTACATTTTTGCCTTGTTCTTGCAGAGCTTTTATAAATTCAAGTTTTTGTTCTGGTTTTTGATTAAAAATCATTTCTGTACCCTTAGGCAAAATCGATTCCAACAGACTGTGTTCTCCTTCATTGTCACCTGATAAAACCTTAAGCTGATATTGTGAACTGAGCTTACTAAACAATTCGGATAATCCTTCTCGATATTGATTGTTAAAAATATATTTACCGAAATATTTATCTTCTATTTTTATATGAACTGCGGTTTGCTTGATTTCGTCTTCTCCATTTTTTTCAATGAAATTGGCAGATCCTACTTGAACCGAAACACCATCTATCACAGCTTGAATTCCTTTCCCTGTTACCTCTTCGAATGCATCAAGTTTTAATCTTTTTGTTTCAGGTAAAAAGTCATACAACATTCTGCTCAAAGGATGATTCGAAGCACGAAGCACACTTTTCAGTATTGCCAAATTGGATTCATCAAGTATTTCACCTTCATAGGAAATATTCGATTTTGCATTTGTGGTTATTGTCCCTGTTTTATCAAAAACAATCGTATCGACTTTCGCCAATTGTTCAATCACTAAAGCATTTTTTAGATAAAAATGTTTATTTCCAAAAATTCTCAGCATATTTCCCATAGTAAAAGGTGCTGTCAGTGCCAATGCACAAGGACAAGCTACTATCAATACTGCAGTAAAGACATTGAAAGCCGTATTGGTATCAAAAAATATCCAATACCCAAATCCTGCAAATGCAATCAGTAAAAGAATTGGTGTAAAATAACGACTAATACTATCTGTAATGGTTTTGTGTTTTTGTTCAACCGATTTCTGAAAAACATCATTACTCCATAATTGGGTCAAATAACTTTGGGAAACCGAATGTAAAACTTCCATTTCAACCACCTTCCCTATTTGTTTTCCTCCTGCAAAAACTTTATCTCCCGATTTCTTGATGATTGGAACAGCTTCACCAGTAACAAAACTATAATCAATCTCCGCTTTATCCGATATTAAAATACCATCAACTGGAATCAACTCTTGGTTACGAATTAATAATCGATCTCCTTTTTCGATTTCATAAACCGGAATACTTTCCTCGGTAGCATCATTATTTATTTTGGTAATCGCTATTGGGAAATAGGATTTAAAATCTCTTTCGAAACTAAGAAAACTATAGGTTTTGATTTGAAACATTTTTCCCAATAACATAAAAAAGATTAATCCGGTCAAACTGTCAAAAAAACCAGACCCATAATCCATTACGATATCAAATGTGCTTCGAACGAACATTACGACTATTCCCAGCGCGATAGGAATATCAATATTAAGCATTTTGGATTTTATACTTTTAATGGCCGAAACATAATACCCGCTCGCCGAATATAAAAATGAAGGCAAAGCCAAAGCAAAAATTAATCCCCTGAAAAATGGTCGATAATTATCCAACCAAAATTCTTTTACTTCAAAATACTCTGGGAAAGAAAGCAACATTATATTTCCAAAACAAAAGAATGCTACTCCGAGCTTATAAGTCAAACTCCTGTCTACATTATTTTTCCCTGTTTCATAATTTTCTAAACTGATATATGGCTCATATCCAATAGAACTCAATAAATGAACTATGCTTTTTAGGGAAACAATTTCGGGATTGTAATTAATACGGACYTTCTTTTCAGGGAAATTAACTTGGGATGTGTTTATACCTTTTTGAAGCCGCTGTAAATTTTCTAAAATCCAAATACACGAACTGCAATGAATATGTGGAATGCTTAGTGAAATAATGGCTGTTGAATCTTCCCGAAATTCCAATAGTTTTGAAACAATACTTTCATTGTCCAAAAAGTCATATTTCCCATTAATATCAAGCGGAGTTGCACCTGGTGATTTTTCGAAATCATAATAACAGGTCAAATCATTTAGGCTGAATATTTCGTAAACTGTTTTACATCCATTGCAACAAAATTCTTTTTCATCAAATACAATTTGTTCCTCTAATACTATATCCAAACCACAATGAAAGCAATTATTTTTCTCCATAAATTAAAGGGGTAATTAAACAGATGCAAAATTCAAAAATTGATTATGTCTCAACAATGATATTTATCATATAAATGTATAACTTTGTAAATGAAAATCCAATTTCGCTATGAGCAAATGTGAACAATGTATCGTGAGAGAATTTAGTTCTTTGAAAGCACTAAATAAAGACGAACTTATAAGAATTTCTGAATGTAAAACCTCCAAAACTATCAAAAAAGGAGAAACTATATTTGAAGAAGGAGAAAATGTAAACGGTATTTTTTGTGTAAAAGATGGTGTTTGCAAATTGACCAAATTGAGTCCAAATGGAAAAGACCATATTGTAAAATTGGTTACCAAAGGAGAATTATTAGGTCAACGTTCCATGATAAGTGACGAACCAGCCAATTTGAGCGCCGTAGCGTTAGAAGATATGCAAGTTTGTTTTATACCAAAGGCTGAAATATTAGGATTCTTCGATAAAAACAATCAGTTTTCAATGAATGTCATGAAAACGATTTGTGGTGATTTAAAATTAGCAGATGATCATACGGTGAATATGGCGCAAAAATCTGTAAAAGAACGATTGGCCGAAACTTTGATCTATCTACATGAAACTTTAGGCACAAATACTGATGGTACTTTAAAAATACAACTCTCCAGAGATGAATTAGCCAGTATGATAGGTACTGCAACCGAAAGCTGTATTCGATTATTATCCGATTTTAATAAATTAGGGCTGATTGAATTGGTGGGTAAAAAAATTGTTTTAAAAGACATTAATAAATTAAAAAAGATTGCTGATTAAAGCAATCTTTTTACTGAATTCTAAAGTTTCTTCGCTTCATTCCAGAAAACATCCATCTCAGCAAGTGTCATATCCATCAAGGGTTTACCTAATTGGTCGGCTTTACTTTCCAGATATTGAAAACGCTTTATGAATTTTTTATTGGTTCGTTCTAATGCATCTTCGGGATTTATATTCAAAAATCTTGCGTAATTTATCATCGAAAATAAAACATCGCCAAACTCAGATTCCATTTTATCCTGATCACCGGCAGCGACCTCATCTTGTAATTCCTGCAATTCTTCCTGTACCTTATCCCAAACTTGGTGTGGCTCTTCCCAATCAAATCCAACTCCTTTTACTTTATCCTGTATTCTGCTTGCTTTTACAAGAGCTGGTAAACTCCTAGGAACTCCTTCCAGAACTGATTTTTTACCTTCTTTTAGTTTTAGCTTTTCCCAATTTTGTTTTACTTCTTCTTCATCCTTAACAACAACATCTCCGTAAATATGAGGATGCCTGTGAATGAGTTTTTCACAAATATCATTACATACGTCAGCCATATCAAAATCGTTCGTTTCACTGCCTATTTTGGCATAAAAAACGATATGCAACAACAAATCCCCCAATTCATTTTTCACCTCATTTAAATCATTGTCTAGTATCGCGTCCCCCAATTCATAAGTTTCTTCAATAGTAAGATGACGAAGCGTTTGTATCGTTTGCTTTTTGTCCCAAGGACATTTTTCACGCAAATCATCCATTATGTCTAATAATCGTTCAAAGGCTTGGAGTTGGTTTTGTTTTGGACTCATCGTGTTTTGATTTTGTGTAAAAATAAGAAATCCTGTCAGGAAAATATCTTGACAGGATTAAAATATATTTTGAATAACTTTAAAATTACTCTTTTTTAGCTTTTGCTTTTTTAGCAGGTGCTTTCTTTTCGGCAACAACCTCTTCAGCTACTGGCGCAGCTTCTTCAGCTACAGCCGGAGTTTCCTCTACAAGCAAACCTCTTTCCTGCAAAGTATTGTACCAATTAACAATTTTCTTCACATCAGATGCATATACTCTTTCTTCATCGTATTCCGGTAATACTCCTCTAAAGTAAGACAATAATGTTGCGTTGTCTTCTTTATGTGAAATCGTTTGTCCTTTGTTTTCTTTTTTGGCAATGTTCTGCATAATTTCAGCCAAAGGTTTTTCACCTTCGTAAGTGTAAATAGAAATTTCAGACAATAAACTTACATTGCTTTTCAAACTTACCGTAACTTTTTTCCCATCCAATAATGACTCAGCAACAAAACCTGTACGTGTTTGTACTTTTAAAACATATAAACCTGGTTTCCCTGAAATGGATAATATTTTCTCTAAACTCATTTTTATTTTTTTTATTTATTTTTTTATTGAAAACGAACGTATAAATTATCTTCCCTTTTTGGCAAAAAACTTCATTCTATAATCTTGAAATGTTTTCCCTTCGGTGATGTTTTTTAATTTTTTTTGAATCAAACGCTTTTTCAAAGACGATATTTTATCTGTAAATAAAATCCCTTCGATATGATCGTATTCGTGTTGAATCACTCTTGCTATTAAACCATCAAAAACTTCGGTTTTCATAACAAAATCTTCTTCACAATATTCAATGGTAACTGTTGGCTTTCTGTACACGTCTTCACGCACATCAGGAATACTCAAACAACCTTCATTAAAAGCCCATTCTTCACCTTCTTCTTTTATAATCTTAGCATTGATAAAAGTTTTTTTGAAACCTTTCAATTGGTTTTGCTCTTTATCTTCTAAATCCTCATCGTCACTAAATGGAGTAGTATCAATAACAAATAATCGCAATGACAACCCCACTTGCTCTGCAGCAAGGCCAACCCCACTTGCATTATACATGGTTTCATACATGTTTGCAATAATCTCTTTTAAATTTGGATAATCTGGAGTAAGTTCCTCCCCTATTTTTCTTAAAACAGGATCACCATATCCTATAATTGGTAATATCATTTGATTTATTTTTATTAATATCTAGCGCAAATAAAGGAAAAAATCCACTTTATTAAGTTGGCAAAAGTAGTAAAAAAATAGATAATGGATAATCTACATTTAATAATTAGCATATTTTTGTACAATTGTATTGATAGCTTATATAAAATCTTACGAAGCCATTTATAACTTATCTTTGTATTAAATGAAATTCCATGATTACCAAAATAGAAAAATTCACTGATAGCACTTATTTCACAAACGCATTAAAAGCAACTATATCAGCAGTTCTTCCCGTTTTGATATTTACCTATTTTGGTCTTTTCGAAATTGGTTTTGTCATTGCCCTTGGTGCTTTTTTGACCTATCCAAGTGATATTCCAAGTAGTTTAAAGCATAAGATAAACGGAATTATTGTCACTGCTTTTTTGATAGCAGGAGTCAATTTATTAATTAATCTCACCTACCCCATTCCTTTTATTTTCTACCCTTTTTTCTCCATGTTGGTATTCATATTAGCGATGCTATCCGTGTATGGACAAAGAGCTACATTTACGTCTTTTTCAGCTTTACTATCTGTATCGTTATCCTTTTCTCATTTGCATACTGGGTTAGAAATGGTCCAACATTCGGCATTAATACTTGCCGGAGGTTTATTTTATTTAATCATCTCATTGCTTTTTCATTACTTAAGACCCTATCGTTACGCCGAATTACAAGTTGCCGAATGCATCAAATTAACATCTAAATACTTAAAGCTAAGAGGCGATTTATGGAATAGCATAGCCGACAGAAAAGTAATTCTCGAAAAACAATTACATCTACAAGTCGAACTGAACACCATTCACCATAACATCCGAAGAGTCCTTATTGGAAAACAAATCAATGCTGTTTCTTCCAATCAAAATCGAAAAATGCTCATTGTGTTTATTTCCTTGGTAGAAATATTAGAATTAGCACTTTCTACTTCATTCGATCATAATCGATTGCATCAAAAATTTGAAAAGCATCCTAAAACATTGGCGACTTATCAAAACTTAGCCTATAACCTAGCGTCAACATTAAAGGAATTATCCAAAAACATCGAAAAAAGAACCAATTATATTCCCAAACATAAATTATCCAAACATTTATTAGCTTTAGAAACTGCAATAATTGAGTACGAAAATGAATTGGGAAAAACAGAAGCTTCCGAAGGGGTTTTGATGCTAAAAACCATGCTCGAATATGCGGAAAAACAAGTCGAGAAAATTAAAGTAATTGAACGCGCTTTTACATCTGTATCCAAGTCCTATGATTTCAAAGGAAAAGATAAAGATTTAGAAAAATTTTTAACTCCTCAATATTATCCTCTCAGCACATTTATTGAAAACATAAGTTTTTCGTCTACTATATTTAGACATTCCTTGCGCTTAACAGTTACACTTATTCTTGGAGCCATTATAGGTAAATTACTTCCGTTTCAAAATGAATATTGGATCTTAATGACTATTATCATCATTATGAGACCTGGTTATGGATTGACCAAACAGAGATCCATACAACGTGCAATCGGTACTGTTATTGGCGGTATCATTGCATTTAGCATTTTATCCTTAATGCCTACACATTTTCTATTAAGTATTTTGGCAATACTTTGTATGTTGCTTGGTTTTTCTTTTACACAAACGAACTATACTGTAAGTGCTACTTTTGTGACCATGTATATTGTGTTCTTGCACGGAATATTGTCACCTGACTTTGTAAATGTTATTCAATTTAGAATAGCAGATACTTTAACAGGAGCTTTATTGGCTTACCTTGCCAATCATTTTTTATGGCCATCCTGGGAATATATCAAAGCCCCAGAATATTTACAAAAATCGATTATTGCGAATCGAGATTATTTGAAAGAAATTTTTACTTTTTATACCAAAAAAGGCGAAGTTACTACCTCTTATCGTTTGGCAAGAAAAAATGCGTTTATCGAAATTGGAAACCTTATGGCTTCATTCCAAAGAATGTCACAGGAACCAAAATCGAAACAAAAGAATATTTTATTACTCTATAAACTAACCGAACTCAATCATTCTCTGCTTTCATCGACGGCTTCATTGGGAACTTATACTCAATCACATAAAACAACACCTTCATCAAGAGCACTTACAATTGTGGTTGAAAAAGTTCTTAAGAACCTGGAACAATCAATTGCACTTTTGGAGAACAAAGTCATTAATGATTCAAATGAAATTACAAAAGAAGAATTGGACAATCGTTTTATTGAGTTAAAAAACATTCGACAAAACGAACTAAAAGAAGGAAATGAAATAGACGAAGAAGCATTTGCCTTAAAAATGCAGGAAGCTCAATTGATTATAGAACAATTAATTTGGCTAACCAATTTGTCCGAGGGAATTTTAAAAAACACCAAACAATTAATGGAGGATTGAGTAAAAATAGAATGACAGCTTTTGGTTTCGAAAAGAAGAAACCAAAAGCTGTCATTTAGTATTTTATTATTCTAAGCCTCTTCTAATTCCGGATCACTGCAAAAATGCCAAATCTTCATCTTTAGCCCTGATCGTAACGGCATCCTTTGCTTTTTTTCTTTAAAAAAGCAAAGATATAGTGTAGAGCAGGTTTCATGTGACTAAAAAAGCCTATTGCTGTTGCTCCAAAAATCAATAATCAGACCAAGTTTAGTTTAATTTTAAAACTTCGGCAGTATTGCTTCTAATAGTTGCCAATAGCTCTTGATTTTCATTTAAAGCCTTACCAAAAGAAGGAATCATAGCTTTCACTTTTTCCTGCCATTCTGGAGAGCTAAACTGCTCAGGAAAACATTTGCTAACCAACTCAACCATAATAGAAACTGCGGTCGAGGCTCCCGGAGAAGCTCCTAATAAAACCGCCAAAGTTCCATCGTTTGTATTGATAATTTCTGTACCAAACTCCAATTTTCCAATTAGCTCTTCATCTTTTTTGATAACTTGAACTCTTTGTCCTGCTCTTTCCAGTTTCCAATCTTTGGTTCTTGCATTAGGAACATATTCGCGCAAGGCATTCATTCTGTCTTTTGGAGATTGACGCACTTGCTCAATTAAATATTTCGTGAGTGGGATGTTTTTATAACCAGCGACAATCATAGGAATTACGTTGTCTGCTTTTATAGACAATGGCAAATCTGAATAAGAGCCGTTTTTTAAGAAGCGCGTAGAAAATCCTGCAAACGGTCCAAAAAGTAATGCTCTCTCTCCATCAATCATTCGGGTATCAACATGAGGAACTGACATTGGTGGTGCACCAACACTCGCTTTTCCATATACTTTAGCTTGGTGTTTTGCAATTACTTCGGGATTTGTACATTTTAACCATTGACCACTAACTGGGAAACCTCCGTATCCTTTTCCTTCAGGTACATTTGCTTTTTCCAATAACGGCAATGAACCTCCACCGGCACCTATGAAAACAAATTTAGTATATACTTTTTTCTTTTGACCGGAAGCCAAATCTGTGATTTTTATTCTCCAAGATTTATCTTCTCTTTGTTTCAATTTCTTAACTTCATGGCTGTAGTGAATGGTAACATTATCCAATTTTGTCAAATAACCCAGCATACTTCTAGTTAAGGTCCCAAAATTCACATCGGTACCTATTTTCATTGAAGTTGCTGCTACTTTTTCATCCTCATTTCTACCTTCCATTACTAAAGGCATCCATTTTTGCAATTCCGAAAAATCAGTACTGAAAATCATTTCGGCAAATAGTGGATTTGCCTGCAATGCTTTAAACCTGTTCTTTAGAAATTCAACATTTTTATCACCCCAAACAAAACTAATATGAGGAATACTTTTTATAAAATCTTCTGGAGATGTAAGCTTTCCTTCTTTGACCAAATAAGACCAAAACTGTCTGGAAACCTCAAATTGTTCTGCAATACTAATTGCTTTATTTGGATTTATTGTTCCATCAGCACTTTCCGGAGTATAATTAAGCTCACAAAAAGCGGAATGCCCTGTTCCTGCATTATTCCATGCATCAGAACTTTCTGCTGCTGCAACATCCAATCTTTCGTAAATATCAATCTTTAAATCAGGTTGTAATTCTTTTAAAATTAAACCTAGAGTAGCACTCATAATCCCAGCTCCAATTAGAACTACATCAGAATTGGATCGTATTGTTGTATCGGACATTTTTGTGTGTTTTTAAGAAGTTGCAAAAATAGTTCTAAAAATCACAAAAAAAAATTATTTTTTGGTTACAAAACGCCCAAAAAACATAACAGTTTGTTAAATTAAGAAAGTTATTTTCGATTCAAATAATCTTGAAGCATGATAGTAGCAGAAATTTCATCAATTAGGGCTTTATTTTGACGCTGTTTTTTATTGAGTCCGCTATCGATCATTGTTTGAAAAGCCATTTTGGAAGTAAAACGTTCATCGACGCGAATGACCTTCATATCCGGAAAATGATTGGTAAAATGAGTTACAAATCCTTTAATTATGGATGCACTTTCAGAAGGTTCCCCATTCATTTGTTTCGGTTCGCCAATAAGTACTGCTTCTACTTTTTCTTTAGCAAAATAATCTTTCAAAAAAGCAATTGCAGTTGGGGAGGGAATCGTAGTTAGACCTGAGGCTATAATTTGCAATTCATCAGTAACTGCTATTCCTGTTCGTTTTTGTCCATAATCTATGGAAAGTATTCTTGGCATTTTATTTTTTTATCAAAGGTAACTATTTTAATTTCCCAATTCTGAACAACAATGGAAAAGTCACTTTCTTATCATTCTTTTGCCAAGAAATTCTCAATTCCTCCCTAATCAAATCCAATGGGTTGCTTTTGTTTTTCAAAATATAATGCTGTGTTGCCGACCATGTTTCGAGGTAACCTATCAATTCTTCAAAAGACCAAGTAAAATAATTTTCGAAACTATCAATAGTAATTTCATCAAAAGGAAAAGGAATCGTAGTATAGTTTTCATCCAAGTATTTCCGTTCTTTATCCCAATACGGCCCAATTATATTGTAGTAATAATTGCGAAGTATCACATCGGATTCGACATTAGTAGAAAACAATCCATATCCCAAAACCGCAAAGATCCCATTGGGTTTCAAAATCCTGTAGATTTCTTTGTAAAACAAATCAAAGTCAAACCAATGAATAGCTTGGGCAACAGTTATTAAATCGAAAGTCTGATTATCAAAACTTGTCTTTTCGGCCGACTCCAATTGATACACTAAATTTAGTGCTTGGATAGCATTATCCAATTGGCTTTGGCTTATATCAATTCCATATACTTTTTCAAAAACGGTAGAGAGTTTGTGAGCAATCTGTCCATTTCCAGTGGCAATATCAAGAGCCATGGATTTGTTTTTGGCAAACGAAATTAAATACTCAATCATTTCATCGGGATAATGAGGACGATATTTTGAATATTCCAAAGCTTGTTTAGAAAAATTATCTTTCATATTTCCTTTTTTTTTCGTTTATCAAATTTACCATTTTTAAACAATCGCAAGTTAAATCTATAACATTTTCCATACAATTTCTCTTTTTTGCTATTGGTTAAAAATGGTATCTTTGCTGAAAATTTATCTAAAATGAACGAACTACAATCCATAATAGAACAAGCTTGGGAAAACCGTGCTTTGCTTCAAGAAACAAAAACTACTGATGCTATCAGAGAAGTTATAGAATTATTAGATACAGGAAAATTACGTGTTGCTGAGCCTGTTGGCGAAGGATGGCAAGTAAACGAATGGGTAAAGAAAGCCGTTGTGATGTACTTCCCTATTCAAAAAATGGAAACATTAGAATCTGGAATTTTTGAATACCACGATAAAATGTTATTAAAAAGAGGTTATGCAGAAAAAGGAATTCGTGTAGTTCCAAATGCTGTTGCTCGATATGGTGCTTATATTTCAAGTGGTGTAATCTTGATGCCAAGTTATGTAAACATTGGTGCTTATGTAGACGAAGGAACTATGGTAGACACATGGGCAACTGTAGGTAGCTGTGCTCAAATTGGTAAAAACGTACACTTAAGCGGTGGTGTTGGAATTGGTGGTGTATTAGAACCATTACAAGCAGCTCCTGTTATTATTGAAGATGGCGCTTTTGTAGGTTCCCGTTGTATTGTCGTTGAAGGTGTTCATGTTGGTAAAGAAGCAGTTCTTGGGGCGAATGTATGTTTAACAGCCTCAACAAAAATCATTGATGTAACTGGTGATGAACCTGTTGAAATGAAAGGTTTTGTCCCTGCTCGTTCGGTAGTAATTCCTGGAAGCTATACCAAGAAATTTGCTGCTGGAGAATTCCAAGTGCCTTGCGCTTTGATTATTGGAACTCGTAAACCATCTACTGATTTAAAAACATCTTTAAATAACGCTTTACGCGAATATGATGTAGCGGTTTAAAAATCATTTAATTTTATAAAGAAAAGAGGTCTTATTTTGTAAATAAGACCTCTTTTTATATTCAACAATATTCAAAATATCAACTATTTTTCTTTTGAATTTTAATTAGTTTGGCATATTTCATATAAGAAAAGAAAGCTTGAATCATAGAAATAGTCAATCCGTCCAATCCATTCAAAAACCCTTTTTTAAAGAAATAACAACGTACAAATGCAACAGTTCCATTAAGCAAAGGTTTATATGCCCAAATCCTAACGCCTTGATCAAAAAGCTGTTGTGCGTGCCAGCTTGAATATTGATTCTTTTTGGCTATAATTTGATCCAGTGAATCCCATCCATAATGCAATATATGAACCGGCACATTCTTTTCATTCGTAGTTACAATAGTTTGATGAACTTTAGAATCAGAAGGTCTTGCTGTTTTTTTATTAAAAAACCGCACTTTGTGGTCTGGATACCAACCTGCAAAATCTATTAATTTATCTCCTAAAAAGTTTTTGACACGAAAACTTAATCCATCAAAATCTCCTTTTAAATATTTTTCTTTTAAAATATAATCCTCAGCGTCTTTATCCAAAAATTCATCAGCATCCAAGTTGAGAATCCAATCATTTTTACAAAAAGGCAATCCATGAGAGCGTTGCGGCCCATCGCCAAGAAAAGCTTGTTCGATAACAATTGCTCCTTTTGCTTTAGCTATTTCAACTGTCTTGTCTTTGCTTAAAGAATCGACTATAATTACTTCATCACAAACTCTAAAAAGTGCATCAATACACTTTCCTATCATTTTCTCTTCATTGAAAGTAATAATTAAACCGCTTATTGCCATTGTAATGTTTATTTGCTGACACAAAAATATAATTTTTTTCCTCTAGATTACTCCATTTATAATCTTGCTCCCGCAAATATCTATAAATACTTTGTATTTTAGCACTCAAATTAAGTTTATTCAATATGAGAATTTTAGTTATTCAACAAAAAAGAATTGGTGACGTACTTACAAGTACGATAATATGTAATAATTTAAAAAAACAATTTCCGCTGTATACAATTGATTACATGTGTTATACCAATAGTCTTGATGTTTTAATAGGGAATCCAAATATTGATACAGTAATTCCGTTATCCCATAAAGTCCGAAAAAATTATTTTTCTCTTTTTAAGTTTATTTTTGAAATTAGAGCTGAAAAATACGATGTTGTAATAGATGTCTATAATAAATTAGAAACAAACCTAATTACGATGTTTGCTGGTTCCCATATTAAAATAGCGTATCACAAATGGTATACCAAATTGTTTTATACACACAATTTAAAACGATTTGAAAATACTGGAACGCCAAAATATGGGTTTGCTATTGATAATAGGCTTTTATTATTGGAGCCCCTAAATTTAGACCAAAATATAATAGATCCCTATCCCAAATTATTTATAAGTCCTGAAGAAAATGAAAAAACAATTTCTCTTTTTGAAAAAAACAAAATAAGCAGGGACAAAAAAATAATAATGATTAGTCTGCTGGGAAGTGAAAAAAATAAAACTTACCCATTGGAATACATGGCAAAAATTGTTGAATATGTTGCAAATCATAAAGATGTAACAATACTTTTTAATTACTTTGAAAATCAAATTGAAGACGCTAAAACGATATACAACTCGTGTTCAAAAGAAACTCAAGAAAAAATACGCTTTGATTTATTTGGTAAAGACTTAAGATCATTTATATCCATAATGAATCAATGCGATTTAATTATTGGTAATGATGGAGGAGCTATCAATATGGCAAAAGCATTAAACAAACCAGCCTTCACCATTTTTTCGCCTTTCGTGGAAAAGAAAATTTGGGCTACTTTTGAGGATGGTTTAAGATACATTTCTGTCCATTTAAAAGATTTCAGGCCTGAGCTATTTGGTGAAGACATTAATCATAGTGAGATAAAGAAAAACTCCGCCTCTTTATATCAGCTAATTCCACCAGAATTATTCAAAGACAAAATTGATTTTTTCATAAACAACAATTAACAGGACGACAAAGTATTATTGAGACAATCTAATTTACATAATCAAATTCATCAAAAACATATTTTATCATATTAATGGACGTTTCAATTATTATAGTCAACTACCGAAGTTGGAAGCCATTACATAACTGTCTAGAGTCATTACTTTCAATAGATGAAACAAAAATAATTTTTGAAGTAATCATTGTAGATAATTTTTCGAATGACGGTGAATTTGATTTTTTTCAAAATAAATTTAAAAATTTTATTTTCATAAAAAATGAGACTAATTCTGGCTTTGCAAATGGATGCAATTTAGGTGCTAAAGAAGCAAAAGGAAATTATTTTTTATTTCTAAATCCTGACACTATAATTACACCCGAAACCCTTAACACACTTTATACAACTTATAAAAATCATTCTGATATCGGAATATTATCTTGTCTTCAGGTTGACAAAAAAAGCCGTTTCTTTAATCAAAAAAATATATTTCCATCGCTTGTTCAGATTTTTGGAACAAGTAGATTCTTTCACAGAAAAATAATAAAAAAAAGAATTGAAACAATTTTCAACCCCAAAGAAAAATTATTTTATCCTGACTGGGTCACTGGAGCTGTGATTTTTATAAGCAAAGATTGGTTTAAAAGAGTGAATGGCTGGAACGAAGATTATTGGCTTTACTTTGAAGATGTTGAAATTTGTAGAAAAATAATTCAGAAAAATGGCAAAATTGCCGTGACTCGAAATACAATTATTTTACATGAACATGGCGGTTCTTCAAGACACGATTTTGAAACAGAACATATCAGCAAAACTGAAGTTATCATTTCAAAACATGTATATATAAACAATAATTTTAATTCGTTATCTAAGACATTAGCACATACACTTTTGACAATCTTTATACTTTTAGAGAAAAGCTTTTTATCTCTTTTAAGTTTGTTTTTGTTTTCTAGTTTAAAATTGAGAACAAATAGATACATATTCAAGAATCTTTGCTCTTATTATCTTAATGCTATAAAAAGGCAAACTTGGCTTAGCAAAAGATCTGCAAACTATCAAAAGATAAACTTATGACAAATAGCAATGCCGAAAAATTGTCTGTATTAATCATAACTTTAAATGAAGAAGAACATTTAAAAGGTTTATTATCCGATTTAGATTTTGCTGATGAAGTAGTGATTGTCGATTCATTTAGTACCGATGGAACAGAAATTATTGCAAAGACTTTTCCTAAACTAAAGTTTATACAGAATAAATTTGAAAATTTTTCTGCGCAAAGAAATTTTGCAATCTCACAAGCTAAAAATGACTGGATACTATTTCTTGATGCCGACGAAGTTTTAACCCCAGAATTAAAGCAAGAAATCATTGAAACACTGCAAAATAATCAAACTTATTCAGCTTTTTTCTTTGAAAGAATTTTTATGTTTGAAAATAGTATTTTAAAATATAGTGGCAATCAGACGGACAAAATATTCCGGCTTTTCAATAAAAATTTAGCAAAATATGATGAAAAAAGATTGGTTCATGAAAAATTAATAGTCGATGGTAAAATTGGTTTTTTAAAAAACAAACTAATCCACTACTCTTATTCCAGCTATCATGATTATAAAGAAAAGATTATTTTTTATGGCAAATTTAAAGCTCAAGAAAAATTCACAAAAAAAGTAAAACCCAACTTCATACTWCAATTTCTTCATCCCAGCTATAATTTTTTATACAATTATTTTATTAGGCTGGGATTTCTTGACGGCAAAAAAGGCATCCTTATTTGCTACCTAAATGCTTATTGTATTGTAATTCGTTACAGAGAATTAAAAAAACTATGGAAACAAGATAAAAATGTTATTTCCAAAACTTAAGTTTCTTCTTCAATCTTTTCTTTCTGTAAAATTGTTCTTGAAAATTAGCTGTATTTCTCCAAAGAGTCTCAAATACTAAATCCTCGGACTCACCTGATAATTTTGCGTATTCATTACTCATTACTTTCACCATGTCTTTTACAGGCGTTAGTCTGCAAAGATTTTTCATTCGCAATTCAAAAGACATTTTTTCATGAAAACTCATTCTGTTTAAATCCACCAAAAAGAAGTCATACTGCCCGTTACTATTCTTTTTAATTAATGTATTTCCTGGAGAATGATCTTTAAACTCAATTCCTTTTTGATGCAATCCATAAGAAAAACGAGTAAACTGTCTCAATATGTTTTCATGATCTGGATAATCCGACAATTCCAATAATTCCCGGAAAGTCAAATCACACTGAAGATGCTCGCAGGCATAATAACTGTCTTTCAATCCTAGCCAATTATAATTTTCAAAATATGCGATAGGCTGAGGCGTTCCAATTCCATTTTTTAATAAAAGTGTTGCATATTCAAAAGAACGCCTTGCTTTGGACTTTCTAAAATACCTATATGCAATCTTATTAATCAAATTTGGAATTTTGAATGATTTTACATTTATAGTCATTCCCTCAAATTCAAACAACTTGATGACATTTCTTTTGCCCTCTATAAAAATTGTGCCTGAACTAGAGAATTTATTTATAAGATTTTTAATTTCTTGCGGTTTATTCAAAAAAGAAGCTTCAAATTTTGAAATCATATATTTTAAATTTATATTTCTACAAAAATATACTTTTTAAGGTTAAAAAATCATTTAACTTTACACCTAAATAATAAAACATGCAAGCAAAAAAAATTTTTTTAGAATCCCACAATCTTAATAATCTTGCAACAGGTTTAGGCACATTCAATTTTGACTTAATAAGTGCATTATCGCAGCAAAACACAGATGATTTAGAAATAAATCTATTATCTGGAAATGTTTCAAAATTTAAAAAAATATTTGGAGAAAAGTTCAAATACAAA
Organism: Flavobacterium sp. P1_E4; assembly: GCF_056405915.1. NCBI lineage: Bacteria > Pseudomonadati > Bacteroidota > Flavobacteriia > Flavobacteriales > Flavobacteriaceae > Flavobacterium > Flavobacterium sp. P1_E4. The sequence continues at coordinate 76,659 of NZ_JBFUBE010000015.1, forward strand.
CAATATATCTCCATTCAAAGGTATAAAACATTTTACACGCGAAATAAATATGACTTATGGCACTCTTTGAATCAAAATACTAAAATTGAGCCGTATTATCCATCAAAATACGTTTTGACTATTCACGATGTTAATTTTTTTGAAGAGATTTCTTCTGACTATAATCATAAAAGGAATAAGTTGTTTACAGAAAAACTGAAACGAGCTGACAAAATCACTTATATATCGGAATATGCAAAAAAACAAACACACCAATATTTTGACATTCCTAATGTTGAAGAAAAGGTTATTTATAATGGAAATCCAATATTTAATTTCTTAGACATTTCATCATGTTCTAATCCGTTTAACACTGAAAAGCCTTTTTTATATTCTATAGGTGATTTTATCGAAAGAAAAAATTTTGAAGCCATTATATCAATGATGCCAAATCTAAAAGATTTTAATTTGATTATTTCCGGAAACAATAATAAAGTATATGGAGAAAAAATAAAAAAATTAATTATCCATCTTAAATTAGAAAATCGAGTTTTTTTAACAGGAAAAGTTAGTAACGCACAAAAACAATATTATTTAAAAAATTGCACTGCATTTTTATTCCCCTCAATAAGAGAAGGCTTTGGCCTACCACCTATTGAGGCAATGAAATTTAAAAAACCTGTTTTTTTATCTGATCTCAGTTCTTTGCCTGAAATAGGTTCTGATGCAGCATACTATTGGAATGATTTTGAACCTGATTACATGAAAAACACATTAATTGAGGGATTAAATCATTTTGAAAACAATAAAGACACAATGAAATCAAAATTATACGACAGAGCCAATTATTTCAGTTGGGATAAATCTTCCAAGGAATATTTGGATGTATACAGATCAATATTATTTTAAAATTCATCTAGTTATAAATTTTAACAAAACCCAATAAAATTCATAAATAAAAAAGCAGTTAATCCAATTAATTGAAATTTTTTAGTTAAAAATATTTTTCAAATTCAGGCTGTTTTTTCTTTTTAAACAAATGCTTAAACCACTGTCCAAAGTTTTTGGAAAAAATAAAAAACGGTGTTATTTTCCTTATTTCTATTTCGTTAAGATGATTTTTTAATTCTTCAATATTTTTGGTTTTAATGTATCCAATACTGCTCCACTGCTTCGGATTTAAATAGAAGACATCTTTTATTTCATTATAATTATCTTTATTTGCCCTTTTCCATTTATTCATAAACTCATCATTTAGTTCATGACTATGCCCCCAGTTTTTCAACTTAAACTCAAGTTCTTTTTCGGTTCTCGCTAACGACTCATGGAATATCAATGAATTTACATAAATAACCCTTTCCCTTGATTGTCTTGCCAATTTATAATTTGGATAGTTAGTTGCAACCAAAACTTTGCAAGTATCTTTTACATAAAGCAGTCCATCATCTAAATACTTGTATATATCAACATGGAATCCTGAAATTTGAATCGGGTTTTCTTTTGGGTTGTCTAAATAGTAATCATACTTTCGAAGTTGTTTCACAAAATTTTCGAAATCTAAAAAATACTCATCACTATCAACTTGTATTAGCCAATTTCCTACACCCATTTTTAAAGACAGTAAGTGCCTTTCCCTTGTGTCATTTTGAATACCTGATAAATCAGGTATATAAAAATTATCCCGATATATTTCAATCTTATTGTCTATATCAAATTTTTCTAACCATTGATAGAAAGTTTCTTCTACATTGAATTTATTACCTGTCCAAGTATTTTTATTTATATCTTCTGCAATAAAAATTCTGTCTGCTGATTGATAAACCGACGGTATTGAATTCTTTAATTTTTCATAATCATAAGACAATAAAAACCCAACATGTATTTTTTTCATTTTATTATTTATTATTTTTGTGCGAAATAAAGCTTTTATTATGAAAATTCATATAATCAGTTTCGATTATTGGGGCTATGATGCCAAAATCGCAAATAAACTCAATGATATGGGGTACCAGACGGTCCATATAAAATTAAGTGATTTTCACTATAAATATCCAAATTTAAAAGCCAAAATATCAAATTTCTTTTCAAAAATTTTCTTTAAAAAAAATATTAAAAAAATTAAGACAGAAGAATATATTTTAAATCAATTAAAAATTGCTGGTATTCAAGATAAAATTATTGTTATTAACCCAGAAAGAATTTCCAAAAATTGTCATTTACAAATAAAACGTTACGCAAAAACTTATATTGCCTATTTATATGACAGTATTGACAGATACAACACCAAAGACCTAATAAACAATGTTGTTTTCGATAAAGTTTTTACTTTTGATAAAATTGATGCCAAAAATCATAATTTAAGTTTTTTACCAAATTATATTCATTTAGAAAAAACAAATAACCAAAAAACTCCAAAATACAAAGTTTTTTCAATTTCTTCAATTGACGAAAGATATCAAACAATTAATGCCTTCATAGAATATTTTGACAACAACAACATACCACATGAGACCATTTTTTTTGACAAAAAGAAACCTAGTAAACTAAAAAAATCCGTTACTTTCACTAAACAAAAACTTACTCAAAGTCAAATCCAAGAAAAAATCGAAGATGCTGATATAATATTAGATGTTTTAAGAAAAAATCAAAACGGACTTAGCTTTAGAATTTTTGATGCATTAGCTCTTAACAAAAAAATAATAACAACAAATCAATCAATAAAAGAATATGATTTTTTTAACCCGAATAATATATTTGTTTGGGATGAAAATTCAAAAGAAATACCAAAATCGTTTTTTGATTTGCCTTATGAAGAACTTGACGAAAAAATTGTAAAAAAATATTCTTTAAAAAATTGGATTAACACATTATTTGATCTTTCAAAATAATTTCAATAGCACTCAAAATAAATACTAACCCAATCAAAAAATAATAACACGATTAAATCCCCACGAAGTGTTTTTATTTTTATTTGGAATAAAAACACAACTATACATAAGTTGTTTTTATTAAGAAAACACAAAACCACAATCCTTGAAAAAGAAATACTAGCATAAGATTTTTTTCAGCGAATTTAACTCAGTCTTTTTCAATTATTATAGTAATTTCGCATTTATCAAAAGACATAAGCTATTAATTATACTGTAACTGCTAATCCGAATTTACTCACGAACCATTATGCTCGTTTTATAATTAAAATTAAATTCTAAAACAGATTAAAAATAAAATTATCATCACAAAAGAATGGAAAAAAAAAGATTATTATACATTGCACCAGACCACTATGGTTTTTACAAAGTAATTTTAGATGGATTTATTAAATATAGTAATTACGACGTACATTTTGTCTATTCAAATAAAGCAAAGGACTTCAAGTACAAAAATTTTGGACAAAGAATTTATAACTTTTTTTTGAAAACCATAACTGGTGAGAACATTAAAAAAAAATGGCAGTTAACTTATTTTGAATCTACAATAAATCAATATAATGAGTACGATCTATTATTTATTAATAGACCTGATATCCTTACTGATATTCAGCTCAAACATATAACTTCGAAATGCAAAAAATCAATAGTTTACTATTGGGATAGTTTTGAAAAAATAAAAGGACAAAAAGAGACAATGAAATATTTTGACAAAACATATAGTTTTGACAAGTTTGATTGTGCTAATTATGGAATTAACAAAGGGTACAACTTTTTTTTCAATACAGAAACCATTAACAGTCCAAAATATGATGTTTTTTTCATAGGAACTTACGATAGTAGGTATGATAATTTAATACAAATAATTGAATCAATACATAAGAAAAACATCAATGTACATGCAACATTATTCTCTTACGATAAGAATATTTCAAAAAGAATAAAGCATAAAAACATCTCTTTTATCAACGAAATAATTCCATTTAATAAGGCGTATACATTTAATCAAAATACTAAAATCATATTAGACATTCAACATGACAATCAAGTTGGATTGTCTTTTAGACCATACGAAGCTATGGGATTAAGAAAAAAATTAATCACCACAAATCCACACATAAAAGAATACGACTTTTATAATCCTAATAATATTTTTATTTGGGACAAAGATGCAAATGAAATTCCAGACTCATTCTTCAATTCACCTTACGAAGAAATACCAGAAGAAATATACAATAAATACAAATTAGAAAACTGGATTAAATCAATTCTAAACAATTAACCAAAATGGACAAAACGACTCCAATCTACTTTATTTGCCCAGATAACAAAGAACCCATAGGAGGTATTAAACAATTATATAGACAAGTTGACATATTAAATAATAATGGGTTTAACGCATACATTATCCATAAAAGAAAACTATTTAGACATAATTGGTTTGAAAATAACACCAAAATAATTTACAGCAGATTTGTTTTTGATGAGATTGATAAGCTATCAGGCAGAAAAAGCAAAATTTTTAAAGCATACTTAAAAAAAGGAGTTAATAGTTTAGACCCAAATGGAATTTTGATAATTCCAGAACTACATCGACCAAAAATTTGTAATTTATTAAAAGGAATGCGTAAAGTGGTATTTAATCAAAATTGTTATTACACTTTTAAAAATTTTGAAATCAATACCTTTGATAATAACATTATTTATAACAGCCCTGATTTATTAGGTGTAATAGTCGTTTCAGAAAACTCAAAAAAATATTTAAATTTAGCTTTTGAAGATTTAAATATTTTCAGGATAAAACTTGGTATTAATTCAACTAAATTTTTCTACGATAGTTCAATTAAGAAAAGACAAATAGCTTTTATGCCTAGAAAGCTATCTGAAGAAATTGTTCAAGTTATTAATATATTAAGATACCGAAACAAAATAAAAAACTGGAATTTCATCCCTATAGATAATAAAAATGAAAATGAAGTCGCTCAAATATTAAATGAAAGTTTAATGTTTTTGAGTTTCAATGACAAGGAAGGGTTTGGTTTACCACCTGCAGAAGCAATGTCAAGCGGGTGTTTAGTTATTGGTTATACAGGTGAAGGTGGTGGTGAGTATTTTTTAGAAGATTTTTCATGTAAAATACCTAAAGGAAATATCATTCAGTATGTCGAAACCATTGAAAAAATAATAATGGAATATGACAACAACCCATTAGATTTCACTAAAAAACAAGAAATGGCGTCAAATTATATAAAAAACAATTATAGTTTAGAAATTGAAAATGAAAGTATTATTTCTTGTTGGAATAGTTTACTACAAATCAACAAATAATAACTTACATCTAAAAGCATTATAAACTGAACTCACCATGTGTCACCACATTAAATAATGATTTTATTTGCTTATAACCTATTTTGGCTTTATGATTTAAAAAAAAACATATAACAATCCATGTTCAACGCATTGTATATAACTTATAATCAATACCTTTTTTAAATGAAAATAACAATAATAAGCTATGATAATTGGGAGCTTAACAACCATCTTAAAAAAAGTTTAGAACAAAAAGGCCATGTAGTTCGTCATATTAATTTTTTTGAATTCAAACATAAATACCCCGATTTTAAAACTAAACTTTATAATTTCATTCTAAAAACGTTTACCAACAAAAACATCAAAAATTTTTATTATGGCAACAAAATATTAAAAAAGCTAGAAGAAAACACCGAAATTCAAGATGTAATTCTAACTCTAAAAGGAGATTTTATTGACCCCAAAAGTATCTTGAAATTTAAAAGACATACAAAAAAATCAATAGCTTATTTTAATGACAGCATTGCTCGATACCCTAAAATAAAACAGGTTATTAGTTCTTTTGATGAAGTATATTCGTTTGAAAAAGCTGATTGCAAAAAGTACAATTTAAAGTTTATAACCAATTGGATTTACCCCATAAAAACAAACTACACAAAAAACGAACAATATCAAGTCTATAATATAAGTTCAAAAGATAAAAGAGAGACATTGTTATCTAAGATAGCCAACATTTTAAAAGAAAATGATATAAGATATAAAATCATTATTTTTGATAAAAAAAATAAAAATAAATACCCAAATCTTGAATATACTTCAACACAAATTCCATTAGACCAAGTCAATGCGAATTTGTTTAACTCTCAAATTTTACTTGATATTAACCGAGATGGACAAAAAGGACTAACTTTTAGAGTATTTGAAAGTGTTGGATTAGAAAAAAAACTAATTACTACAAATCCCGATATAAAAAACTATGACTTTTATAACCCAAATAATATTATGGTTATAAATGAAAAAAAAATAGATATCCCTCTTACTTTTTTCAATAATGAGTATGAAAAAATTCCTGAAATTTTATTCAACAAATATTCTTTAGAAGGCTGGATTAGTGAAGTTATTAAATAATTTCTTCAAATATGTCAAATTACAACAAATAAAACCTACAATAATAAAGTATATTTGCGTTTTATAGCCCTTTTTAAAATGTTTCATTAAGGGTATTATTTCTCCAAAAAATAAATTTATGAAAATATATTTCTCATTAGTAATTAGCTTTCTGACCTTCTTATCTTTAAAAGCACAAAACATTTCTGTAGGATCTATTGACATGATAGAACAAAGTAGTAGAAATGAACAATTATTAGGCAATGGAAATCCTCTTATTTCCTATACTTTACGCCCTCTAGCATTAGATCTAATTGACACAACCCAAACAAATCCCAAAGGAAAAGTAAACATAAAAGTACTTCCAATATCCCTAATCCAACAATACAATACGTATGCGCCTTATGGTTGGAATGACGGTTCGATGATTCCTGCCAAAGGCTATCAATCACTACTAAGTGCAGGTTTGTTTGCCGAGTATGGAATTTTGAGTGTGCAATTAAAACCAGAAAATGTATATGCAGCCAATCCTGATTTTGATATTTTTCCTTTAACAGAAACAAACGCAGTACGCTTAATCAATATCTTTTATTTAAACACCACTGATTTACCTACTCCTTATGGTGACAGGCCTTACAGTAAATTAAACTGGGGACAGAGCAATATCAAGATAAATATCAATAAATTTTCTGTTGGCGTATCTACCGAAAATTTATGGTGGGGACCTGGAACCAGAAATTCACTTGTCATGAGTAATAATGCATCAGGTTTTTTACATTTCACCTTGAATACGAGACAGCCAGTAGAAACTTTCATAGGAAGTTTTGAAGGCCAAATCATATCTGGTAAATTAGAAAATTCTGGTTTAAATAGCCCAAAATCACAATTTATAATTGATGGTGTAGATTATGAAGTACCTAAAAGTGATGATTGGCGTTACATCAACGGGCTTTCAATAAACTATCACCCCAAGTGGATTCCTGGTCTATTTCTGGGACTAAATCGCACAATCCAAGTTTATCATGATGATATGGGAAATAGTTTCAGTGATTATATGCCAATATTTGCTCCTTTCCAGAAAAAAAAGCTAAATGGAGAGGATGCAAAAAATAGAGATCAATTGGCTTCTCTCTTTTTTAGATGGGCAATGAAAGAATCCAAATTTGAATTTTACGGAGAAAGCGGTTGGAATGATTATTCCCAAGATATAACAGATTTATTTCATTCCCCTGAACATTCTAGAGCTTATTTGTTTGGCTTCAATAAACTTTTTATGCTTAACAAATCCAAAAATAAATATCTGAAAGTAAGTTTTGAAACCACGCATCTAGAACAAAGTGCAGATCGCTTAGTAAGACCTGCCGGCGCTTGGTACCAGCATGGTTTAATATTACACGGTTATACCAATAAAGGAGAAGTTCTTGGGGCAGGAATTGGCCCTGGAAGTAACTTACAAACTCTAGATTTTAGTCTATGGCAAAAAAATAAAGTGTGGGGATTTCAAGTAGAACGATATGCTCACAATATGGACTTCTTTTATGATGCCTATAAAGGTTATACTAACAAATGGGTTGATTTGATGTTTAATACATACGCATATCAAAAAATCGGTAAGCTAGACATTCAAGCTAAATTAAATACATCAGTAAGTAATAACTACCAATATCAATATGAGAATAGACAAATAAATATGCAATTCCAAGTTTCGCTCCAATATCATTTATAAAAGAATATTTTTTTTGCAAGCATATTTTCTAAATAAAATAAAATTTTAAGATCGTGCCTACCAATATACAACACTAGATAATATGAAAACATCTGTTGCAATGTGTACCTATAATGGTGAAAAGCACATTAAAAATCAACTTGATAGTATCTTAAGCCAATCATTAGCTATCGATGAAATTGTTATTTGTGATGATGGATCAAATGATAAAACAATTGAAATTATAATGCAATTTCAACTAGAATATCCAAATAAAATCTTTTTACATAAAAACCCAATAAATTTAGGAAGTAATAAAAATTTTGAAAAAGCCATTTCTCTCTGTAATGGTGATTATATTTTTTTGAGTGATCAAGATGACATTTGGAAACAGAATAAAGTTGAAAAAATAATCCAGTATTTTTCAAAAAATGAATCAGCCGAAGCAGTCTTTTCAAATGCGGAATTAATTAATGACGATAATAAAAAATTCAAGAATAATAATCTTTGGAATTCTATAGGCTTTATTGAAAATCAATTAAACAAACCAATTGATTTATACCATCATATTAAATTTAAATCTAATACGGTAACTGGAGCAACACTTTGCATAAAGCAGGAAATAAAGCCTTTAATCTTACCTATTCCAGATATCCAAAAATTTCATCATGATGAATGGATAGCTATTGTTATTGCTTCAAGAAAGAAATTAGAATATCTATCTGATGAATTAATATCTTATAGAATACATACAGAACAACAAATTGGAGCTAAAGGTTATTTAAATAAAAACAGATTGAAAAATCATCTAATAATGGCTAATCATATTTTAGAGCATACAACCCCTAAAAAATACCAAGATTATGCACGATTAACTAGAATATATTATCGTAATTATTTGAAATTTAAAAAGGTTTCTGACAAGATGAAAGATGATACCCCCATCAATTTTAAAGATATAGCAGAAACCAATTTAAACTTATTCAAAAAATATAATGAATTTCTAAAAAAAACCAATCCAGTTTTCTATTTTTTTAGAACATTAACTGATAAAATAAGAGGGAAAAGGCAATTAAACTAAGACTATCGATTATAGCTTAGCAATCTAAAAATCAAAGAATGGGTCTTAATTTGTCTTTTTATCAGACAGTAATATAAAAAACAATAATGGTAGTATTAAATAAAAAATATGATATTTTAATAGTTGGATCTGGTTTATTTGGAGCTGTATTCGCATATGAAGCAACTAAATTAGGTAAAAAATGTCTAGTTATTGATAAACGTGAACATCTAGGAGGAAACGTATATTGTGAGGAGATTGAAGGTATAAATGTTCATAAATACGGCGCACATATTTTTCATACTAATGATAAAAAAATATGGGATTATGTAAATCAATTTACCTCTTTTAATAACTATATCAATTCTCCTGTCTCGATTTCAAAAGGAAAGCTATATAATTTACCTTTTAATATGAATACTTTTTATCAAATATGGGGATGTATCACTCCTGATGAAGCCAAAGAAAAGATTAACGAACAAATTAGACAATATGGTGTAAAAGATCCAAAAAACTTAGAAGAGCAAGCAATTTCATTGGTAGGAAAAGATATATATGAAACTTTAATAAAAGAATATACTGAAAAACAATGGGGAAGAAAAGCAACAGAACTCCCCGCGTTTATCATAAAAAGACTCCCTATTCGGTTTACCTATGACAACAATTATTTCAACGATACCTACCAAGGTATTCCCATTGGTGGTTATAATAAAATCATTGAAGGCTTATTAAAAGATGTAGATGTTCGTTTAAACACAGATTTTTTCAAAAACCGTTCCTATTTTGAATCTTTAGCGACTGATATTGTTTATACTGGTAAAATAGATGAATATTTTAACTATGAATTTGGCCAACTTGAATACCGTTCATTACGATTTGAAAACGAAATTATTGACAAAGAGAACTTTCAAGGAAATGCAGTAGTAAACTACAATGACAAAGAAGTTCCTTTTACAAGAATAATTGAACACAAACATTTTGAATTTGGCTCTCAAAAAAAGAGCATTATAACAAGAGAATATCCCGATAATTGGACCCCAGAAAAGGAAGCTTTTTACCCAATAAATAATACGGAAAATCAAAATAAGTACGAAAACTATAAAAAGAAAGCTGATAAAACAAAAGTAATTTTTGGCGGAAGATTAGCTGAATACAAGTATTATGATATGCACCAAATAATAGCTTCAGCATTAACAAATTTCAAGAAATATAATGAAAATAGATAAAAAAAACAGCATTATTTATGTCACATGCCCAGCAAACTTTGCAACAGGAGGCCCTTATTTATTACATCAATTAGCTTACAAATTAATTCAATTGGGATATAATGCTAAAATGTTTTATTTGTCTGAATCCATAAATGAAAATCCAGTACATGAATTTTATGCAGACATGAAAATTCCATATTCATTAGAAATTGAAAATAATTGTTCCAACCTTCTTATCATACCAGAAACATACACTACTTTAATATTCAAATATAAAAATGTACAAAAAATAATTTGGTGGCTAAGTGTTAACAATTTTTTCGAATCAAACAATAAAAAGCCTAGTTTTTCAACCAAGAGGCTTTTGGGATTGAAAAAAGAGCGTTATTATTATAATTTTCAAAAGAAACCAAAACATTTTCATTGGGTTCAAAGCTTTTATGCTGAACACTTTTTAAAATCCAAAGGAATAACTAATATAAAATATCTATCAGACTATCTGAATGGCATTTTTATTAATGAAGTAAAAAACATTAAATTCGATTCAACAAACAAAGAGAACATTATTTCATACAATCCTAAAAAAGGTTATGAAGTCACTAAACTATTGATTGAAAAAACACCCCATCTAAAATGGGTAGCCATAGAAAATATGACTCCAACTGAAGTAAAAGAACTTTTATTAAAATCTAAAATTTATATTGATTTTGGCCCTCATCCAGGAAAAGACAGAATCCCAAGAGAGGCCGCAATTTGTGGATGCATCGTAATTACAAATACCAAAGGAAGTGCTAATTTTTTTGAAGATGTTTCAATACCAAATCAATACAAAATAGAATATTCTCTCAAAGATGAAACAACAATTATAAAGTTATTAGAAACATGCCTATCCGATTATGATGATAAATTAAAGGACTTTGAACTTTATAAAAACAAAATCATTAACGAAGAAATCAGGTTTAATAATGATTTAGAAGAAATTTTAAAGGTTTTTCAAGACAACTAATTATTACGCTTTCAATTTCCTTTTAAAATCTAAACAAATACTAATAAAAATTATGATTTGTATCTTTTTAAATCATCCAAAAGAAAAAAATCACAAAGAATAATTATTATGAAGGATAATCAAAATTATTATATAAAAGGGGATTTTATAATACGAGGACACTCTAAACAAACATTGTTAAAGAATGGTATAATTAATCACATATTTTATTTTTTTATATCACTTTTCATTCCTCTTTTAATTTTTGGAAATAGATTATTTAATAGAAGCTCTAAAAATTATAAATATACTGTATGTCTGTGTGGAATATTTAAAAATGAAGCAAAATTTCTTGACGAATGGATTCAGTTTCATCTAGTGATTGGTATAGATCATTTCTATTTATACAATAACAATTCAGATGATAACTATTCGGAAATTCTGAAACCGTACATAGAAAAAGGAATTGTAGATTTGGTTGACTGGCCCTTCAATCATTCGCAAATGGATGCCTATAAAGATTGTTATAATAAGCATCAGAATGATACAAATTGGTTGACATTTATTGATGTTGACGAATTTATTTGCCCTATATCTACAAATAACATTAAATCATGGTTAGCATCTTATAAAAATTATCCTGGTGTGGCTGTTTATTGGAAACAATTTGGATCAAATGGAAAGTTATATCATGATAATAATGAATTAGTAATTGAGCAATATACTCAATGTTGGTCAAAACCTAGTATATACACAAAAATGTTTTGCAATATGGATTTTCCAATTGCTAAATTTAGGAATATGCATATTCTTAACTCAAAAATATTTGGAATAAAGATACCTCCTATTAATCAGTATAAAAAAATCATTACTTTGGGAATACATCATTGTTCTATGTTTGGTAGTTCATCTATTCAAATAAATCATTATTGGGGAAAGGCTTACGATTGCTTTGTTGAAAATAAGATAAACAGAACTGATGCTTATCATGAAAACAGTATTGAAATGGGGCAACTACGTAAAAGTCTATTAAAATCACATGAAGCCATGTGTACTGATCGGGATTATACTATTCAACGTTTTTTATTATTTACAAAATTAAGAAACAAGCCATAATTGATTTTTATTGACTAAAAACAAGAACTGATATTTAAACAATTATTCCAAATCAAAATCCTAAAACCTCTATTTTTACCAGAAAACCCCCGTTTTAATAACTTCAAATAAATATCTTTGCACCTTATTAAAATAAAAATGGATATCAATCAAGAAATACACAACGCATTCGAAGTCATAAAAGAAGGTGGAATCATACTCTACCCTACCGATACCGTTTGGGGAATAGGTTGTGACGCAACCAATCCCGAAGCCGTTGCCAAAATATACAAACTCAAGCAAAGAGCCGAGACTCAAAGCATGATTTGCCTGATGAATGGCGAAAAAATGATTTACAATGTTTTCAAAGAAATTCCGGAAGTGGCTTGGCAAATTATGGATTTTTCCGAAAATCCAACAACTTTGGTACTTGACAAACCTCGTAATGTAGCTCCAAACATTATTGCGCCCGATAATACATTGGGCATTCGTCTCGTAAAAGAACCATTTTGTTTCAAACTGATGGAGCGTATGAAAAAACCACTAGTCTCTACTTCGGCTAATATTTCTGGCCAACCGACTCCAAAAAGTTTCAAAGAAATTAGTCCCGAAATTATAAAAGGCGTTGACTATGTTGTAAATTTGCACCACGATAAAATCGCAGGAAAACCTTCTACAATCATTAAATTAACTAATGATTCGCAGGTAAAAGTGATTCGCAAATAATTTTTTGTTTCAATTTTAAAATTTCAACTTTTAAGAGTTCTTCATAAACTTGAAACCATAAACTTGAAACTCTAAACTTTCAAAATGAACTACAAAGAAGCCTTAAATAATAAAATATTCGAAGTCATTTCGGAAGCATCCCAAGAACTTAATGTTGAAAGTTATGTGATTGGCGGTTTTGTGCGTGACTTACTTTTAAACAGAAATTCAAAAAAGGATATCGATGTTGTCGCAGTGGGAAGCGGAATCGAATTGGCCTTAAAAGTCTCTGATTTACTTCCAAAAAAACCAAAAGTTCAAGTTTTCAAGACTTATGGAACTGCAATGTTACGTTTTGAAGATACCGAAATAGAATTTGTGGGCGCCCGAAAAGAATCCTATAATCTTGATAGCAGGAATCCTATCGTAGAAGATGGGACATTAGAAGACGACCAAAACAGACGCGATTTCACCATTAATGCATTGGCATTATCATTAAACGCTAACAATTTTGGAGCTTTATCGGATCCATTCAATGGTATTTCCGACTTGGAAAACAAAATCATAAAAACTCCTCTAGATCCAGACATCACTTTTTCTGATGATCCATTGCGTATGCTTAGAGGAATTCGTTTTGCTACTCAATTGGGTTTTGAAATAGACCAAACTTCTTTGGATTCTATTACCAAAAATGCCGAACGTATCAAAATTATTTCTGGCGAACGCATTGTTGAAGAATTGAACAAAATCCTTTCTACAGATAAACCTTCCGTTGGATTTTTGTTATTATTTAAAACTGGTCTTTTAGACATCATTCTTCCGGAACTGACCGCTTTAAACCAAGTGGAAGAAATAGAAGGACATACACACAAAAATAACTTTTACCACACTCTTGAAGTTGTCGATAACATTTGCCCCAACACAGATGATGTTTGGCTACGTTGGTCGGCTTTGCTTCACGATATTGGAAAAGCTCCAACGAAACGCTTCAACAAAAAACAAGGTTGGACTTTTCACGGACATGAATTTCTTGGCGGAAAAATGGCAAAAAAGATATTTGAACGCTTACACATGCCATTAAACCACAAAATGAAATTTGTTCAAAAAATGGTTATCATGAGTTCTCGTCCAATCGTTTTGGCACAAGACATTGTAACCGACTCGGCAGTAAGACGTTTGGTTTTTGATGCCGGCGAAGATGTCGAAAATTTAATGACGCTTTGTGAAGCCGATATCACGACCAAGAACCCTAATAAATTCAGGAAATACCATAGCAATTTTGAAATTGTCCGCAAAAAAATTGTAGAAGTCGAAGAACGTGACCATGTGCGCAATTTCCAACCGCCCATTTCTGGTGAGGAAATTATGGAGATTTTCGATTTAAAACCTTCCCGCGAAATCGGAATGCTAAAAGAAGCCATTAAAGAAGCCATCCTTGAGGGAGAAATTCTCAATGATTATGATGCTGCTTATGGATTTATGATGAAAAAGGCAGAGAAGCTGGGGTTGAAAAAAGCGGAAAAATAATTGAGAAAGAGTAACATAATTAAAAATGAAAAATAATAAATCCGTAATAATCTGGCTCCTATCGGGGTGCTTTTTAGTGTTCATAATGGTTGTTGTGGGTGGTATCACCCGATTGACAAATTCCGGTTTATCCATGACCGATTGGCATTTAGTAACCGACACCCTTCCTCCCCTTACTGAAGCCAAATGGCAAGAAGCTTTCGACCGATACAAGCAATTTCCAGAATACCAAAAAATTAATATCCATAACGATTTCACACTATCCGACTATAAGTTTATCTATTTCTGGGAATGGTTTCACCGTTTCATCGGAAGAATAATTGGCCTAGTTTTCATCGTTCCTTTCTTTTATTTCCTAATCAAGAAAAAAATTGACAAAGCCACTTTAAACAAATGCTTTGTTCTACTTGGAATGGGAGCTTTACAAGGTTTTTTTGGTTGGTTTATGGTAAAAAGCGGTTTGGTTGACAATCCAGACGTAAGCCATTTTAGACTTTCCTTACACCTTACATTTGCCTTTATCACTTTCGCCTACACACTTTGGGTGGCATTGGACCTAATATATCCAGATAGAAAAGCGGCAATTGTTCCTTTGAAAAAAATAGCCCGAATCACATTGATTCTTTTGCTTTTGCAAATCATCTACGGAGGCTTTGTCGCAGGTTTAAATGCAGGACTAGTCCACAACCACTGGCCAATGATGAGCGACGGACAATTCATTCACGACAGTGTCTTTATTGAGCAAAAAACACTCTTTCTGAACTTGGTCGAAGGAAAAAGCGGTGTGCAGTTCGTTCATAGAACATTAGCATACTTTGTGGTGGGATTCATTTTATTCCTTTATTTCAAAGGCAAAAAATACAACCTCAACACTCAACAACAAAACGGATTAAATGCTTTGGTAATAATTGTCTTCCTGCAATTTATTTTAGGAGTTTACACATTATTGTGCAACGTACCGCTTTGGCTGGGCCTATCTCACCAAGTCAACGCATTCTTTCTGTTGACTGCAATGACTTACACCTTGCATCGACTAAGCAAATAAATTATTTTAAAAATAAGGAGCGAAACAATAGGCTTTATCGGCGGGCATCGTTCCTGCTGTCCACTATATTTCCCGATTAACAAAAACTACGGCAAAAAAGCCTTGTTTTTCTAAATCGGGAGATACCGCTTCCATCAGGGCTAAAGAGCTGGGATAGTCTCTTTTTTGGAGACATAACCTAACTGCTCATTATCTAATGTTTTTTCGAGTTTTGACGAACTCCGTTAAAATAAGGTTATTTTTGTATTAAACTTTATTATCTAACCTTCCTGTTTTTCGTCAAAATGTCTAAACTTGCTCCTCAATATCAATTTCTCGATTTATCCGATTACGGGAGACCACTTGCACGAATATTTGCAAACCAATTAAAAAGTACTCGTTTTACCCCCATACACGTAACCCTCCTTTTTGGCATTTCGGGCTTGATTGCTATCTATTGCATTTTACAAAATCACTTCTTTACAGCCTCCTTTTTTATCATTTTAAAATCGATAATTGATGCCGCTGATGGTGAACTTGCACGCATAAAAAAAACGCCATCATATACCGGAAGATACCTCGATAGCGTGTTTGACATTATCCTAAATTTTATGATTTTGATGACCATTTGTTATGTCTCAAAAACTACTTTTTGGATTACCTTTTTGGCATTTATTGGAATACAATTGCAAGGCACTTTATACAATTATTACTATGTGATTTTGAGAAATAAATCAGCTGGAGGGGATGCAACAAGTCAAATTTTCGAAGATGAATCGCCTCGAGCATTACCAGGTGAAAGTCAAAAATCAGTCGATATTTTGTTTAAAATTTACACTATCGTTTATGGTGCTTTCGACAAGATTATTCACGCTTTGGACAAAGAGGCCTGCAAGGTAAAATCATTCCCAAATTGGTTCATGACCATACTTTCAATTTATGGATTGGGATTTCAACTATTGATAATTGCTGTTTTGCTTTCTTTAAATAGGATAGAATACATCGCCCCGTTCTTTATCATTTACTCTTCACTAATTTTTGTACTAATAGCCATTAGAAAAGCATTTATACGGCCTTAAAACCATCATAAACAAAATCTATACACAAATACTAACTTACATAAATTCAGCATTTTAAAATACATTATATCAATAATAATTTGAAGTTATTTTTAACTTATCCAATTTTTAAAATCCGACACCTTTTCCCGGCTTACAATCACCTCATCCTCCTTATAAGTAGGCAAAATAATCTTTAATCTGGAGTTGCTGTACACTACAATTTCCTTTATCGCCTTTAACGGAATAATGAATTTTCTACTGATTCTATAAAAATCTACAGTGTCTAATTCCTGCTCCAAAACTTCCAAAGTGCAGTCCATTAAATAATTTCGGTTGTCGAAAGTATGAATATATGTCCCCTTATTTTCGCTAAAAAAACATTCGATTTCATCGGTTGAAATCACCTTGAGGTGCTGCCCTATTTTTACGGTAAATCTTTTTTTGAATGTTTTTTCAAATGGGTTGGAAAGCATTTTTCTGATCTGTTCAAAATCCAATTGCATGGATTCATTTCCATTTGTTTTTGAAATTTTAAAACGGTCTTTAAATTTCAAAACAGCCACTTCCAAATCATCTTCGTCGATGGGTTTCAAAAGGTAATCAATGCTGTTTAATTTGAATGCGCGCAATGCATATTCATCATAAGCAGTCGTAAAAATTACAGCACTTTTTATGTCTGTTTTTTCGAAGATTTCAAATGACAAACCATCCGATAATTGGATGTCCAAAAAAATCAAATCGGGATGCTCATTTTCAGAAAACCAACTCAGGGCTTCTTCAACAGAATGAAGCATCACTTCTACCTGAACATTTATTTTTTCGAGTTTACGTTGTAATAATCTTGCCGCCGGTTTTTCGTCTTCTATTATTATTGTGGTCATTTTAAAATTGTAGATTTTAGATTTACTGATTTCTGCTAACTATTTTCTGCCAACTAATTTCTACTTCTCACTCCCACTTTTGACTTTTGTCTTTATCCATTATCTCTTTGATTTTCTTTTCTTCCCAATCGTCACTAAAAAATATATTTCTGCCAAAAACAGATAATCCATGTGCTAATAATCCAAGTCCCCAAAAGAAAGGGGTTGAAAAAATTTCCCATCCGAAAAAGATTTCACCTCCAAAATTGTTTTTATAACATCTAGACGCTATTATAAATCCATTTACGAGAACATAAACCAATGCATGCACATAAAACCCTTTAATTCTCTTTACTCTTTTATAAGCCATTTCATATCTGGCGTCTGGATTGAAATTTTCATCTTGAAAATTTTCAAATAACTGTTTTCTATATCTTCCCATTGTGTGTGTTTTTTATTAGATTCTAAGTTTCAAAGGCACTAAGTTGCTAAGAATTACATCTAAATTGAGTCGCTTTTTTTAAGACTTAGGATCTTAGAAACTTAGTTACTTAGTAACTCCAAATAGTTATTCCCATGATTTTTTTGACTGTTCTTCTTTTTCAATAATTTCCTTAATTTTTTGTTCCTCCCATTCTTTATTAAAAAAAGGGGAGTAATCAAACGCTTTTAATCCATGCAAAACTATCGCTATACCCCAGCCCAACAAGCAAAATATAAAATATAAAAACCCTGGCGAAGTCATAAGATTAACAACAATTACAATTGGATTACAGAGAACATAAACAGTGAGATGCTGATAAAAACCTTTAATTTCTTTTACTCTTTTTTGAGCTTGATAATAACGTTCCTCTTCAATATAATTTGTTTCCATTTCTGTTGCTCTATTAAACTGTTATTCCCACGTTTTTTTTGTTTGCTCTTCTTTTTCCATAAATTCTTTAATTTTTCGTTCCTCCCAATCTTTACTGAAGAAAGGCATATAATTAAACACTTTCAATCCGTGAAAAAGGACACCTATTCCCCACCACCCCAGGGGCCAAAAAAACCATAAATACTGCGGTGATGTGATAAGGTTTATGGCTATCAAAAAGCCATTTACCACGATATATGAAATCAGGTTCCCATAAAAACCCTTTATTTCCTCTACTCTCTTTTTTGCTTTAAAATAGCGTTCTTCTTCTGTATATTGATTTTCCATGATTTCTTGAATTTAGATTTAAACTTTAAATCTTTTAGGATTCTATTAAATATTATTTCCAGCTCTGCTTACTGTTCTCTTTGCTCAGTATTTCTTTAATTTTTCTTTCCTCCCAATTTGCGCCATAACCAAAGGTTTGAAACGCATGCATCATCAACCCAAATCCCCAACCTGCAGCCGAAAACCAAAACCAATGAAATCCTGGTGAGAACGTAAGGTTAATAAAAATCAAGAGCGGGATTATTACACAATAGCATATTAAATTTCCATAAAATCCTCGGAGCTGCTCTACTCTCTTTTTAGCTCTGTAGTAAGCACTATTTTCACTATATTTTGAAGTTGTTTCCATAACACTGATTTGTTTGGTTAAAATAGGAATTTTAACCGTGAATGTTTTTTCATTTTGTTCGATCAATACCTTTCTGTTGGTAATAATTCCGTAGCGATCCACAATATTTTGCAATCCTACTCCTTGACGACTTTGTATTACTTCTTTCTTTTGAAAATCATTTTGAATTGCCAAATAATCCCCATCAATGAATATCCTGATGTGCAACGGTTTTTGTTCACTAACCACATTGTGCTTTACTGTATTTTCAAGTAATAACTGCAATGAAAGCGGCACCACTTTGGCATCTGGATTTATGACTGTTTCGGGCAATTCATAAAACAAACTATTCTCAAACCTCATCTTCAACAGATTCATATACGTTTTGGCAAAAGACAATTCTTCGGCAACCGAAACCAGTTCTTTGTCTTTTTGTTCCAAAACATAACGGTATATTTTGGACAAAGAAGTGGTAAAACGTTGTGCATTTTCTGGATTTTCCTCAATCAATGAACTCAATACATTCAAACTGTTAAAAAGAAAATGCGGATCGATTTGATTTTTTAAGGTTTCAAACTTGGCATTGGCGGTACCAGCGATTATCCTTTGCTGAGTTACTTCAGTTTTTGAGGCCTGTTTCCATTTTACCATAAAACTTCTGGCTTGCATAAAAACAGAAACTCCTAATGACAAAATGATATAAAAGAGATGAATCCAAACCATCCTTTCACTAAAAAACTGATCTATGGACATTTTTTGCAAAACCACAAAAATGATATAATTTATGCCCAAAACAACTGGAATTGTGTACAAAACAGTAACCAAAATCCCGTAATAAACCCTCAAATTGGTTTGCTCGAGCCAATCCCATTTTTTGTCAAGCAAATGATTTAAAAAACCATTCCCAAAACCCAAACCAAAAGAATACAAACAGCTCAAAGAGAACGTTATTAAGACATTTTGTATACTAAAATCACTTCCCAATAAAGCTGAAAAAATAACCGTAAAAACCATAGAAATCTTGAAACAGGTAATCGTCCCACTTTTTAAATCAGAAAATGTATTTCTATAGTCTTTCATTATAATCAGCTTAAATTAATTTAATTATTTACAGTTCTTCTGAGCTTCTAGTGCTCTATCCAATCCCCATTTTGGAGAAAAAGGCGTTTCCGGTTTAAAAGTAGCAAAAAGTTCGATAGCTTTATCAACTTGTACACAAAGCGGTTTTGTATCAACACCTGTCCATTTTGCTCCTCCTAACTGATAATCTGCTTCACCAAAAACAGCTCTCGGATTATTTGGATTTATGGCTTTTGCTTTGGCGTAAGCCTCCATAACTTTAGATGAATATTTCATTGCGTTTGTCATCGGGTCTATCACAACCCAAGCAGTGTAAATCAAACCTTGCATTACATACAGCTCAGAATTGTTTTGATCTTTTATCATTTCAGTATCCAAGGCATTCTGCGCTTTGGTAAGCAAAGCATTGGCTTGGGTTTTGTCTTGCGTTTGAAAAGAAGCTGTCGTATTAACTAAAGCAACATAATAATTTGGCAACCAGTTATTTTTTTCAGCAGAAGCAATTCGCTCATACATTGCCGAAGCTTCTGTAATTTTTCCTTCTTTCCAAAGCTGCGAAGCCTTTGTCATTCCTTGTTCAAATTGTGTTTGAGCTGAACTTATTACAGCTAAAAATAATGCAATAGTGCTGATAATCTTTTTCATTTTGATTGGTCTTAAATGGTTGTTTTTTTTAGTTATTGTATTTGATGTCTATTTTTGAATCTTTATTAATGCTGAATTTGGCATCTTCATACTTTGGTGGCCCCATAAATCCTTTTGCATCGTTCGAGCAAGCAAAATCTTCGGAAGGGATTCCCATTATATTCTTGTCTAATTTTCCGTTGCTGTTTTCGTCTTGATAACTAGAGATTCCATATTCTCCTTTTGGAATACCAACAAAAGTTACTGTTGCGCCATTGTTTTTAATTTCGGAAGTAATGCTTTTGTAAGTTGATTTTAGAAACGTTCCATCTGAATTGTACAAACCTACTTTGAGAACTCCTGTATCGCTTTTTAAACCCGAAACAGAAACGGTAAGATTTACATTTTGAGCTGACATTAAGCTACAAATAAAAAATGCGAGGGTAGTGATGATTTTTAACATGATGTTTGATTTTTAGTTGTGATTGATTGGTTATTGAAACTCTTATTTTTTTTATTTAATTCTTGAACAAATTTATATTGGTTGTAAGCATTTTAAAATTTATAATAACTGAACTGTTGATTTTAATAGATGAACTGTTGTGAACCTAATTTATTTTGGCTAAAGCCTTTCTCTCATTCATTCATTTATCTCTCCAGCTGAAGCTGGAGGCTATTCAAAATTTGCTATTGGTAAAATAAATCCAATTTTAAACGATTAAACCTTTAAACGATTAACCCCTTCCTCTAAAGATTCTTCAACTGATTGTCGTTTTTATTTTTGCTGATGGTCCAAAAGAAACCGATAAAGAAAAATCGATCCGCAGCTGGTTTGATAGCGCTTCGTCTGTATTCTCCACTGGCGTCAGGTCTAACTGCATAATTATATCCGTATACATTATTTGCCCCTAAAACATTGGAAACCGAGAAATACAAAATCTTCTGAGTAGTCAGCAAATAAGCCCAGTTGAAACTCAAATCGTTGTATGATTTTGTTTTTCCATTCATAAATTGAGTTTCGTTCGGATTGTTATAAGGTCTTCCCGTACTAAAAGAATTAGTGAAACCCAGTTGGGATTTCCATTCTGGAATCCAATATTTGGTCACTATCGACAAACTATTGTTTGGTACAAAATTGGGAGTCACCTGAGTTGGGTAATTTTTATATAAACGCTCGGTATCGATATACGAATACGAAACCCAATATTCTAGATTCTTGATGGTTTTTCCGTCTCTCCAAAATAAATCCAAACCTTTGGCATAACCCGTTCCATCATTAGTAAATATTGAATTGTAGGCAACTTCAGGGCTGTCAAATCGAGTCAGATTACTATAATCTTTGTAATAGGCTTCGGCTCTCAATGTGCGACCTTCTTTGCTGTATTGGTAATTCAAGATATAATGGGAAGCCTTTTCACTCTCAAACTGATTGAATTTAGAAAACTTGATATACTCGACACTTGGAGTTTGAGAGAAATCCCCATAAGCAAAAGACAACTGGCTGAATTTTGCCATTTTGTAAGCAAACGAGATTCTTGGAGAAATAGATTTATCATTTGTTAAATCATTTGTGGAAGCGCGAACCCCTACTTTTGCTGCCAACTTTTTCGAAAAGAAAATATCGGCTTCGGTGTATAATGCCCCAATGGTGTTATTATATCCATAATCAAAAGCGTTTCCAGCATTTCGGGTAAAATCTTCATCATATTGGGTAATAAAATAATCGGCTCCAAAAGACAATTTAAAACGATTGGAGATGTTCTTTTTCAATTTTAACTTCATATTCACGGCGTTTTCCACATTACCATAGTTGTCCAAATCAATATCTGATTTCACTTGATTATAGCCATAACTCAAACCGGCAGTAATGTTCCAATTGGTTCCAAAAAAACCGCTGTATGAAGAATTAAGATAGAAATTATCGTTTTTGGAATCGACTGTGATTTTGTCAATCGAATTGATATTCTCTTGCTTAATGATATACTGGGAAGCGTCAAAAGCGGCATACATCTTAAAAATTCCTCTTTCAAAATTGTATCGGTATACCATTTCTCCGGACAAAGACTGTGGTGCGCTTTTCCACTCCACATCCTGCGGAACAAGAGCCTGATAAGGAGTCAAATTGATATAGGAAGTATTGATACTAAAAGAACTTTTGGTCCATTTTTGGGTGTTCCCGAGACTAACGCCAACACTCATCACTCCAATTTCTGTTTTACTTTGATCTGGTTCATCAATCGTGTTTAAAAGCAAAACACTTGACAAAGCATCTCCATACTCAGCAGAATATCCACCTGTAGAAAAGGAAATTCCGCTAAAAAGGAAAGGAGAAAAACGGCTACGAGTTGGTAAGTTATTTGGAGTTGCCCCATAAGGCTGTGGCACTCGCATTCCGTCAACATAAGTTTGGGTTTCATTGGCTTCACCACCACGAACAAACAGTCTTCCATCCTCACCTACATTCTGCGTTCCTGGCAAAGACTGAAGAGCAGCCACAATGTTCCCGACAGAACCTGCAGTGGTTACAATGTCCAAAGGTTTTAACACAGACATACGGGCTTTGCTCCCAGATTCCAAAGAACCCGCAGTGATTATAACGGCATCGAGAGTGTTGACATTATCTTTAAGTTTGATGATTTGGTTTTGAAAATTAGCCACATCGATTACTGTATTCGAAGTTTCGTAAACCAAGGAACTTGCCACCAAATTTTGATTTCCAGTTGCGGTGGTGGCAAATGCGAAATCACCATTTTCGGATGAGGAAGCACCATCATAGCTGCCTTCAATATAAACATTGGCGCCTGCGATTGGAACTCCTTTTTCATTGACAATTTTACCTGAAATAGTGGTTTGCGAAAAAAGTGTGAAACTAAATAAAGAAACGAATGCGAATAAAATGGTTTTCATAGTTCTGATGGTTCTGATGATTTTGATGAGACAAATGTCATTCAGAAAAAAAGGGAATTGAAATTGTTCTTACCCAATTGCGGAAAATTAGGGATGAGTTGTCAATTACTTATTTTGTATCTTAGCTATGAATTGCAAAAAATCATTGATATGTCAGAAAGCAAACGAATTTCCAATCTATATCAGTCCATTTATAATGGCAATCCGTGGCTTGAGGTCACTTTGGCAAACACCTTAAAAGATGTAACTGCTGAACAGGCTTACAGGAAAATCAATCCCAATCTAAACACAATTTGGGAAATTGTCAATCATCTCATACAGTGGAGAAGGAATATTTTAAGGCGTATGCAAGGAGAAATAATCACAACTCCCGACCATAATTATTTTGTACCCGTAATAGATCCGTCTGAAGTGGCGTGGCATCAATCACTCCAAAATTTGTCAAAATCGCAGGAATTGTGGAATGCTTTTTTTGAGGATTTTGATGACAAAGATTTAGAAAAAATATACATCAATAACAATCATTCCTATTACGAGCATATTCACGGAATAATCCAACATGATGTTTATCATTTAGGACAAATTGTTATTATCAAAAAGTTAATTTAATTTTCATTAATAGACATTCATATGAAAAATAGAATTTTTTCAATCTTATTTTTATTTGTTGCTGCAGCTGGATTTGCACAAGAAGCTAATCCCAATTATGACGAAAAACTTGCCAAATCCCTGAATGCAGATGAACGCGGAATGAAACAATATGTGTTTTGCATTTTGAAAACCGGCAGCAATACTACTGCAACCGACCAAGAAAAAAACAATCTTTTCAAAGGGCATATGGCCAATATAACAAAACTTGCAAAAGAAGGAAAATTGGCTTTGGCTGGGCCATTTATGAAAAATGACAGAAACTATCGAGGGCTTTACATCTTTAATGTCGGTACCATCGAAGAGGCAAAAGAACTTGTTGCCACCGATCCAGCAGTAAAAGCAAATCTTTTGGAAGCGGAACTAACACCTTGGTACGGAACTGCGGCATTACAGGAAATATTGAAGGTTCACGAAAAAATAACGAAAAACAAAATCTAGTTTTTTTGTTTAAAATGATAGAACAAACCTTCCGAATATCATAAAAATGCATCCGAAGCAGGCAGTAACTTGTCCGAAGAGTGTAATTGGGAGTCCGATGATCGTATCAGGCGTTCCGAAGCATTCATCAGGCGTTCCGAAGCTCGTATCAGGCAGTCCGAAGCTCGCATCAGGGCATTGTTTTATCTTCGGATGCCTTATTTTACTGGGCGGAGCATAAAAATTGATGAAATAGGCAAAATTTACGCTTTGTAGGTTTGTAATTTTAAATTTCTATATTTGAAAAAAGAAGAAAACGAAACAAACCTTCTCCAATCTATCCCATTTCGGGTGTATTTACGAACGTTTGTATCGTATATAAACGAGTTACCGGCAAGCATACAAACAAACTAAAAATAATGACCAAAGAGGAATTCACTAATATAACAGCTCAGAAAAAGACGGACTTAATAGCTAATTATATATTGAGCATTTTTATAATAATTCTTTCGATATATTTTCAAGTTAAGTTTTATAGCCTCTTCGAGTCAAATCTATCCAAAACCAATTTTCTGATTATAATTTTTCTTTATATGGTATTTATATCACTTTTTGCTTTAGGTTGTTACGGAATATTTGCTTTGGCAAATCCTCTTAAAATAAGCTATTGGCACAATGGAATGACAGCAGTTGAAAATAATGAGACAATAGAAAAGCTGTATAAAAAATTAAACGCCAAAAATTTTCTGAAACAAGAAGATACAATTCAATTTGAATTCAAAAAAAGCTTTTGGAATTATAGCTATAGAATTTATTTTTTAGCAGAAGATAAATCAATTGCTGTAACGGTTAAAAGTATTGACTCAAATCCGAAAGGTGGCTTTTTAGATTTTGGTGCGAAATCTAGAATGCAGAAAAAAATAGTTAATATGCTAAAATAAAGCCAGCCGGTAACAGCCACTACAACGGATTTGGGCATTTGGCTTAATGGAAAAATGGTATTGTATTTGAAAGATTTGGCAAATCCGAAAATAGGGCTTAATTTAATCCCAAACCCGCTGTAGTACCAAGACGTCAGGCTGTGAAAAAACCTCTTTTTTTTCTCAAAATCTTCAAATTTTACAATCCTACAATTCAAATAAAGCCTTCTGAGAAGGCTCTTTTTTTAAGCTACTAATTTTATCGGATAAAAATTGTGCCTTGCATTTAGCTTTAAATAGATCACTTTTATTAAAAACAAGACTTTTGCCTTGTAGGGTGAGTTCCATTTTTGAAGTTTAGCAATCAGATCGGGAACGCCGAGTATATTGATACTGCGTTTGATGTTATAGACCAGCATAATCAGGCTGTGTTCTCCGTTTACTTTTTCCAATCCCGTTAAATTGGTGTGGTTGTAACCCCATTGCCGTTTAATAGTCCCGAAGATGTGTTCGTTGATTTCCTGCCGCTT